>JAYTLW010000203.1:0-4448 GCA_043729025.1 Methylobacter sp.
CACAAATGTTGGACCAATCGGCGAACCAGCATTTGAAAAAACAATAAGAAATTCCGTCGATCTTGGGTCAGGGCCAATTTTGCAAGCGGGACGTATTGAGTGGTACCCCGGAGAGGATGAGTATAATTTTAGTTCTTTTAGTTTATCAGGAGATATTCGACCTGGAATTCTTATACTACAAGAATCTTGCTTATTGGTTCTGGGCTGGAAACCTGACGAACAAAAATATCAAGTTTTACTTAAAATAAAGTATTCAGAGGCTAAAGATGTCCGTCGACGAGTATGGGGGGCAAGCCAACGTATTGTTGTAGAATTAAACGATGGCCGAACTCACGCATTTTCATTCACGACTGATAACGGTCAAGGCATTAGTGTTTCACGGATTAACACTGCTATCGCGATCCTTCGTAAAAGGATGCCGTCGAGTGATGCTCATCTAGATCAAAATGTGATCGACAAATAAAACTAAATCCAGGTTTAGAGCGGTTTTCCAATGTAGAGGACATGGTCAAACATCTTAGTGGCGTTCTTCTTATTGGCTCTGCACAATGTAATGTAACTTGAGTCTTACCAGTCGCTTTCTTAGGCTTATGAAATGTCCGCATATCGGGCAGAAAATGCGCCTTGAGTTAAATAAAGGCATGGCATTCGGATCGGCGCACAGACCTTATATTGAAATAAGTGATGCTGATCTTAGTTCATTGGGTACATATATTCTTCTACCTGCAAGGTGGCATAATTAAACCGTCAA
The DNA here is from genome assembly GCA_043729025.1 of Methylobacter sp. Classification (GTDB taxonomy): domain Bacteria; phylum Pseudomonadota; class Gammaproteobacteria; order Methylococcales; family Methylomonadaceae; genus Methylobacter_A. The sequence goes on from JAYTLW010000203.1 coordinate 752, forward strand.
TATAACAAAATCTATTCAGCGTCTACACTTTACGATCAAACCATAAAAACAGTTAAACAACATGAAAAATAAAATAATTATTACAGCGGCGTGCTTGGCTCTGGTCGGATGTGGGAATATGGGTTATGTCATAAAAACATATGGTGATGTTGATAAAACCGAATACGACCATGATGGATATACCTATCGCATATTTGATAGGAAAGACATTAGCAAAGTCATGATTACCCCATCCATAGGGCAATCGTTTAGGAGTGGGGCAATTAAGGGAGCAACCTTTGGTGGTGTTAATATCCAGGATGACAAAGGAAGATTTACCGGCGTAGCTAATGGCTACCTAACCAAAGAAAATGCAACTAAGTTGTGCGAGGTAAAAAGCGGCGTAATGATACTTGATCCGCAATGGGAGTTTGTTTATATTTGCAATGACAAGAAAATTAATTAACCAACGATCAAGTAAGATGATGCTTTCAACACAAGCCTTCTGAAATCCTGGGTAGTCGGCAGAAGTTGCCGGAAGTTTATTCAACGAAGTTCAACCCGAGTCAGCGCCAAAGGTGGGGCAAGGGGTGGGGCAAGCAGATATAAAAAAACCGATTTGCCTTTAAAAACAATCGGTTATTTTGAGTATATGGCGGAGAGTGAGGGATTCGAACCCTCGATGGGCGATAAAACCCATACTCCCTTAGCAGGGGAGCGCCTTCAGCCGCTCGGCCAACTCTCCAATTAGATGATATATCTCTTTAAGCTACAGTCTTGTGCTTAGAGATAGAGATGCTTGAGAATTTCCCTCTCAAAAAAAATATCTACGATTAAGGTGCAAATGCGGGTTGTATCCTAAACAACATTTAGTGAAATACTTTACACCCTACTTAATCCTACGCTCACAATCCCATTGTTTGCGAACTTCTGGCACCCATAAAAACCTTGCTGCGATTTTAGTCTTCAGATCCAGTCAGGCCGGTCGGCCCACCCTGTTCTTTTTTGATCCTTTCGTAGATCTCTTCCCTATGTACAGATACTTCTTTGGGTGCGTTAACACCTATGCGAACCTGATTTCCTTTGACTCCTAGAACAGTGACTGTCACTTCATCACCGATCATCAAAGTCTCTCCTACCCGACGAGTCAAGATAAGCATGGCTACTCCCTATATATGTTAAAAGCGTGCTGTTCTGAAACAGCATCCAACCAAGACGGCCAATTATAGCAGCTTTTTCTTACAAATAAAGCCTAAGATTCTACTACCTGGCCTAATTCGAATGCCGCATGTAACGCCCTGACTGCACATTCTAGAAAATCTTCATCGATAACGACCGATATTTTAATCTCGGATGTTGAAATCATTCTGATGTTGATGCCTTCATCAGCCAGCGCCTTAAACATAGTGCTGGCTATGCCGGCGTGGGAACGCATGCCTACGCCCACAATCGATACTTTGACGATGCTGTCGTCACCGGTCACATTCCTGGCTTTCAGCTCAACACAGGTCTTATCCAGCAAGGTTTTCGCACGCTGATAATCGTTGCGATGCACCGTAAAGGTAAAATCGGTGGTCGCATCGTCGGCGATATTTTGGATAATCATATCGACTTCGATATTGGCGTCGGCAATCGGTCCCAAAATTTTAAACGCAACCCCCGGCAAATCAGGTACGCCGGTAATGGTTAATTTAGCCTCATCCCGATTAAAGGCGATTCCTGAAATTAAAGCACTTTCCACTTGTGACTCCTCGTAGGTAATGAGCGTACCCTTACCCTCTTTAAATGATGACAATACGCGTAACGCAACATTATATTTACCGGCAAATTCTACCGATCTGATCTGCAATACTTTTGAGCCAAGGCTTGCCATTTCCAGCATTTCCTCAAAAGTGATTTTATCCAGCCGACGTGCTTTTGGCTCTACTCTGGGATCGGTGGTGTAAACGCCGTCGACATCGGTGTAAATATGACATTCATCGGCTTTCAAGGCTGCCGCCAAGGCCACTGCGGTAGTATCGGAGCCTCCGCGCCCCAAGGTAGTGATATTGCCGTGTTCATCCACACCCTGAAAACCGGCGACTACCACTATCTTGCCTTGGTCAAGATGGGCTCGGATGCGGGCATCGTCTATCTCGCGAATCCGCGCTTTGGTGTGACTGCTGTCGGTCAGGATTTTTACCTGACTGCCGGTATAAGAACAGGCATCGCAACCCAGTTCATGCAAAGCCATGCTTAATAAGGCAACGGTGACCTGCTCGCCGGTTGACAGCAACACATCCATTTCCCGCTCGTTGGGGTGGTGCTGAATTTCTTTTGCCAAGGCCACCAGGCGATTGGTTTCGCCGCTCATCGCGGAAACCACGACGACAATCTGATCGCCCAGGTCATGAGCTTTTTTAACCTTTGCGGCGACCGCTTGAATGCGTTCGACAGTACCTACTGAGGTGCCGCCAAATTTGTATACATATAATGCCATTTAATAAAACCTTTACGCTCCAAGTTGTGTTTGCACCCAGGTCGGAACCTTGGCCAATGCGTCGGCCAAGCCGGACGGATCGTTGCCGCCGGCCTGCGCCATATCGGGCCTGCCGCCGCCTTTGCCGCCGACTTGAGTGGCGACAAAATTGACCAGATCACCGGCTTTTATCCGCCCCATCTGGTCTTTAGTTACCCCGGCAATCAAGCTGACTTTGTCGCCCTCGACGACTGCCAATACCACAGCGGCGCTGCCTAATTTGTTCTTCAACTGCTCGACCATGTCTCTCAAGGATTTGGGGTCGACGCCGTCAAGCTTGGCGGCCAATACCTTGATGCCATCGACATCGACAGCCTGAGCGCCAAGCTCATTGCCCGCAGAACTGGCCAGTTTTGCCTGCAAGCGCTCCAGCTGTTTTTCCAACAGTCGGCTTTTCTCCATCAACTGCTCGACTTTTTCCGGCGCTTTTTCCGGTGCGCTTTTTAGCAATCCGGCAATAAGGCTAAGCGCCTGGTCGCGAGCCGTTATAAAATCGAAACAACCCCCGCCGGTTACCGCTTCGATACGCCTAATGCCCGACGCCACACCGGTTTCGTTAATGATTTTAAAGCAACCTATATCCCCGGCACGTTCGACATGCGTACCGCCACACAACTCGGTTGAAAATGCGCCTATTTTTAAAACCCTGACTTCATCGCCGTATTTTTCTCCGAACAAGGCCATGGCGCCTGCGTTCACCGCGTCATCTTTGGCCATGATCTCTGCGCTAACCGGATTATTTAAGCGTATCTGCTCATTAACGATCCGTTCAACGGTGCTGATTTCATAAGCCGTTACCGGCTCAAAATGAGCAAAGTCAAAACGCAAGCGTTCGGGATTTACCAAAGAGCCTTTCTGGGTGACATGATCGCCTAAAACCTGTCTCAATGCGGCGTGCAGCAAATGCGTCGCCGAATGATTAAGCTCGGTAGCCTTTCTGTCTGCGGCGCTGACGCGGGCATCGCACGCCTGACCATGGGTCAGGGTTCCGGAAATCAATTTACCTTTATGTAAAAGCAGGTTGACGCCCTGTTTTTGGGTGTCGGTGACTTTAAACACCGCGCCATCGGCGATAATGCTGCCCTTGTCGCCGACCTGGCCGCCGGACTCGGCGTAGAACGGCGTTTTATCTAAAATAATTATGCCCTCTTCGCCATCCTGAAAACTGGTTACCGGCTGACCTTTTTTGTAAAGACCGAT
>JAYTLW010000204.1:0-5264 GCA_043729025.1 Methylobacter sp.
TCGGCGGTTTTAACCACCGATCAGGTGTATCAGGCTTTCTATGATGATTATCAAAACATGAGGGCTTTTTTGCATTCCCACAGTTATACCGGGAATGCGCTGGCTTGCCGGGCAGGATTGGCAACGATAGAAATCTTTCAGCAACACGACATTATCGAAAAAAATCTTTCCTTGGCTAATATGATGGCGAAAGCGGCGCTTCGTTTTCATGAGCATCCGCAGGTCGCAGAAGTCCGGCAGACCGGCATGATCCTGGCGATTGAACTGGTCAAAAACAAACAGACCCGGAAGCCTTACCCTTGGCAGGAACGTCGCGGACTTAAAGTCTATCAATACGCGCTGTCCAAAGGCGTATTATTACGCCCCTTAGGCGACGTCATTTATTTTATGCCGCCCTATATCGTTAGCGAGGATGAGCTATTATTAATTGCCGAGGTAGCCTGGCAAGGCATTGAGCACGCGGTTAAGGACTGATTATGCGGATCTCCAGATTATATACGCCGTCGCTATTATCTACCGGCAAACTGATCGAACTGGATGATGACAACGGACATTATGTAAGAACCGTGTTGCGGCTGAAAAAAGACGCCCCCATCATTTTATTTAACGGTCAGGGCGGAGAATATCAGGGTACGGTTAGCGAAGTCAGTCGAAAAGCCGTGCTGATAGCCGTCGAACAATGGAGTGACCGCAATGTGGAGTCGCCGTTGCAGGTAACTTTGGGATTGGGCATATCACGGGGTGACCGGATGGATTTGGTGGTGCAAAAAGCCGTAGAATTAGGCGTAAACCGAATCACCCCGCTATTGACCGAGCGTTGCGTAGTGCAATTTAAAGGCGAAAAAAGACCGCAACGCTTGTTGCATTGGCAAAAAATCGTTCAACACGCCGCCGAACAAAGCGGCAGAACCGCCTTGCCCGAATTGCTGGAAGTCGAATCGCTGCAAAATTGGGTCGTACGCCAACAGGGCTTAAAAGTATTTCTCGACCCTTATGCACAAACAACCTTAACGGAGTTAATGCCTGAAATGATGAAAGCCTGTCCTGAGCACAACCGATGGGTGACACTACTGACCGGCCCCGAAGGCGGATTTTCCAATCAGGAACGAGACCTGGCGAAAGTCTCCGGCTTTATTCCGGTTCGTTTAGGCGCCCGCATATTGAGAACCGAAACCGCATCGCTTGCGGCTCTAACCGCCGTGCAGCTGCTGTGGGGCGATTTTGGCAGTCTTAGCCGCCCGGAAACTGAGCCTCAGCGATGAGACGATACCTGGTTTGTTCGCTGTTACCCTTGCTGGTATTGCTGGCGCTGACATCGCTGGCCTGTTTGTTAGGCTATGTAATCGCACTGGCACTAGACGATCAGTCGCTGTTGCGAAAACTCATGATCCGTTTAACGCAGCTATTTTTGCTGCTGAGTATTTTCCCGGTCATGGCTATCCTGAAGCTCGACAAAAATGACCTGGGATTTGCCGACAAAGCGCTGTTTTTAAAACATTCAGTGCAAGGATTCGGGCTGGGACTGCTTACCCTGATGCCGATATTTATGGTTTTTTATGCGCTCGGCGTAAATGTTATAGATGACTCGCAGCCTTGGACAGTTGGATTCCTGGCCGAAAAAGCGGTGCTTTCGTTGCTGTTGGCGCTGCTCATTTCAGCGGTTGAGGAAGCCGTTTTTCGAGGGATGCTGTTGGCCGGTTTAAAAAAGCGCCTACCGGTCATGGCGGCAGTTTTGATCAGCTCATCTTATTTTGCGGCGCTGCATTTTCTGGACAGCAAAACCGCAATAGCCGCGCAGGATTTTAATGTATTGAGCGGCTTTATCTTGCTAGGCAAAGCGTTTGCCAATGTGCTGAATCCACAAAATCTATCGGCATTTTTGTCTTTGCTGGCCGTCGGCGTTTTTCTTGGCGTACTCAGAACCCAGGTCAAACAAAGCTTAGGCCTATGTATCGGCTGTCATGCCGCTTGGGTGTGGCAAATAAAAATGAATGGCAGTTTGTTCAATACCGATTCTAGCTCGGGCTATCTTTATCTGGTCAGCAGTTACAATAATGTGGTTGGGCCTTTAGTTACCGTATGGCTCAGCCTCGCCATCATCGGCTATTTTATGTATAAAAAGTTCCTCGGGTATACCTAAAAAACGCAGTTGAGCCACGGATGAACACGGATTTGCCCAGATGAAAAACGGTTTACATCGATTCTTTGTGGCGTTATTTGGGTGAACTGCCAGACCACTTAATACATTGTTTTATCAGTGTAAATCTGTGGCTAATAAGATTTCTAGTCCTAATCCCTGAAATTTTCAAACTGCAAAGGCATGTCCAGCTTTTCTTCTCTGAGCATTTTAATCACCTCTTGAAGATCATCCCGGTTTTTGCCGGTTACCCTGACCTGATCGCCCTGAATGGCCGCCTGGACTTTGAGTTTTTTGTCCTTGATCAATTTAACGATTTTTTTGGCCAGGGCCGAATCCAGCCCTTGCTTCATGATGATTTCCTGGCGCACCGATTTGCCGCCGGGCTTGGGGTCGCCGACCTCCATGCAGGCTATGTCCACGCCGCGTCGACTCAATTTTGCGCAGACGATGCTGAACATTTGCTGCAACTGAAACGTCGACTCGGAGGCCATGATCAATTTGTCGTCGGTTAATTCAAAGCTGGAGTCGGTGCCCTTAAAATCAAAGCGCGTGGTCACTTCCTTATTGGCTTGGTCGACGGCATTTTTAATCTCGTGTTTGTCGAATTCGGAGACGATGTCGAAAGTAGGCATGGTTATGATTTAAGCAAGGGGTTACAAAAGGCGTTTAACTATAATGGTCTTTGCCGCATTATTCAACACCCTTCAAATCGGCGCCCGGCGTTACGCCGGTTTAATAAACTCGGCGACGGCTTTAATACGCAAGCGGCGTATCGCCTCGCCGATCTGCGCACCTTTAAGTTCGCCATTGAGAATAGACGAGGTGTCGATGGATGCAGCAGCCAGGGCCGCGCCGCGCACCAATTCGGCTTGAGGATAGGGATTGTTTTCCAGCCCGGTTCTGCCTTTGGCATCCGCCTCGCAGGCCAGCAAAAACTCGGGCACTTTATTTTCAGGCTTGTGCGCCCCCAAGGCAGCCAGCATATCGACCAGGGTTGCAGCGCGCAATTCAAATACCCGATGGCTATGAGTATGGTATTGCATGACCTGCAAGGCCAGTATTTTGAACGCGTTAGGCACGCGCAAGCGCTCGCACAGCTGCTCCAGAATGGGCAGTCCTTTAGTTTCGTGGCCGTGATGATGCGGCCAGTTTGCTTGGGGCGAAACGCCCTTGCCCAGATCGTGGACTAAGGCTGCAAAGCGCACTTCCGGACTCGATGACAACAGAGCTGCCTGCTGTAAGCTGAGCATCGCATGAACGCCGGTATCGATTTCTGGATGGTATTTTTCCGGTTGCGGCACACCAAATAAACACTGTATTTCCGGGAAGATTTTAGCCAGCGCCGTGCAATCCTTCAAGGTATAGAAAAAAGCGCTGGGGGTAAGCTCGCCCAGCGCCCTAACCAGTTCCGCCCATACCCGCTCGGGAACCAGATGATCCACTTCCCCTGCCGTCACCATGGACTGCATCAAAGCTCGGGTTTCATCTGCCAGCGTGAAACCGAGATGCGCGTAGCGGGACGAAAAACGGGCGATGCGCAAGATCCGCACCGGATCTTCGGCAAAGGCCGGTGAAACATGCCGGAAAAGGCGTTGTTCAAGATCACGTTGTCCCCCGTAAGGATCGATCAGTTGCCCTTCCGGCGTCATGGCCATCGCATTGATGGTCAGGTCGCGTCGGATCAGATCCTGCTCCAGACTGACTTCCGGCGATGCGTGAACGGTAAAGCCTTTATAACCCGGCGCGGTTTTTCTTTCGGTACGAGCCAGCGCATATTCTTCCTGCGTTTCGGGATGCAAAAATACCGGAAAATCCTTGCCTACCGGCCTAAATCCTTGCCTCACCATGGATTCCGGAGTCTCGCCGAGCACCACCCAGTCCCGTTCCTTGACCGGTAGCCTCAGTAATTTATCGCGCACCGCGCCGCCTACAAGGTATATTTCCACTCGCTTACTCTAGCCGTTTAATAATGCGCTTAGCATAGCATAGCCGTATTCAAAGAGGCATAATGGCCTTAACGCCAGTCAGTCCAATACATCATCAGGGGAATAAAGTGATAAGCATTTTTTTAGCCAGTATTTTATTGGGCGCAGTCGCGGGATTAATGGCGGGGCTTTTCGGGATAGGCGGCGGCCTGATTATTGTGCCGGTTTTAGCGATATTGTTTGCGGCGCAAGGATTTCCCGCAGAATTGGTGATGATCATGTCGGTGGCAACCTCACTGGCGACTATTGTATTCACCTCGGTTTTTTCGGTGCTGGCGCACCATCGTTTGGGTTCCGTATTATGGCCTAAAGTGCTGGCTTTGGGGCCGGGAATTATAGTCGGAGCAGCGGTTGGAGCCGTGGTCGCGGATCATATAGCCGGCGGCGTATTGCGCTTTTTGTTTACTGTCTATTTGTTAGGCGTGGGTGTGCAAATGGCTATGCAACTAAAGCCCAAACCCGGGCAATTGCAACCCACTCAAAAGTTGGATTTGGGCATATCCGGCCTCATCGGACTGTTGTCATCACTGCTGGGAATCGGCGGAGGCACACTGATTGTGCCTTTTTTAGTGCATTTTCAAACGCCGATGCGCAATGCGGTAGCCATAGCCAGCGCCTGCGGCTTGCCGATAGCCGTGGTAGGAACCCTAGGCTATGCGCTATTGGGCAAGGATATGTCGCAGCTGCCTGAGTGGAGTTTGGGCTATATCTATATCCCCTCTTTTCTGGGTATCGTGCTGACCAGCACCTGTACCGCCCCGATAGGCGCAAAGCTCGCGCACAGACTGCCTGCTGGGGAATTGAAACGTTATTTTTCGCTGCTGCTGTTTGTGATGGCGGCTAAGTTGATGTGGTTTTGAACCAGACTCAGCGCTTAGAAAATAGGACACGGATTCGGCTGTAGATTTTTTAAACCTTCCACTTTTTTAACAAAAAACCGTGGTCTGTTCTCTATTGTCTCCAGGCATTGGAGCTGACTCCGTTTTTCTTGTGCAGTAATGTAACCTGACCCCTTTGTTAGTCATTGAGATGGAACAGGTATCATTTTTTGGCAAATAATAATTTTGGAAAACTCAAATGCTGAAAAAAATTAATGTTCGGGACGTCAAACCGGGAATGTATATCCAGGAATTCTGCGG
>JAYTLW010000205.1:0-2306 GCA_043729025.1 Methylobacter sp.
TGGTCGACAGTGGCCCGGCGTTCGGCGATAGCCAGCAGGGTCGGGATAAAATGCTCGTCATCGCCGTAGGCAATCAGGCCGTACGGAAAATCATGTATCCGAATCTGCTCGCTGCCGCCAGCGCTGCCGCGCATCAGCGCACCGTCGATGGACACTTCGCCGAACTCATTGATCAATAAGGCAAGGCGGCGGCTTTGCCGGGTTTTAATCAGGCTGCTTAAAAGAGTGGTCTTGCCGGAACCGAGAAAGCCGGTAACGAGGGTGACTGGAATGAGGTGTTGAGATGACATGATAAGGTCTAATAAATATAAAAATTGTAACTACTAAGCTGCCAAAAATGGAACGCAGATGACGCTGATAAGTATGAATAACTGATGTTACGCAGTAGATCCTCATAATCCCGTTTACCGCGCCGAGCACCGAGGCTTTTAACAGGCTAAGCCCGCTAGGGGCGCGGCAGGGATGCCACGCGTTGCCAAGGGGACAGGAGTCCCTTTTGGCAACCCCCTGTTAAAAGTGAGGCGCACAGGGTGAAGCGGTAACCGGGTGGCCTTTCTTTTGGATACTTTTCTTTGGCCAAGCAAAGAAAAGTATCTCGCCTTCGGGTGCGAGAACCCATAACAAAAACCGTCGCGATAGCGACACAACAACTGACTACACAGTATCTGCGTAACATCAGTGATTAAATAAGATTTTATTGAATACTCTATGTTCATCATATCTATCTGCGTCATCTGCGTTCCATTGTGATTGATGACTGAGTGCTTACTATGTCATGCTTGTAATTGTTTGAATATTCCGTCGAAAGTCGAAGTGCTTAACGGATACTTAAGTTTCGGGCGCTTGATCACCAGCAAGGGAATATTCAATGCCTCTGTCGCCGCCACTTTGGCCTTAAAGCCTCCGGCATCGCCGGAATCCTTGGTGACCACGCAATCTATGTTCAAATCCCGCCACAGGGCCGTGTTGAACGCCTCGGAGAACGGCCCCTGCACCGCGCAAATGTGGCTGCGCGGCACGCCCAGATCGATGGCTCTCCGGATGAATTCAGGCTCGGGCGTCAGGCGCACAAACCATTCGCGCTCGGCGGCTCCCGGTGCTTGGAGAAAGGTAGTCAGGTTCTTGGAGCCGGTCGTTAGAAAAATGCGCCGACCGAGCCTAATGGCCTGCTCGGCCGCTTGCTCTGCGGAGTCGCACTCAATACCGGTATCGGTTACAAAAGAGCTGGGCCGTTCATAGCGCAGATAGGGAATATTTAAGCTTTGCGATAAGGCCATTAATTGCTTGGAAATCAGCGTGGCGTAAGGATGAGTTGCATCGACGATGCCCCGCGCCTGATGTTGGCTTAGCGCCTGTCTTTGCGCTTCGGCGCCCGGGTGACCTGCCCAGACCGAAACGCCTGAACAATACTGGCTTGCCACTTCGCCGCCGTATTCGGTCGCGGCGGACACCACGACCGGATAGCCAAGTTGCGCCAATTCCTTAGCCAATTGATTACCGTCGCTGGTGCCGGAAAAAACCCACAGCGCCTGTTCGGGTAGTTGCTCGGCAACCGGCTGATGTTTAGGTGCTGCCCAGCTGTTGTAGCCGCGCGGCGTAAAAATATAGCCGCGCTTGCGCCGGGTAAAACGGTTGCCGATCACGATTGTGGTAAGCATATCGAACTGCAAAGACGGCAGGTCTTCCAGATAGTGAATACTGACTTCCTGTCCGGGTCGATAGGCATTGCGCACCACGCCGCACAGCGTCTTCGGCGCTTTTGACTCAAGCATGATAGAGAGAATGCGATACACGCCTTCCTGGCGACCGGCGCTTTGCACGTTGTACAGCACGCAAGCCAGATCGGCCTGGGCGATATGGCGTCCGCGCTGCTCTATCCAGTCCCAGGGACAGAGTAAATCCGATAGGCTCAAGGTGGCAAAATCGTGCGACAAGGGGGAGCCTAATAACGAGGCGCAGGCATTGGCCGAGGTTATGCCGGGGATCACATTGACTGCGTAGCCGTCGTCTTCGCGCATTTCATCGAAAGCTAAGGCCGCCATCGCATAAATGCCGATGTCACCGCTGGAAATCAGCGCGACTTTCGCGCCGCTGCGGGCTTTTTCTATCGCCAGCAAGGCGCGCTCGCGTTCCTGAGTCAGCGGCGGTGTATGAATTTCCTTATTCATAATCCACGGCTCTATCCAGCGCAAATACAGCTCATAAGCCACGATCACCTCGCTGTCTTGCAAGGCCGCTACCGCGCGCGGCACAATTAAATCGGCAAATCCCGGCCCTACCGAAACCAAATTCAACACACCTTTCAT
>JAYTLW010000206.1:0-3085 GCA_043729025.1 Methylobacter sp.
CAAAGGCAGATTTTCCGAAAAAAGAGGTTCGGGCTGGCGATGGAATACCGGCAAAAATGAGGGGGCGGTTGAAAAATCGCTTTTTCGGTCAGGCACTACTTAGGATAGGGCAAAAAATAATTTACCGATCTGGTGCCGAGAAAATTTTTCCGTTCGTCCTGAGCTTGTCGAAGGATGGACGGAAAAATTCCACTCCGAGCGGTAAGCCATTCATGATTCGACAAGGCTCTCCTGAATGTAGACGAAGGGCTCAGCACGAACGGCTTACCGGGCGATTTTGCGATTTCGGGAAGTTATTTTTAACGGAATCCTTACTAACCCAAGCTGCCAAATATCGTGTTGACGTTATAAACAAATTGTTTATAATATTTGCATGATTCGTTCGTTTTCCGATACCGAAACGGAGCGCTTTTACGCCACCGGCAAATCGCACCGTCTGCCCACCGAGATTCTCAAACGTGCGGCAATGCGCCTGATGCAAGTGGACGCCGCCACACGTATTGAAGATTTGCGTATGCCGCCATCTAACCGCCTGGAAGCTTTGAGTCATGACAGGATCGGCCAATGGAGCATCCGCATCAACGATCAGTGGCGTGTGTGTTTCCGCTACACGAACGGCGACGCCTATAACGTTGAGATTGTCGATTACCATTGAGGAGTGCCTGTCATGATATCCACCAACACCCTGTCCCCCATTCATCCCGGTGAATTCCTGCGCGAAACGCTGGACGAGCTGGCTATTTCGCAAGCGGAGTTCGCCCGTGCGATTAACGTATCGCCCATGCGCATCTCCCATGTGGTACAAGGCACCCGTCCCGTGACCGCAGAATTGGCACTGCTGTTCGGTCGCGCCTTCGGGCAAACGCCGCAATACTGGCTTAATCTGCAAACGGCTTTCGACCTGAAAACCGCCCAGATGGCGATGGGCGAGCGTTTGGCGAGCATTCACGAACTGGCCCACATTTGAGCTGGACTGGATTGATTTATGTTTTGATTGGATATATTCATAATATTTTTCTTGTTGTGACAAATTATTAAGTTTCATCTTCTGTGGGAGTGGCTTTAGCCGCGACAGTCATGGCTAAAGCCACTCCCACAATAGTCTGGTAGGGTGGGCGAGTTTTTCTGCCTACCTTTCACAAATCATCAATGTGGTGGGCTACTTACAGCTTAATAATTGAGCAATAAATTTACTGATAAAATATGATCCATCCGATCCGGCCCGACGGCTTTACGGATGTATTGGTTCATATAGCCCACTTCGGTTTTGGTATGCTTATCGAAATTAAAACCAACCCCTGCAAATGCGCGATTCTGATCAAATCCGTCATCCGCACCCCAGTTAGTTTTGTTGAGATTGGCGAAATATTCGTCGCTCGCCACCAAACTAAACGATGGCGCAAACGAGAGCGGGACAGAGATTTTAAGCAGTTGCCGAAATCGCCAGCCGACCTGGCTGCCGGCAGGGATAAAGCGTTGTTCGAAGCGGCTGCGACTGGTCACTGTCGCCAAGGAATATTTATGGCTCCACAACAGTTGTTGCCATATGCGATTTTCGTCGAAAGCTTTTTTGGCAAACGGCTCATCAGTCGGAACCCACGCATAACCTAGCCAAACACTGGTGTTTTCATTAACAGCATAGCCAAGCCCGGTGCGTAATATGCCTTGGGAAAACCTTGATGTATCATTGCCAAAGCGGCCGTGCCCTTCCAGCCAGTATTTGAATTTTTGTAGGTCTGGATTTAATACACTCAGACTGCCAATGGCGGTGACACTCCCCCAGGTTTGAAAATCTTCAGTCGTTTGCCCCTTAACCGGCCCAGCCAAGATCAGACCCAGCATAATCAAAGTGGTGAAAGGTATTTTTATGTTAATAGATTGATTCATAACTTTAATTATCATAATTTTTATTTTTATCTCGTTGCCGCGCGTCATTCAATGCGGCGCATTGAAAAGATCCGTAGGGTGGGCAAGTTTTTCTGCCCACCTTTCACAAATCATCAATGTGGTGGGCAGAAAAGCGTTGCCCACCCTACTTACTACTTATTCATCCCACCTGGGCCAACTCGGCAGCCGAACCTGAACCCACCGCAGCCAGCGTAGCCATATCATCCATCGACAGCACATGCTGAATATTCAGGATGATGACAAACTTGCCGTTGATCTTGCCCATACCGGCAATGAAGTCAGCGCGGATGTTGGTGCCGAAGGTAGGAGCCGGTTCGATCTCGTTGCCCGGAATCTCCAATACTGCGTTCACCGCATCCACCATCACGCCGACACTCTGACATTCCTCCCCCATTGCTACTTCGATGATAATAATACAGTTGCGCCGCCCTATCGGAGTGGGCGGCTTCCCGAAACGTGCGCTCAGGTCGATTACCGGCACCACCGCGCCCCGGAGGTTAATGACGCCCCGGATAAAATCCGGCATCCGGGGCACTTCGGTCAATTGGCCGTATTGAATGATCTCCTTGATGCGCAGTATGCTGATCGCATAAATTTCACCGCTTAACACAAAGGTTAAATACTGCTGTTGTTCCTCCTCCAGCTCCTTACTGCCGACAGCTGTCGGCAGCGTCTGTGTCGCTTTTGTCATTGCATTCATGCCCGCCTCCTAAAACTTCACAAATTCGGCTTCGTTAGGCGCCCGTTTTGCCGCTACCGTTTTTTTAAGCGCCGGTTTGGATGACTTGCTCTTGGCCACCGATGCGCCGCCCGCATGATCATCCAAAGTAAAGAACGACATCAGATCTTGCAATTGCGCCGCCTGTCCGCTCATCTCTTCCGACGTTGCGGCCAACTCTTCCGAGGAACTGGCATTCTGCTGGGTGATCTTGTTGAGCTGATCCATCGCAGTATTGATTTGGCCTACACCGGCCGACTGCTCTTCGGAAGCTGCTGCGATTTCCTGCACCAGATCGGAGGTTTTCTTGATGGAGGGTACGATAGTATCCAAGAGCTTCCCGGCTGTTTCAGCCATTTCGACACTGCTTTCGGCCAGTTCGCCGATTTCCTGTGCGGCGACCTGACTACGTTCGGCCAGTTTGCGCACTTCGGCGGCGACCACGGCAAAGCCTCTGCC
>JAYTLW010000207.1:0-6359 GCA_043729025.1 Methylobacter sp.
TGCATTAACCCGTAGGGCTTCGGGCAGGATAGCCCGGAGTGAATCCATGCCGGAATGACGATTCTGAAAACAGTAATCATATAATCTAACAAAGTAGAATTAGCTGATGTGATTAATGTTAGCCAATAAGCTCGAAATTTTACAGTATTCAGCACATCCGAGTTAACAAGGCCTCCCTTGCTGATGGCAAGAGACTAGGCGATGCGCGGTTAGCCGGTTTTTGAGCCAAATGTACAAGATTTTAAGTCGGCTGAGGGGGTGTTAATGAAGTATGGCGCCAGCATTTACTGAGCCCACGTTTATTTTATGTGCTCGGCTTGCAAATGGATGTCTATGCCATGCGCCTTAAGTCCCCAGGCCAATAGACACTCTATCGTCCGATTGCCATGGTTCAAGCGTTCAAAAATAATGTCGAACAGTTTTTTATAAAATCCATAGCCCTGTATGGGATGGGCATCCAAATAGGCGCTTAGCCTTTCTCCGTCCAATTCCAATAAACAGCCATCGGTAAGCGCTGTCACAGAAGCAGTCCGCACAGCGGATTCATACAGACAAGCCTCACCAAAAATGGCACCGGGTTGCAAGTCGCTGATGCCGGGCTGTACTTTACGGCGCTCTTCCAATTCCACATGAATTGACACCCGCAGTTTACCTGCTTCGATGAAGAACAAAGACTTGCCCAGCTCACCTTCTTTAGCGATAGTTTCGTTAGCTTGAAAAGGGCGGCGCATCCAAGCCGAGCCTTCGCTAAAGGCTGGATCATCGATTATCGCTTTAATAGCATCTCTCACAACTTATATCCCTGATTACAAAACGATTATGTTTATAGCATGGCACAAATTAGCCGATAAGCCAGACACTTCGCGCGAAGGCATAATTACTGTTAGAGCGGATCGTCAGCCTAGCTCAGCGGACGGCGACCAATTCAAGGGATGACTGCGTTGTTGACAACAGCCACCTCAAACCGCATCATCAAGCCATGTTATTTGCCGAGCCTATTAAGCCATGAGTGATGACACCCTGCAAGTTCGCCGTATCGCTATCGATACCTATCATGAAAACGTCGCTTATTTACATCGCGAGTGCGGCATGTATCGGGCGGAGGGTTTTCAGGCTCTGTCTAAAATCCAGATTAGCACCAACGGTTTCAAGGTGCTTGCGGTGCTTAATGTGGTCGATGACAGCTCCATCGTTCAGCCGGGCGAACTGGGCCTGTCCGAGCAGGCATTCAAGCAACTCAATGTCGCCGAGGGCTCATTGGTCACCGTCAATCATGCGGAGCCGCCCCAGTCCATGGATGCGGTGCGCCGCAAAATCAACGGCGAGCGTCTCGATCAGGATGACTTTACTAATATAGCCAACGATATAGTCGAAACCCGTTATTCAAAAATGGAAATGGCGGCATTTCTGGTCGCGACCGGGCAAAATAATCTTGATCGTGATGAGCTGCTGTTTCTTACCCGCGCCATGCTGCAATCCGGCGACACTATGAACTGGCATGAATCGCTGGTAGCCGACAAGCATTGCATCGGCGGCATACCCGGCAATCGCACCTCTATGCTGGTCGTGCCTATCGTTGCCGCGCACGGCATGTTGATACCGAAAACCTCCAGTCGCGCTATCACCTCACCGGCAGGTACGGCCGACACCATGGAAGTGCTGGCCGAGGTCAATCTGACCCCGGATCAGCTGCATAACATCGTGCGCCAAGAACGCGGCTGTCTGGCCTGGGGCGGCACGGCCAGACTCGCGCCGGTCGATGACATGCTGATTTCTGTTGAACGTCCGTTGGGTATTGATTCGCAGGGGCAAATGGTGGCATCGATTCTGTCCAAAAAACTGGCCGCCGGTTCCACGCATCTGATTATCGATATTCCGGTCGGTCCTACCGCCAAGGTGCGGCACATGAATCAGGCGCTGGCCTTGCGTAAACTGTTTGAATTTGTCGGCGACCGGCTCAACATTCACTTGGAAGTGATGATTACCGATGGCCGACAACCCATAGGGCGGGGCATAGGCCCGGTGCTGGAAGCTCGGGACATTATGCAGGTGTTGCAAAACGACCCCGATGCGCCCGCCGATTTACGCCAGAAGTCCTTGCAGCTGGCCGCCAGAATCATCGAATTCGATCCCGATGTGCGCGGCGGACAAGGCTACGCCATTGCCAGAGACATACTCGAATCGGGCAGGGCAGGGGCTAAAATGAACGCCCTGATTCAGGCGCAAGGCGCAAAAACGATCGACCTGCGCCCCGGTAGTCTCAGTTATGAGCTTGTCGCCTGTTGCGACGGCGTGGTCACCAGTATCGACAACTTTCAAATGGCCAAAATCGCCCGGCTTGCCGGTGCGCCGATGATGAAAAAAGCAGGCGTCGATTTATTAAAAAAACTGGGCAGTCCGGTAAAAAAAGGCGACATTTTATATCGCATCCATGCCGAATTCCCTGCCGATTTTAAATTCGCCCAGGATTTAGCGGCGCAAAACAACGGCTACACGATAGGCGACAACGAGCAGATTATAAAGTCGTT
This sequence comes from Methylobacter sp., assembly GCA_043729025.1. Taxonomy (GTDB): domain Bacteria; phylum Pseudomonadota; class Gammaproteobacteria; order Methylococcales; family Methylomonadaceae; genus Methylobacter_A. Next base: position 2,529 of record JAYTLW010000207.1, read on the forward strand.
GATTGCCTTTTAACCCGGAACCCTGTGCGCCATGATGATACTCGCTTTCCCCGATTATTTAAGTCAGGCGCAACGCCTGGCGGCCCGTCTTGACGTGCCGTTGGTTGAAGTCGTCCTGCATCATTTTCCTGACGGCGAAAGCTTGATCCGTCTGCCGCCGTCACTGCCCGAACATCTTGTTATTTGCCGCAGCCTTAATCAGCCTAACGACAAATTGGTCGAATTATTGCTGTGCGCCACCACTGCACGGGAATTAGGCGCTCGGCGCCTCACCTTGGTCGCGCCTTATTTAAGTTATATGCGCCAGGACATCGCCAACCAACCCGGTGAGGCGGTCAGCCAGCGCATCATCGGCAAATTGCTGGCCGAGCTGTTCGACGATGTGCTGACCGTAGACCCGCATCTGCACCGGATTTCGTTTTTAACCCAGGCGATTCCGATAAAAAACGCCATCAGCCTTAGCGCTGCCGAAGCAATCGGGATTTTTCTGCAAGGAAAATTCAAACATGCGCTATTGTTGGGGCCGGATAGCGAATCGGAACAATGGGTCGCCAATATCGCTAACAACATCGGTTTCGATTACGCCATTGCCCACAAAAACCGGCTCGGCGACAGACAGGTTCAAATAACCTTGCCGGATGGCGATTTTCGTAACAAATCCGTGGTCATCATCGACGACATGGCCAGCACCGGCAGGACGCTGGCCAAAGCAGCCGGATTGCTGCAAGCCGGAGGCAGCACTGACATCTATGCCGTGGTCACCCATGCGCTGTTTTGCGGCGATGCTTACGCCCATATTCTTGATGCAGGCGTCAAAACTATCTGGAGCACCGACAGCATCGACCATCCGAGCTCCTGCATCAAGCTCGATGCCCTGCTCGCGGATGCGATTAAGGCCATTGCCTGATTAAGCGTTGACAGAGTCCAGGTCAGTTAATAGACTGAGCCACATTTACGACCATGCTGGACAGCAAGCTGGAAAAGCAGGGTACATTGCTAAAGCAACTTCTAAGAGGACTTAACTTATGCGCATTAAATACCGGCTGATTGCCGCCTTATGTCTGGTGTCAGCGCCACTCTATGCCCATACCGGAGGACATATCGACCACAGCGTAATCAGCGGTTTGCTGCATCCTTTAACCGGCATCGACCATGTGCTGGTCTTAATAGCGGTAGGCTTGATTGCGGCTAAACAGGGCGGCAAAGCCTTGTTTGCATTTCCAGCAGTTTTTCTGGCATTGATGGCAGCCGGAGCCTTGCTTAGTGCTGTAGAGGTACACATACCCTTTGTTGAATCAGGCATCGCCTTGTCGTTGATAGCCTTCGGCTTGTTGGTTGGTGGTGTAGGTTGGGTTAGCGATAGCGTAACCCAACATGTGTGGCTTCGATGTGTTGGGTTACGGCTAATGCCTATGCCAAGCTACGCAGTGTTTTTTTGCGTATCGTTTTTTGCGGTATTCCACGGCTATGCTCACGCTTCAGAAATGCCGGGTGAAGGCGCCGCGCTGTATTTCTCGGCGTTAATGCTGATGAGTCTGGCCATTTGCCTAGGCGGCTGCGTATTGGGGCTTCGTTCAGGTCGGGGTGTCGACTACCTGTTTTCATTAATCTCTTTAAGCAGCGGCTGGTATTATTTAGCCGCCGCTTAGTCAGTCTGCAAGGGTAGAACAATGAGCATACTGGATGAATTGCGGCAAAAAGCGGATCGGAAAAAAGCCGAACAACTGCAACAGGAATCTACCCGTCAGCAGTCGGAGAGTATTTATCAGTCAGCGCTGTTGCCGAAAATGCAATACTTTTACGATTGCCTGAGCGAGATCGTCAAGCATCTTAATTTTCTCGAAGAACCTATCCTGGTCAACAGCTACAGCTCCCGGTACCCGCAATTTGGGGAGCTTTGCCAGAAAAACTACAAGATCAATACCGATGGGTTTAGCGGTCTGGCCGACTATGACCGACTCATGCAAATCAATGTGAGTTTTTTTTGCGAGGCTGAAGGCGGTTTTACTTATACGCTGGAATCCAAGTGCTTGATCGAAGCTGAGGTCGCCTTTCTTCATGCCAGAAGGCTGGCTTTTACCTGGAAAAATAAAGGTCTTGCAACAGCAATTGAAAGCGCCGACTTTACCATTCAACGAAAAATTCCGGTCAGTTTCAGGATTGAAGTTAACCATGATAGTTCAACGCTGAAAGTGACTATCAATAACCATGAAAACCTGGAATTTTTCTCAAAAAATTACTCGTCCGAGCAAGTTGATGAGGATCTGCTGGATGCGCTGGTTAACTATCTGATGCGTCGCGACAATCGACTCATAAGGCTGGCTATTTCCGCAGCGCACAAGACAACCATCCAAAACAACCTAGCTGTGCACCAACAGGAACAGGCCGAGCTGTTGGCAAAAATCGCTTATGAAGAAGTTAGTGAGCCGGTCAATAAAGAGTCCTTTAAAATTGCTAATCCGGTGAGGGCTATTTTCTCCAAATACAGTCGAAAAAATTAATCTCGCTAAATCGGGGTTGCTCGCAGGTCTCGGCTACACTTAAGGCATGGCTGGCTATGGGAGGGTGGAGTGCAAGCTCAGCTTGCGAACAGGCGGAGCCTGTACTCCGATTCACGCCCTCTTACGTGGGTAGCTTAAGTCCCCGCCATTTTCTAATGTAGATAACTAACCTTGAATACCACTAAAGAACTACCCCCAACAAGAATCGATTATATCGATGTCTGGCGATTTCTGGCCGTAGTCATGGTCATTCAGTCGCATGTCCTTGTTTACAGCGGCTTAAAGGTAACGTTCCTGGCGCCTTATTTGAACCAGCTGGATCGACTGGGCGAATTGGGCGTTTTGATTTTTTTTGTGATCAGCGGCTTTGTGATTTGCTCCGGTCTTGTTGCAGAAAAAAGCCAGACAGGCACGGTTTGTTTATCTGCGTTTTACGTGCGCCGGTTTTATCGGATCATTCCGCCGCTTTGGCTGTATTTATGTTGTCTGTTGATGCTGGACGCAGCAGGCATGATTGAAATTTCGCCGCAACAAGCGCTCACTTCAGCCTCGTTTTTATGCAATATGCCTATTCCTGAGGGTTGCTCATGGTTTGCAGGGCATACCTGGACGCTGGCTTATGAGGAACAGTTCTACCTGGTTTTTCCGCTGCTTATCCTGTTGGCGCCGCTGATTAATAACAGTTTGCGCTTTGCTCTCGCCATAGGCGCTCTGGTTATCGGTTCGGTGTTGTTCAATAGGGTAGGTCATCTGTTTATGGGTGAACATTTGATGTATTTTGTTTTTTTACTCACCGGGTGTTGCGGCGCTCTGTTGCCCGAAAATATCCTGAGTCGTATTCGTCAGATGCCTGTTGCAGCTTGGTTAAGCAGTATCGCCCTGCTGCTTATGGGCATCGGCTACGTGCCAGGTGAATTCGAAATACAGCTTAAGACGATTTGTTACCCTGCGCTGATTCTACTGATGGTGCTGGGTACGCCCACTCATGTTAAAGCGATTGCCGTTATCTTTAAAAACAGACAGCTAGGCTATTTAGGGAGAATATCTTACACGGTGTATTTGTGGCAGGAATTAGTGACAGGCAATTATGTCGGCTGGCTAAGCTTCGTTTACATCGCGGTTGTTTTTGTATTCGCAATGATTTCGTACCGATATATAGAGTCGCCGCTGCAAAGAACAGCTACTTTGATGTCAAATGGCTTGAAGGCAGGCCGAGTTGCAGCATCTTTAGCCGAAAATTAAAGCCTTGCGAGCATAGGCCGAGTGCAGCGTAACCCGACTAAGGATGTGCATGAAATAAGTTGGGCATTTGTAGGGGCGAATTCATTCG
>JAYTLW010000208.1:0-7050 GCA_043729025.1 Methylobacter sp.
CGTCTGGTTAGCGACCCATCCAGCCGGTCAACATGAGACAGGGCGATACTATGAACATTTGTGCGAATCTAACTGTTCTTTCAGTCGCGACAGACAAGCGGTGAACGCCCTCTATGGGAGTTGTGCAAACTACTCAGGGAAAATTCCGGCACTGACTGTGCTCGACAATTAGATATGTAAACGCTCGTTGAATTAAAATCAGACACATTCCGCCATACAACGAGAGAAAAAGGAATTAAATACTGGTCTATGGGATAGAAACTAGCTGATTATCTTCAAGGTAAGCTTCCGCATTATGGTTTAAAAGCAACCCGTGTCCCTTAGCATGCTGACTGATTTATAAAATACCGGTTTAGGGCAATCAGGAGTTTTTGTGAACGCAGCAAACGTAGTGGGTAGGTATTGGAATTACCCATTGTTACATTATTTACAAGCTTTTTAACCAGGAATGATTATGCTTGATAACCCTTTTTCTGTTTTTTTGTCGGTGGATCGGCTTATGTTCTTTGCTCCTGTTGCAGCGATCTGTGCGCTTTTATACGGCTTTGTTACGATCAAGTGGATCATAGCCCAGCCCGCCGGTAATGGCGAAATGCGGGAGATTGCCGCCGCCATCCAGGAGGGGGCCAAGGCTTATTTATCGAGACAATACAAAATCATCGCGCTGGTCGGTCTAGTTCTCTTTTCGGTCATTGCCTACGGGTTAAACTGGGAAACCGCAGGCGGATTCCTGATCGGCGCAACGTTTTCGGCATTGGCCGGCTTTATCGGCATGAACGTTTCCATACGCGCCAACGTTCGCACGGCCCAGGCGGCGTATACCGGCGTCAATCGGGCCTTTTTGATTGCCATACGGGGCGGGGCAATCACTGGCATGTTAGTTGCCGGACTCGGACTTTTGGCCATCAGTGGTTACTACGGCATTTTATTGGCAAGCGGTGTGCCTGATCCCTTGCATGCCATGATCGGCGTTGCATTCGGCGCTTCTTTGATCGCTGTATTTGCCCGCCTCGGGGGCGGTATTTTTACCAAAGGCGCTGATGTCGGCGCCGATCTCGTCGGCAAGGTGGAGGCCGGAATTCCTGAAGACGATCCGAGAAATCCGGCCGTCATTGCCGATAATGTCGGGGATAACGTCGGCGATTGCGCCGGCATGGCGGCAGATTTATTCGAATCGTACACGGCCTCGCTGATCGCCACCATGATCTTGTCCAGCCTGCTGGTTACCGGAAATGACAACATCATTATCTACCCGTTCGTGCTGGTGGGCATCTCGATCCTGGCTTCCATCGCCGGCATCTCCTGTATCCGGATAGGCTGCAATGGCAACATCATCGCCGCGCTCTACAAGGGGGTGATTGTCACCAGCGTTTTGGCGGTTTCGGCTTATTACCCGGCCACGCTGTGGCTGCTGGGAGATTCGCTTATGATTAACGGGAAGGCAGTGCCATCGCTTAACCTGTTCTATTCGGCCATCATCGGTATGGGTTTAATGGGCGCCTTAATGCCGGTGACTGTGTATTATACGTCCAGTGTTTATGCCCCTGTCCGTTACATCGCAAAAGCGGCAACCGCAGGCCACGGCACGAATGTCATTGCCGGGCTGAGTGTGGCGATGAAATCTACGGCAGCGCCGGTCATTCTGATTTGCGCCAGTATGTGGGCAGCTTTTCAACTCGCCGGTTTGTTCGGGATTGCGATTGCTTCGGTCGGCATGTTGTCGTTAACCGGCTTGATCATCACCATGGACGCCTATGGGCCGATTACCGACAATGCGGGCGGCATTGCCGAAATGGCAAAACTGCCCGAAGAAATCCGCAAGATTACCGATACCTTAGATGCTGTCGGCAATACCACGAAAGCCTTGACCAAGGGTGCTGACATGGGCTCCGCTGGACTTGCGGCCTTGGTGTTGTTTTCCGACTATACCAGTCAACTGGGCGATCTGGTCTGTGATCTGGCCGACATTCGCGTCATTATCGGGCTGCTGCTCGGCGCGCTGGTTCCTTATGTGTTTGCCGCGTTGGCGATGGAGGCGGTCGGCAAAGCCGCCGGCGATATTGTCAATGAAGTCCGCCGTCAATTTAAAGAAATTCCCGGCATTATGGATTACACAGCCAAGCCGGATTATTCCAGGGCTGTCGATATCCTGACGATTTCTGCGATCAGGAAAATGCTGGTTCCGGCATTGTTGCCGGTTTGCGTCCCGGTAATCGTGGGATTTGCCTTGGGCAAGGAGGCATTGGGCGGCGTATTGATTGGTTCGATTATTTCCGGCCTGTTCATCGCCATTTACATGTCGGTAGGCGGTGGCGCTTTCGATAACGCCAAAAAATATATCGAAGCCGGACACTATGGCGGCAAAGGTTCCCCGGCACATAAAGCTTCAATCACCGGCGACACCGTCGGCGATCCCTTCAAGGACACCGCCGCCCCCGCCGTCAACATCAATATCAAAATGACCAATATTGTTGCCTTGTTGATTGCCCCGTTGCTGTGAGATACTTTTTAACTATCCAGCGTGGATAAGCATAGGAGTCATGCGAGCAGATGTATATTAAGTGCTTAGGAAGCAATGATCAATGGAGTCTGCTCTGGGCTAAACAGTTAAGGGGTGGCGCAATGTGTTGTCGATGTATAACGGAGACCGAATATGGATACCAGTCAACTGATTCAACGCGATGAAACGTGCTGGGAAATTTCAGCTAAAGGTGCGATGCGCGTTCCGGCGGTTATTTATGCCGATGCTCTTGATTCACGACATGGATCAAAAAGTCTATGAGCAAATCACCAATGTGGCAACTTTACCCGGCATTGTTGAGGCGGCTTATGCCATGCCTGATGCGCATTGGGGTTATGGTTTCCCTATCGGCGGCGTTGCGGCGTTCGATCCGGAACAAGGTGGAGTGATTTCCGCAGGCGGCGTCGGATTCGATATTTCCTGCGGGGTGCGGACGTTCCATACCGGCCTGACGATTGCGGATTTGAAACCGCATAAACAGCAATTGGCGGAAGCATTGTACCGTTCTATTCCTGCCGGTGTCGGCAGCTGCGGCAAACTGTATCTGAATCACAAAGAGATGGTCGCCATGCTAAAAGGCGGCGCAAAATGGGCGGTTGACCGGGGTTATGGTGAGGATGCGGATTTGGAACGCACGGAAGAACATGGTTGCATGGCCGGTGCCGAACCGACTTATGTTTCGTCGAAAGCAAGGGAACGGCAACGGGAAGAAATGGGCACTTTGGGTTCTGGCAATCATTATCTGGAAGTGCAACGCGTGGCGGAAATTTACGATTCGGAAGTGGCAAAAACCTTTAATTTGCAGCCCGATAATATCGTCATCAGCATTCATTGTGGTTCCAGAGGATTAGGGCACCAAATCGGCACCGAGTTTTTGAAAGAAATGGCGGTTTCAGCCGCGCACTATAAAATCGCATTACCCGACCGGGAGCTGGCTTGTGCACCCTTGAATTCGCCGCTGGGGAAACAGTATTTGGGTGCCATGCGTGCCGGAATCAACTGCGCCTTAGCTAATCGCCAAATCCTCACCCACCTAACCAGGCAGGCCGTGGCTGCGATATTTCCTAACATTTATCTCGGTTTGTTATACGACGTGTCCCACAACACCTGTAAGTTGGAAAAACATACTGTCGAAGGCCAAACAAAAAATTTGTTTATCCATAGAAAGGGCGCGACTCGCGCTTACGGCTCTGGCCATCCGGATTTACCCGAGGCGTTCAAGCATGTCGGCCAACCGGTACTGATCGGCGGATCGATGGGCACCAGCTCTTATGTGCTGTGCGGTACCAATGCAAGTGAGCAGCGTGCGTTCAGTTCTGCATGTCATGGCGCAGGTCGGGCGATGAGCCGGCATCAAGCGAACAAGCAATGGAAAGGCAGAGAGCTTGTCGATGAATTGGCTAGACAGGGCATTATTATTCGCAGCCCGTCCCTGCGCGGGATCGCGAAAGAGGCTCCCTTAGCCTATAAAGACGTCAGCGCCGTAGTCGATGCAGCGCATCGCGCCGGATTGGCCAGTAAAGTGGCGAGGCTGGAGCCGATCATTTGCATCAAGGGATAAACGATCATATTGCTTACAAGGTAAGTTGTGCCTCCTTCTATGTATTCTTAGTCGATGGATTTTCTTCGTCATTAGGATTTTATACGGAGAAATACGGTGGGTGGAGAAAAAACTTGATTATGAAAAGTCGATGCTGAATCTGATACTCGCCGATTTTATCGTCTTCGTCCACTTTGGGTTCATTCTCTTTGTCATTTTTGGCGGGTTTTTGGTTTTTAAGTGGCGGAAGATGATGTGGATTCACATTCCAGCCGCAATTTGGGGTGCCTTGATCGAATTTGCCGGATGGATTTGCCCCTTAACCCACTTCGAAAACAGCCTGCGTTCGGCAAGCGGCGGGCGCTTTGCCAGCGGCTTTATCGAACACTATATTATCCCAATGATTTATCCATCGGCATTGACAAGAGAAATCCAAATCGGCTTAGGCGTAATCGTCATTTTGCTGAATTTGTTGGTCTACAAAAAGCTGTTCTTGATGCGAAATAACAGCCAGCAACTTTGATTCCTTGAAAAATAAAGCAAGGGGGGTATTCCACCAGTGATTGGCCTATCCTACAATAGATTTAACCTCTGTTTTTACTTGGTCATGACCAAGAAATACTGGAAAGCGCGAAGCTTAGGGCGAACTGGTGAATCCCAATAAAAATGCTCGCAACATATCGCGGATTATTCACTTGTGTTTAATCAATTGTCTCGATCCTGATTAACCCCTCTGGTCTCGCAATATCCTGGGCGTTGTGGGTCAAGAGGCAAAGTATGCCGTAGGCTTGCTTGTCGCCGACGAATGTCCGTTAACATCAGTCTTAGCCCATGCACACGAAAGGCAGCAATGGGTCGAAACCAGCCAGCCCGTCAATGTCAGAATTTGTTGGGTCTAATTTTTGAAGCCTTCAGATTACATCTACAATTTTACGCTTGTTTATGTGTGCCGTTTGCGATGCAATACCGTGCCACTTAAGTTATGAAATGCCATGTGTAGGCAGTCAGCAACAGGTTTTCCAGACGTGTGGGCATTAATCTGGCAAATGTCATAGATTGGTTTTAGGGTGTATTCTGTAATGATTGTTTCATCAGGTAGGACTGGTGGCAAGATGCTTTGTCTTCAACCCATGTAGCCGAAATAAGCCCGGTAAGCCGCAAAAACCGACAGCGTCAGAAAAAGGCTGCCGCTGATTTTATGCAGCAATGTTAACGGCACTTTTTGTAAAACCGTACGGCCGGCCAGGATTCCCAGCGCGGATATCGAGGCCAACGCGGCCGTCGAACCCAGCCATACAGCTGCCGGAACGGCGGTGCTGCTTAAGGCGACGACAGCCAGCTGGGTTTTGTCGCCGAATTCCGCTACGGTAATCAACAGAAACGTGGTGAAAAAAATGCCGTGACCGCTTTTTTCCTTGACGTCTACGTCGTCATCTTCGCTTTCTACACGCAAGGAATGGATGCCGAAGGCTGCAAACAGCACGGCGACGATAGCCACGACGATGTACTCCGGCAACCAGCTGGCGATGGCGACGCCGAAAACAACGGCCAGGGTGTTTAACAGGGCAAAAGCCGAAACCGCGCCCAGCAAAATCGGCATGGCTCTGTGCCGGGATGCCAGGGTCATGCACACCAGTTGGCTTTTATCGCCAATTTCAGCCGCCGCAATCAGCGCAAAACTGGTCGCTGTGGTGGCTGATAATTCGGTGAAGTTGCCGACGCTCAGCAACGATAAAAAATGTTGGAAAGCGCTTTGAAAACTTTCGAAAATAGCTGCTGTGTTCAGTGACGTTAGAAAATGTTGTAAATAGCTTTGAAGATGATCCATGTTGTTTCCTGAGAACGATTTTTCCTGTGCACGCCGTTGATTCTAAAAACCGCAGTTTATCCACGAAAAACACGAAAAACACGAAAGACACGAAAGACACGAAATAAATCAGTACATTGCGTTGACTTAGCCATTCACCCTTTGGGTGACGGTCTACAGTTCGGTATCTCTTTGAAAATTTTCGTGCTTTTTGTGTTTTTCGTGGACGAAATGATTTCTCTAGGTTGATAGGTAGGGTCTTAACCCAGCATATTGTCCAAGGTCATCATGATGATAAAGCCGATCATTAAGGCGAATGTCGCATAGCGCGATCGGCCGTCCGAATGGGTCTCGGGAATAATCTCTTCACTGATTACAAAGAGCATGGCCCCGGCGGCAAAGCCCATGGCTATCGGCAGGACGGGTTGGAAGACGGTGACCATGGTAATGCCGAGCAAGCCGCCCACCGGTTCCACCAGGCCGGTCAGCGTGGCGATGCCGACGGCTCGCCACTTGTTGTAGCCTAGTCCGACCAAAGGCAGAGCGACGGCCAAGCCTTCGGGAATATTTTGCAGGGCTATCGCAATAGCCAGCACCACGCCGTTTTTCATGTCCCCTGAACCGAAACTGACGCCGACCGACATGCCTTCCGGAAAGTTGTGTAGGGTGATAGCGATAATGAACAACCAGACTTTATTGAGTGAGGTCAGCTTGGTATCGGCTATTGAATCAAAGCGTATATGCGGCAACTGGCGATCGGCGTAATGTAAAAACACGGCGCCGATCAACATGCCTAGGGACACGACAAAAATGCCTTTGCCCGGCCAGATCAGATTGCCGTATGCCATGCCGGGAACCAGCAGTGAAAACGCGGTCGCGGCCAGCATGACCCCGGCTGCGCCGCCGAGCATGCTATTGAACAGGTTTTTGGAGATGTCTTTGAAAAACAGGACGGGTATAGCGCCAAGGCTTGTCGCCAGTCCGGCCATGATGCTGGCCATAAAACCGATAACCACAATCCCGCCGAAAATCAGATATAAACCGCCAAACACCAGCAGTTGCGACAACAGGAATAATCCGGCCACAGTCGCCCAACGCTTAAGCGGCGGCATGGCCTGTAGTTTTTGATAGTTTTCGCTGGATTTTAGGGCGGCTATCCGGTCTTCAAAATAGCGTTGCAAT
>JAYTLW010000209.1:0-8587 GCA_043729025.1 Methylobacter sp.
AGGTTGTATGCCGGGTTGCAGGACTTGTGTTTTTACGATGACTTTTGTAGCTTCATTGGACATTTCAAGCAGCATGAAACGCAGGGTCCAGTCGTCATACTCTACAAAAGCCCTGGAATAGGTTCTAACCAACAGGGTCTGGAATTCATGTTTAAAACGCTCTTGTTCTCCGGTGGTTGCCGTTTTCCAATGTTTGCCCAGCACTAGCGGCGCGATCTTGTCGAAATCGGTATGCGGGTTGATAACCTCATTAACGAACCGGGTAACTTGTGAAAAATCTCGGGCAAAGGCTTTGTCTTGCAGTTTATGCTGTATTTGTTCCGAAACGCTTTGTATGACTTGCTGCGGAGCCGGCAAGTCTTCCGCCATCGCTTTAGTCGCGGACATAAAACCGATTAACAGTGAAAATAAAACAAAGATTACAGGTTGTTGAGTTTGAATTCGCATCATGATTCGGCCCTTAAATTCAAAAGAAGTAATTATAGGATTGCTTGGGTTTTTCTATCATTAATATAGTCAATGTTGCCGATAGTTCTGAGGTAGTGTCAAGTTGGGGGGGATTGTGTATTGACAACGCGTTGCCGAATCCAGGGTTCAGCAATAGCGTTAATCAACTGTCCATTGCACCAAGCCGCTGTATGAGGTGGCAATAACAATTAAGCCAAAAGCTATGCGGTACCAGGCGAAAATAATAAAATCATGATGACTGATATAACGCAATAACGCTTTGATTGCTAATAGCGCGCTAAGGAACGCGGCGATCAGTCCTACGGCAAAGTAAGGCGCGTCGGTTGCCAAATCCAGTAATTCACGGTGTTTATACAGATCATAGATACTGGCGACTATTAGTGTGGGTATCGCTAAAAAAAACGAGAATTCAGTGGCGGCTTTGCGCGACAGCCCAAATAACAAACCGCCGATGATGGTGGCTCCTGATCGCGAAGTTCCCGGAATCAGCGCGAAAGCCTGGGCCACACCGAGTTTTAACGCATCTAACGGAGTCAAATCTTCGACCTCAACGATACGGATTTTATGTTCTCGTTTTTCTGCCCAGATAATCACGAAAGCGCCGACGATAAACGCCAGGGCTACCGGTAAGGGCTTGAATAACACGGCTTTGATGTATTTGCCGAACAGTAAACCCAGGCTTGCTAACGGTATGAACGCAATAACCAGGTTAATGGCGAATTTTTGCGCGGGCTTCTGATTGGCTAAGCCCATAATAATGGCGGCGATTTTGGCGCGATATTCCCAGCACACTGCCAGAATAGCGCCGACCTGAATGACGATTTCAAATAACTTGCCCTTGTCGTCATTAAAGCTCAACAAGTCGCCGACCAGAATTAAGTGCCCGGTGCTGGAAACCGGCAAAAATTCGGTCAGGCCCTCGACTATGCCGAGAATGATAGCTTTAAGCGTTAATATAAGATCCATGTTTTTTAATATAAGGTAAGGTGTCGGTGGGGGAATAATCCGTCTGCTCTGCTTTCGGGCGATGTCATCTATAATAAACCGCCCCGCCGTAAAAAACCAAATATCCTGAAGATGAAACCCTAAACCATCATCGCTTTTTCACCATTAAAATTAAAATGACGAATCGGGTGCATTGCTGCCCCTGCATTGTTTATACTATGCACATTAATCGTAGCGTTTCTGGCCTTATTTTTACTATTTCAGTAAAATGCCGGGTCACTACTGCATGGATGCAGGAGATAAAGCAATATAGGGAGCATACCGATGCTACGCTCTTGCGTCTTAGACGCTACTACCCATATTAAGCCATGCTACCCGTCGTAACAGGATCAATCAATGACCAATAGTTTAATCTCAAAAATCACCGGACAAACGACTGCACGGATGCAGGAGGTAGAGCAACGCAGGGAGCGGTTGCCGGATGACATCGATCCCGCAGAAACCAGGGAGTGGATTGAAGCGCTGCAAGCCGTTTTGGAACACGACGGCAGTGAGCGTGTGCATTTTCTGATTGAACAGTTGGTTGCGGTAACCCGGCATGCGGGATTTGATATTCCTTTCAGCGCCAATACCGCCTATATCAATACCATACTGGTTGAGCAGCAGGCCCGGTTTCCGGGCGACATTACCATAGAACTCAATATTCGCGCTTATGTGCGCTGGAATGCCATGATGATGGTGTTAAGGGCGAATAAACACACCAACGTCGGCGGGCATATCGCCAGTTTTGCTTCGGCGGCGACTCTATACGATGTGGGTTATAACCATTTTTGGCGTGCGCCTTCCGACCAGCATGACGGTGATCTGATTTATACCCAAGGCCACTTAACGCCGGGCGACTATGCTCGCGCATTCTTGCTGGGACGATTTAGCGCAGAGCAGATGGATAATTTTCGTCAGGAAGTGCATGGCAACGGCTTATCCTCGTACCCGCATCCCTGGCTGATGCCTGATTTCTGGCAGTTCCCTACGGTTTCCATGGGTCTTGGGCCGATCATGGCTATTTATCAGGCGCGTTTTATGCGTTATTTACAAGATCGCGGTTTTGCCGATACTTCAGACCGCAAGGTTTGGAGCTTTCTGGGTGACGGCGAAACCGACGAGCCCGAATCATTGGGCGCTATCGGCATGGCCGGACGGGAAAAGCTGGATAATCTTATTTTTGTCATCAACTGCAATTTGCAACGTCTTGATGGGCCGGTGCGCGGCAACGGCAAGATTATTCAGGAACTGGAATCCGAGTTTCGCGGCGCCGGTTGGAACGTGATCAAGCTGGTCTGGGGTCAGCGTTGGGACGCATTGCTGGCGCGCGATAAGGAGGGGCTGTTGGTGGCGCGTATGATGTCCTGCGTCGATGGCGATTATCAAACCTTCAAAGCTAAAGACGGTGCTTATGTGCGCGAACACTTCTTTAATACCCCGGAATTAAAAGCCATGGTTTCCGACTGGTCCGACCGCGAGATCTGGGAACTTAATCGCGGCGGGCATGATCCGGTGAAGGTTTTTGCCGCTTTCCATGCGGCGGTGAATCATAAAGGCCAACCCACGGTTATCCTGGCTAAAACCATTAAGGGTTACGGTATGGGCGCATCGGGAGAAGCCCAGAATATCTCTCATCAACAGAAAAAAATGAGCGACAGTTCCTTGAGTAACTTTCGTGACCGTTATGAATTGCCGATCACCGATGAAGAGCTGCACGATCTGCCTTACTTAAGCTTTGCGGAAGGCTCAAAAGAGTTGACCTATATGCAGCAACGCCGCGCCGAATTGGGCGGACATTTACCGGCCAGAAGGGCAAAGTCCTATGCCTTGGATGTCCCGGTATTGAGCGATTTCAAGGCCTTGCTGGAAGCCAGCGGCGAAGGCCGCGAGATTTCAACTACGATGGCTTTTGTGCGACTGCTTAATATTCTGACCAAAGATGAGCATATCGGCAAACGCATTGTGCCGATCGTGCCTGATGAATCAAGAACATTCGGTATGGAAGGCATGTTCCGACAATTGGGCATCTGGTCGCAGGTAGGGCAGTTGTATACGCCGCAAGACGCCGACCAGCTGATGTTCTACAAGGAAGATAAACACGGACAAGTGATGCAGGAAGGTATCAATGAAGCGGGCGGTTTGTGCGACTGGATTGCGGCGGGCACCTCGTATTCAACCCATAACGTACCGATGATTCCGTTTTTTATTTACTATTCGATGTTCGGCTTTCAGCGGGTGGGCGATTTAATCTGGGCGGCCGCCGATCAACGCACCCGAGGTTTTTTAATGGGCGGCACGGCGGGCAGAACCACACTGAATGGCGAAGGACTGCAACATGAAGACGGACACAGCCACTTGATGGCGGCAACCGTACCTAACTGCGTGTCCTACGATCCGACTTATGCCTATGAGTTGGCGGTGATTATTCAGGACGGTTTGCGACGCATGTATGTCGACCAGGAAGATGTGTTTTATTACATCACGGTCATGAACGAAAACTATGCCCATCCTGCAATGCCCAAAGGCGTAGAGCAAAATATTCTTAAAGGCATGTACAGCTTTAGCAAGGGCGCTAAAAAGAAAGCGCCTCGGGTGCAGTTATTGGGTTCGGGAACGATTTTCCGTGAAGTTGAGGAAGCCGCAACATTGCTGCGCAACGACTGGGGCGTGGAAGCCGATTTATGGAGCTGCACCAGCTTTACCGAACTGGCCAGAAACGGTCAAACTTGTGAGCGTTGGAATCGTCTGCATCCCACCGAAACCCCCAAACAAGCCCATGTGGCGCATTGTCTTGCCAATGCGCAAGGCCCGGTAATTGCCGCCAGCGATTATACCCGCGCCTTTGCCGAACAGATACGCAGCCTTATTTCCGCGCCATATACGGTGCTGGGTACCGACGGCTTCGGACGTTCCGATACCCGTGAAAATCTGCGCCGGTTTTTTGAGGTGGATCGCTACCATGTAACGGTTGCGGCGCTAAAGAGTCTGGCCGACCAGGGGCAGTTTGATGCCGCCAAAGTGGAGGTGGCAATTGCTAAATACGGCATAAACCCTGACGCCGCAGCTCCCTGGCTAATTTAACGGAAGGATACAAAATGGCTTTATTAATAGAAATCAAGGTTCCTGATGTCGGCAATGTCGCAGATATCGATGTCGTAGACGTACTGGTTAAATCAGGCGACCGGATAAAGCTGGAGCAAACCTTGGCGGTACTTGAAACCGACAAAGCCAGCATAGATTTACCTTCCAGCGCGGCGGGCAGGGTGCAGGAAATCTTTATCAAACCCGGTGATAAGGTTTCTGAAGGGACGCTGATTGCAACGGTGTTAGCAGACGCCGAGGAGTTAAGCCCGAGCCCAGTAGCAGAGCCTACGCCGAGCGTGGTCGAAAGGCCTGCCCTGAGTTCTGCCGAAGGGGTAAATGTAGAAAAACCTGAACCCGCCGCGCTGCAGACGGTGGAAAAAGTGTCGGAACCCGTCAATCAACCGATTGCTGTCATACCTGAAGCGATGCCGCCTACCTTGACCAGCAATGTTTCTAACCAAGCGGCCCACGCCACGCCGGCTGTCCGGCTGTTTGCCCGCGAACTGGGCGTCGATATACACAAAATAACCTCCGGCAGCGGCCGTAAAGGACGCATCTTAAAAGACGATGTGAGAAATTTCGTCAAGCACGTCATGGCTCAGGGCACAGCGCAAAACGGTTCCGGTAGTATCCCTGCGATGCCGAGCATCGATTTTTCCCAATTCGGTGCAATAGAAGAGCAAAAACTCAGCAAAATTAAACGTCTGACCGGACAAAACCTGAGCCGTGTGTGGCTGAATCTGCCTATGGTTACCTATCATGAAGAGGCGGATATTACCGAAATGGAAGCCTTCCGCACTGCGCTGAATGCCGAAAAATCCAAGGATGACATCAAAATCACCGGCCTGATATTCATCATCAAGGCCCTGGCTGCCGCCCTGGAACAGTTTCCGCAGTTTAATGCGTCCTTGTCCGCCGATGGCGAAACACTGATACTCAAGAAATATTTCAATATGGGTATCGCAGTCGATACGCCCAACGGTTTGGTGGTGCCGGTGTTACGCGATGTCAACCGCAAAGGCATTAACGAATTGTCTGCCGAATTGGCTGAAATAAGTAATAAAGCCCGTCTGGGTAAGCTGATGCCTGCCCAAATGCAGGGCGGCTGCATCACCATTTCCAGTCTCGGCGGTATCGGCGGCACGGCCTTTACGCCGATCGTCAATGCTCCGGAAGTGTCGATACTCGGCGTTACCCGCGCCAAAATGCAGCCGGTCTGGAATGGCAAGGAATTTGTGCCCCGCCTGATGTTGCCGCTCGACCTGACTTACGATCATCGGGTGATTGATGGCGCAGAAGGGGCGCGATTCATGGCGGCCATCAAACATTATTTGGGCGATATTCGCCGCTTGTTACTTTAACTTTACGAAATTATTCGGCAGCAAAAAAAAGCCACAGATTAAACTTATGAACTATTTAGAAGTAACAAAGTGTCATTTTCTAATCTGTTAATCTGTGGCAACCACACACCAGCTGAATAGTTACAACTTTACTTTAATCAGAAGGGAATAATATGGCTGCTAATCCAGCGATTAATGAGTCTATGCTGCATGCGGAAGTTCTGGTATTGGGCGGCGGCCCCGGCGGTTATACGGCAGCATTTCGCGCCGCCGATTTAGGCAAACAGGTGGTGTTGATCGAGCGCTTCCCGGTGCTTGGCGGGGTGTGTCTTAATGTCGGCTGTATTCCATCCAAGGCCCTGCTGCATGTCGCGCAAATTATTCATGAAGTCGATGAATTCGAACAACACGGCCTCAGCTACGGCAAACCCAGCTTTGATATCGACAAAGTCCGTACTTGGAAAGAAAGCGTTACCAAAACCCTGGTTGATGGGCTTGCCGGTTTGGTAAAGCAGCGCAAAATTACCCTGATCCAGGGGACGGGGAAATTCACCTCCAGCAACACGGTTGAGGTGCAAGCCGAGGCGGGCGTTAAAACCATCAGCTTCGATCAGGCCATTATTGCAGCCGGATCGCAGCCTACTAAAATCCCGGTTTTTCCGCATGATGATCCGCGATTGTTGGATTCGACCGATGCGCTGGAGTTAAAGGAAATCCCCAAAAAACTGTTAATCGTCGGCGGCGGCATTATTGGGCTGGAAATGGCCACGGTTTATCACGCCTTGGGATCCGAAATCAGCGTGGTCGAACTGATGGATCAGATCATCCCCGGTTGCGATAACGATCTGGTTACCCCGTTGTACCGGCGAATTAAAAAGCAATATAAAAATATCTGGCTAAAAACGCGGGTTGCCGCAATTGAAACGCAATCCGACGGACTGAAAGTGTCCTTTGAGGGCCAGGGCGCACCGGATTCGGATCTGTTTGACGCAGTGCTGGTCGCCGTAGGACGCAAACCCAATGGCAAGTTGATCGGCGCCGAACTGGCCGGGGTTAAGGTCGATGAACAGGGCTTTATCGCCGTCGATAGACAGCAGCGCACCAACGTCGCTCATATCTATGCGATAGGCGATATAGTCGGTAACCCAATGCTGGCTCACAAAGCCACTCACCAAGGCAAAGTTGCTGCCGAAGTGGCGGTCGGTTTAAAAGCCGGATTCGACGCCTTAACTATTCCCGCTGTCGCCTATACCGATCCGGAAGTCGCCTGGATGGGGCTGACTGAAAATCAGGCCAAACTACAGGGCATAGACTACGACAAAGCGGTTTTCCCTTGGGCGGCCAGCGGACGTTCATTAAGCCTGGGACGCAAGGAGGGCTTGACCAAAATACTCTGTGCTAAGGAAACAGGCCGGATACTCGGCGCAGGCATGGTCGGCCCTAATGCCGGTGAATTGATTAGCGAGGCGGTACTGGCTCTGGAAATGGGCGCCGATGCCGAAGACATCAGTCTGTCTATCCATCCGCACCCCGTGTTGTCCGAGACCTTTGCGCTGGCCGCCGAAATGATCACCGGTTCGATCACCGATCTTTATATAAAAAAGAAGGTTTGAATAGAAGATACAAGGTGAAAGACAAGGGTGTATTCTTGCCTTTAACCTTGTCCCATTAAATATTTTTCTCAGTCCAGCGGAATAATCAAGCACCCAAATGAAAACCAAGATAGTTACCGTCATTGCACTCGCTCTAATCGTGTTCATTAATTTCAGCATCTGGAGCTATGTTAACAATCCCTTGCAATTGCAACCTTGGACCAAAACTACGATGGGCGTCACCTTCGACCCCATGAGAAAACAGGATACCCAAACCAGCAATACTTTTCCCAGCGAAGCCGATATTGATCATGATTTGAGTTTGCTCGCCGACAAAGTTCACGCCGTTCGCACTTACAGCGTGCTTAAAGGCCTGGACAAGGTTCCTGAACTGGCCGCCAAGTATAATCTGAACACCACCGTGGGCGCATGGATTGATGATAATCTTGAAAAGAATCGACAAGAAATCGAAACTTTACTGAATGTCAGCCGCCAGAATAATCCCAATATCGTCCGCATTATGGTGGGCAACGAGGTGCTGCTGCGCAAGAATATCTCGGAAGACGCCCTGATTGAGTATATCCGCGAAGTAAAAAAGAATACCTGGCGACCGGTTAGTACCTCGGAAACCTGGGATATGTGGATTGCCCACCCCAAGCTGGTTGACGAAGTCGATTTTATTGCCGTGCATATCCTGCCTTACTGGGAAGGCATTGCTGCGAAAGACGCCGTCGATTATGTTTTTGACCGTTACCATGACGTGCAGAAAGCCTACCCCAACAAACCTATCGTTATTACCGAGGTCGGCTGGCCTTCAGACGGTCAAGCGTTTAAACATGCGACCGCATCGGTATCCAATCAGGCGCGGTTTCTGCGCGAATTTCTTAACCGGGCCGACACCGAAAAAGTCACTTATTACATTGTAGAGGCCTTCGATCAACCCTGGAAGATGTCTCTGGAAGGCTCGGCCGGCGCTTACTGGGGCATATTCAATGCGGATCGACAGCCCAAATATCCGATGGATGGCGATGTTATTGCGATGCCAAACTGGGAGCACTGGGCTACCGGCGCGGCTGTTTTCAGCGTCGTGTTAATGGTGTTGTTTTTATTTACCCG
>JAYTLW010000210.1:0-5401 GCA_043729025.1 Methylobacter sp.
CTGGAAGCCGAATTAAAAAAGAGAAGCGTACGACTGGAACATGATATTAGTTTGCTAAGGACTAAGCATGATACCGAACTGTCGATGTTTAAAATCAAGTGCAAGCAGGATGTTAAAGACTATAAACAGTATCTGGTAGCGTTAGATCAACTTAAATCTTCAATTCAGGCCAGTTATACCCATCTGCCTGAGGCAGTCGCCTTCACCATTCATCATCATGCGAAATATTTGTTGAATAAAATGTGGGAAGCGGACGACTTTACACTGAAAATGCGCCACGAGATGCAGTTGATCCGATTTATGACCACCGTACACGAAGATGCCCGCTTGTATCTGGAAGGCGCGACTACAGAAAACTTGCCGGAAAGGACATTGAATTTGATTGGACAGCAATAGCAAATTGTTCTGTGGGAACAGTATTAAAGCCCTCTCCAGCGGGAGAGGGTTGGGTGAGGGGGAACAAAAAAAGGAAAAAAATTTATTTTTATCCCCCTCATCCCGGCCTTCTCCCTGAGGGAGAAGGAGCGTATATTCTAAAGCAGGTCTTATAGGGGATAAATTTAACCTGTTAAACCAACTTCGCCCTCAGAAAATCAATAAGCTCCGCAAACGGAATTTCCTCGTTGGCCTCTGCCGTTCTGGCCTTGTATTCAACCGTGCCGGAATCCAGGCCGCGATCGCCTACCACGATGCAATGCGGGATGCCGATCAGTTCCATGTCGGAAAACATAAAGCCGGCGCGGACTTTTCGGTCATCGAACAACACATCGATTCCGGCTGCCAGCATGTCCTGGTACAACTGCTCCGAAGCTGCTCTTAACCGCTCGGATTTGTGCATGTTCATCGGGCAGAGCGCGACCTGGAAAGGCGCAAGATTAGCCGACCAGACGATGCCTTTAGGGTCATGGCTTTGTTCGATGGCGGCGGCGACCACGCGGGAAATGCCGATGCCGTAACAACCCATGGTCATGATCTGGTTTTTGCCGCCTTCGTTGATGACCCCGGCTTTCATGGCTTCGCTGTATTTGGTGCCCAGCTGGAAAATATGGCCGACTTCAATGCCTCGGGCCAGCGTGATTTGACCTTTGCCGTCCGGGCTGGGGTCGCCTTCAACTACCTTACGGATGTCGGCGATGTTTTTCGAAAGATTTGTAATGGAGATTTCTAGAAAATCGCTTTCCCAGTTGCACCCTTTTAGATGAAAGCCTGGCTCATTAGCGCCGCACACAAAATCGCTCATATGAATGGCTGAATGATCGGCTATCCAATTGACAATCTTATCAGTTGGCGCTAATGGCGGACCGATGTATCCGGCTCGGCAATTTAGTTTCTCCTCTATTTCCTCATCAGTTGCAAAACGAAATTCGCCCAATATCTTGCGCGCTTTGATTTCATTGAGTTCATGATCGCCTCGCAAATACAGCAGGCAGAATACTTCTTGCTCTTCGTTCTGAGCAGTCTTAACTTTATACATGACGGCAAGCGTCTTAAGAATTTTTTGCGGAGCAATACCTAAAAACTCGCTGAGCTCAGAAATTGTTTTTTGTCCGGGCGTGGCGATTTTCTCTAATTCTTCGCTAGGGAATGATCTGGAGGATGTGGGTGGCAAAGCCTCCGCTTGTTCAACATTGGCGGCATAGCCGCTGTCGGTCGAGAACGCAATCGCATCTTCGCCCGAATCGGCCAGTACATGAAATTCATGCGATACCGCGCCGCCGATAGAACCGGAATCGGCGATCACCGCGCGAAAATTTAAGCCAAGGTGATTGAAAATATTGCAATAAGCCTGATGCATCGCTTCGTAGGTGACTTGTAACGATTCATGATCCAGATGAAAGGAATAGGCGTCTTTCATGATAAATTCGCGCGAACGCATCACGCCGAAACGGGGGCGGATTTCGTCGCGGAATTTGGATTGAATCTGGTAATAAGTGATAGGCAGTTGCTTGTAGCTTTTGATCTCGTTACGCGCCAGATCGGTAATGATTTCTTCGTGAGTCGGCCCGAGGCAAAAATCGCGGTCGTGACGGTCTTTTAAGCGCGCCAGTTCCGGGCCGTATTGTTCCCAGCGTCCGGTTTCCTGCCAAAGTTCGGCCGGTTGCAGGCCGGGCATCAACACTTCCAGTGCGCCGATTTTTTCCATTTCTGCTCGGGTGATTTTTTCGACTTTGCGCATGACCCGTAGCCCCAAGGGTAACCAGGTGTAAAGGCCTGCGGCGAGTTTGCGGATCAGCCCGGCGCGGATCATCAGTTGATGGCTGGCTATTTCGGCATCGGCCGGTGTCTCTTTAACGGTATTGAGCGGAAATTGTGTAGTGCGCATTATGTTTTAAGGGGCTGAACAATTAAAACTGCTATTTTACAGAGTTAATGCAGCATTAGTCATCCCGTTATCATCATCCATGCTGATTGCCTCACGTTAACCTGCAAGCAGCCCGGCCGGGCAACGAAAAAGTACGCCTGATTTGTGCTCTCGCCTTAAATAGTTTACAAAATTGTGAAAACCGGAAAAATTCCATTAGAATCGTAGCTAGAAAAGACGGGCAGCGCCGGAACACTAAGTGCCGGGTCTTGATGTGTTATTTATTTCACCCTAACGCGGAGTTTTCCTTTGCAATTTTCAAACGGATTTTTCTTTCAATTCATTCGGTTAGCGGGGCCTTTTTGGAATTCTGAAAATAAGTCCACTATCCGCAGTCTGGCGCTGGCTTTATTCATACTGACCGTGTTGCAGATCGGCATTGCTGTGGTTATCACGATGTGGAGCGCCGATCTTTTCAATGCGCTGGAACAGCGCTCGATGAGCGGCTTATTTATTCAGATCGGCCTAATCGTGCTGATTTTTGGCGCCAATATAGCGGTTACCACCGCCCATTTTAAAGTTAAGCGGCGTTTGCAACTCGACTGGCGAAGCTGGTTAACACACCGCTTGATCCGTCAATGGATGACCGATGGCCGCCATTATCTGGTCACCCACATTCAGGGGGAGGGGGCGCACGATAATCCTGACGGGCGCATCGCTGAAGATATTCGTATTGCCACTGAAGCCGCTATTGATCTAAGCCACTCCTTAATCTATTGCTCGCTGATGATTATTAGTTTTACCAAAATTCTCTGGACACTTTCCGGCACCGTTACGATTGATCTGTGGATCATTAACATGCCCATATACGGGCATCTGGTCTGGCTGGCTATACTCTATTCGGCGTGCGCTTCCTCCTTGGGTTGGTGGCTAGGCCGACCCTATACCCTGGCGACGGATGCCCGGCAAACCGTGGAAGCCAATTTCAGGTTTGGTCTGGTCACCGCACGAGAAAATTCCCTGGCGATTGCGCTGGTTCATGGTGAAGCCAACGAGCAGCGTCGTTTCATCGCGCTTTTTAAGGATATAGTCCGCGCCTGGCAGCGACAAACCCTGGCTTGGTCGCATCTGTTCATGCTCACGTCCGGCTATTCGGTGTTGTCGATGGCATTCCCCATTCTGGTTTCGGCGCCCCGCTATATTATGGGCAGCATCACCCTCGGCGCGTTGATGCAATCGGCCCAGGCATTTCAGCAAACGGCCGGGGCTCTGTCCTGGCCGGTCGATAATATGGCTAAAGTCGCAGAATGGCGAGCCTCGGTTGAGCGGGTATTAGGATTGGCCAATGCACTGCACCAGCTAGAGCGGGAGATCGTCCGCGCCGATCCGCATCGGATTCATTTGAAAAAAACAGACCATGCAGTCTTGCGTTTCCGTGATTTGCGTATTGTCAGGCTCGACGGCATCGTGTGCGTACAGACTATCAATAACGAAATCAGGCCTGGGGAACGCGTTCTGATTGTCGGCAATGCCTATACAGGGTCCAAGTTATTCAAGGCGATAGTCGGTCTCTGGCCGTGGGGAGAAGGGTCTATCGAGCTGCCTAACGACGCAGTGTTTTTTATGCCGCCACGACCTTATTTGCCAACCGGAACCTTGCGGGCGGCAATCTGTTATCCGTCAACTCAGGCAGAATATTCCGAGTCTGCGCTAGCAGAGGCGCTTGAACTGGTAGAGTTGGAAGAATTGCTGGAGCAACTTGACCATGTAGATGATTGGGCAAACGTGCTTTCCCGTGGACAACAACAGCGCCTGGGTGTGGTTCGATTGCTATTGCAGCGACCAAAGTGGATCTTGTTGCAGGAGGCGATGGACTCGCTTGATTCCTCACACGAAATAAAAATGTTGCATTTGATAGCCCAAAAACTTCCTGATGCCGCGATACTGACGATTACCAACGAACCTATCGCAGAGGCGTTTCATCAACGGCGGATTATGCTGTAATTGCTCCTGTTTTTAATGTTTGTTAACAAGGAGAAATAAAATGAAACATGACTTCGATCATAAATGCGGCAAAAAAATGCGCGGCGTTAATCTGGGCGGTTGGTTGGTGCTTGAAAAATGGATGACGCCCAGCGTTTTTGAAGGTCTGGAAGCGGTAGACGAAACCACTTATTGCGTCGAATTGGGCGAGAAGGCAGGACAGGCGCTTAAAAACCACTGGGATACCTTCATCACCCGAGAAGACTTCGTCTGGCTGGCAGGCGTCGGCATCAATGCGGTGCGGATACCGGTAGGTCACTGGATATTCGGCTCCGACTATCCTTATCATAGGAGTTATGGCGAAGTTCGCCATCCTTTTGTTCAGGGCGGCATCGCGGTGCTGGATCGGGCTTTCGACTGGGCGGAACAACTGGGCTTGCATGTGGTTCTGGATTTGCACGCCGCGCCCGGTTGCCAAAACGGCTTTGATAACGGCGGCATCAAAGATGTGTGCGAATGGCACACCCAGCCTGAATATATTGAACATTCGCTCGATGTGCTTGAGCGTTTGGCCGAGCGCTACCATAGTCGTCCTGCCTTACACGCCATCGAAGTGTTGAATGAGCCGCGCTGGGATATAGACACAGCACTGTTGAAGAAATATAACACCGAGGCCTATCACCGCATCCGCAAATACTGTCAGGCCAAAGACGTTGCCGTGGTTTATCACGACGGATTTCGGTCATTCAGGGAATACACCGGCTTCTTGGCCGAACCGGAATTTAACAATGTCGTGCTTGATATCCACCGCTACCAGTGTTTTGTCCGCGAAGATATCGACACCGATATTTACGGGCATGTGCAAAAAGCCGCTATCGAGTGGAAAAATGAAGCCGACGACATCATCACCGATCTCGGCTGGGCCTATGTCGGCGAATGGAGTTTGGGGCTGGATTTAAGAGTCGTGTCGTTGTGGGCGGAAGGGCCGTTCAATCACGCGCTGCAAGAGATGGACGACTTCCAAATGGATGTCGCTTACCGGGGCTACGCCGCCGCCCAATTGCTCACCTTTGAAAAATATCTCGGCTGGTTTTTTTGGAGTTACAAGACCGAAAC
>JAYTLW010000211.1:0-2262 GCA_043729025.1 Methylobacter sp.
CCGGCGTCTTTGCTGACCGCCAGAACTTTGAGCCCGTGTCGTTCCATATCACTTTGGAATATTTCATTAAAACGGGAATGAGGAACATCGAAACGGGTATTGATTTCTGCGACCAAGGGATGGGTGCGGTCGGTTAACTTATGCGAAAACACCCCCCAGCGTTTGGCAGGTAAACGGCTGCGCTCTATGCCGTAACAGTATTGAATGAGGGCATGGCTGGCAAGGCACGAACACAGTATCGAGGTGACATTTTCCTTGGCCCAGAAAAAAACCTCGGTCAAGGGTTGCCAGAAATCTTCTTCGGGTAAGTGAGCATGACTGACATTAGCGCCGCTGATGATCAGCGCATCCAAGCCGTCGCGTTTGATTTTCTCAAAGGGTTCGTAATATTTAGCGATATGGGCCTGGGCTTCCGGGCTTCTTTTCAGGCCGTTTATAGTAAAAGGATGCACATGGAATTGAGCTATTTGATTGCACGCCCCCACCAGCCTGAAAAACTGCCTTTCGGTCGCTTCTAATGCCGCATCGGGCATCATATTCAGCAGACCGATATGCATTTCCCGGATATCCTGATTACTGGCGCGCTCAGGGTCTAATATTTCCTCGCCTTCTTCACGCAGGCGTTGAAAAGTGGGTAAATCAGTATGAGCGACTAAGGGCATAACCCGACTCCATCCCTATCATTGCTGGGAACCCAGCGCATCGGCGATAAGCTGATTAAAATCATCCTCGCCTTTAACGGTGGCAACATCATTGGCATCGACGGTATAGCCGTATTGATCGGCGATAGCTTGGTAACGAGGTAGCCTGGATTTGAATAATTCGGGAAAAACCCAGGACACAAATTCATCCGGAGGAATAAGATCCGTAGAAAGGTAGTTCTTCGCGCGCATGAATTCGGCGAGTTTTTGATCAAGAAATGCTTCCCTATAATAAAGCGGCTTGGGATCGGACTTAGCCCGTTCGATAATGGTTTGCTCTAAGGCCGAAGGTATTTTGATATACACAATCAGCGTGTTCTCCGCCAAAGTATTCAATACTTCCGGGCTATCCAGCTCGCAAACGCTGCCGCCCGCATCATTAATAAAATGGTGATAACCATAAATGTCCTCGGCTTTATGAATAAAGTCAGGCACATCGTTCATCGCGGTACACTCAGCCTGATGATGCAGCTTTTGTCGGCGCTTGAATTCCTGCAACGACAGTCCGCCCTGATCAGGGTTGCCGAGTTTGCCCAAAAAGCTGGACACCGGGGCCAGATTATCAACGGTTATTTTATTGGAGATACAAATGGAGTCAGACAGCAGCAACTCGCGCAAAAAGGGAACGAGCATAGCTTGGCGTTTGATATTGTCCAATATCGGCTCTTCCAGATATTTCGTGCCTATCCGGTAGTCTCCTGAATAGTGGAACCATTTGGCTTTGGGCAACTTATTGGCCAGCGTGGTTTTTCCCGCACCGGACATCGCCAACAGGGTAATTCGTTTTGATTTCCAGTCCAGAAACTGCTGGGGACTCATTTTCATGTAAAGGTTTCCTAGTTAATCCAGATAATCATCGATATCCATGTCTTCAGGATTGGGCTTGTGTTGATCGGTGTCGGTATAGCCCAGATCATCGGCTTCAAAATCATCAAAAGGCGCAGTCCAGTCTTCAGGATCCTCGATATAATCAAACGTTGAGTTATACCAACTGTCATGGTCAAATTCGCCAATATCGCCGTTAAGATATTGGACTTCAATCGCATCGTCGCTTTCTTCAAGGGCGACGACTTTGAATTTCAGATTGTTTTCTACGTCCTTATACCAACTGCCGATGATAGGGTCTGCTATGGTTGTCATATTTATACCTCAATGCTTAGCTGGAATGTTTCGATACAAAGATAGGCAATATTACTAGGAAGGCCAAAAAAAACACAAAAGTATTTTGTTCGGGTCGGGGCGGTTTTTATTAACCGCCTAAATATAAGCAGCCCATGTTATGTCCACTGTAGGCGCGAGATTGCAGCAAGGTCGTAAACCTCAACGAAGACCATAATCCGCTGCCAAGCCTGCAAATACGGCCATGCCAAACCAGTTATCATTTAAAAACGTCTTAAAACACAGGGCTTTTTCCCGGTGAAAAATCAGTTTTTGCTGATAGGCCGACAAGCCTGCCGCAATTAAAATCCCACCGTAATAAGGCCAGCCGGTGTGCGCCATTTGGCCCACTGCAATTAACACGAAAGGAACCGCATCGTTCGCGATTGATGCGGTTTGCAAT
>JAYTLW010000212.1:0-4070 GCA_043729025.1 Methylobacter sp.
ACTTGGTAATTTGGTTGCTGCCACACTCGGGGCAGACGATTTCTTGATAGCATGTCATGCGGCTAATAATACAGCAAACTACATATTTAACCCATTACCGTTTTCTGAATAAGATATTTTCATAAACTGAAGTTGTTGTAAACGCTTAGCGAAAAGGGTATTAATAGCACAGGAAATATTTAACGCATTTGATGCTGAACAATAAAATGAAAGAAATTATTTACAGCCTATCAGACAAATACGACCACAGGTCTAGCCATTTGTTGCAAATCCTAAGGGACATTCAAGCTGAATTCCATTATGTGCCGAAAGCTGCGATTGAGCAGTTGGCTGGACTGTTACACATTCCACGCACCCAAATCATCGCCGTTGTCGAATTCTACAGTTTTCTGCATTTATCACCGCGAGGGCGCTACGAGCTTCTCATCAGCGACTCAATCACCGATCACATGTTGGGTAAAGTTGACTTGATGAGCTATTTATCCAACCGCTTAACGATAGCCGTCGGCGAGGTTCGCGAGGATGGCTTGGTAAGCCTGGACAATACATCATGCACCGGATTGTGCGACCAAGGCCCTGCCGGATTGGTCAATGGTTATCCGCTTACGAATTTAAACCGCGAGCGTATTGACGGCATCGTTGATTTGATTAATCGGCAAATGCCCTTGACTGAATGGCCTGAATCGCTATTTCAGGTAAACGACAATGTAATTAAACCTGGCTTACTGTTGTGTCGTCCGATAACACAAGGCGAAGGGTTGAAGGCCAGTTTTAACAGGGGCCTAAAGGAAACGCTTGCGGAAATCAATAACTCGGGTTTGCGCGGACGCGGAGGTGCAGGTTATTCCACCGGATGGAAATGGCATCTGTGCTACGAGGGGTCAGAAGAAGATGCATTTTGCGACATAGACACGCAAAAACAGTTGCAACGCTATGTGATTTGCAATGCCGACGAGGGCGAGCCGGGTACGTTTAAAGACCGGGTGCTGTTAAATAGTTATGCCCATCAGGTATTCGAGGGCATGACGATCTGCGCCGCAATTACGGGTTCAACGCAGGGTTTTTTGTATTTGCGCGGCGAATATCTGTTTCTTTACGATAAATTGCAAGTGATATTAAGCGAACGCAGGCAAGGCGGATTGCTGGGCAACAGTATTCTGGATCAGAACTTCACTTTCGATATTGAAATCCATTTGGGCGCAGGCGCTTACATCTGTGGTGAGGAATCGGCGTTAATCGAATCGCTGGAAGGAAAGCCGGGAATTCCGCGTAACCGTCCGCCTTATCCTGTTACGCAGGGTTATTTAGGGCAACCGACAGTCGTCAACAATGTCGAAACCTTTATGGCAGCTGCTG
The DNA here is from genome assembly GCA_043729025.1 of Methylobacter sp. Taxonomy (GTDB): domain Bacteria; phylum Pseudomonadota; class Gammaproteobacteria; order Methylococcales; family Methylomonadaceae; genus Methylobacter_A. Next base: position 1,357 of record JAYTLW010000212.1, read on the forward strand.
CCATAGCCTTAAACGGCGGCGAATGGTTTGCGAAAATAGGCACGGATAAGTCGAAGGGCTCCAAAATTCTCAGCATCAGCGGCGATTGCTTACGGCCAGGCATTTACGAATATCCGTTCGGCACATCTATTCAAGAAATATTAAATGATTGCGGGGCGAATGATGTTTTGGGCGTCCAGGTCGGCGGGCCTTCGGGTATCTTTATCTCCAATCAGGAATTAGATCGCAAGCTGGCTTTCGAAGATTTAGCGACCGGCGGCTCGTTTATCGTCTTCAACAATAGCCGCAATATTCTCGATATTGTGCAAAACTTCACCTATTTCTTCGCCCACGAAAGTTGCGGGTTTTGTACGCCCTGCCGGGTCGGAACTTCACTATTAAGGAACCAGTTGGATAAGATTACAGGCGGCCACGGCTCGGCGGGCGATGTGGTTGCCCTGGAAGAACTTTGTCAAATCATTAAAACGAATAGCCATTGTGGCTTGGGCCAGACCGCTGCCAATCCGGTTCTCACCACATTGGCGCGTTACCCCGAGCTATATCAAAGCAAACTGAAGCTTATCAGCTACGAGCCGGGATTTGATCTGGACGCAGCACTCGAAACCGCACGTCGCATGGCTAATAGGAATGATAAAGCGGCGCATTTAGCTCAAATCGACTGCATGGATGCAGGAGGTAGGGCAACGCATGGAGCAGTTGCCGGAGGCGAAGACCATGACTAAAACTTTCAGCCTCGACGGCAAAACTATCCCCTTTGGAGAAGGACAAACCATCATGGAAGCAGCGACTGCGGCAGGCGTTTATATTCCGCATCTGTGCCATCATCCGGAATTTACCCCGCATGGCAGTTGCAAACTGTGCAATGTAAAGGTGAATGGTCGCGTGTGTTCTGCCTGCACATTCCCGGCAGCTGAGGGCCAGGATGTCATCAATAATAGCAAAGAGTTGAATGACGACCGGAAACTGATCACCCAAATGCTGTTTGTCGAAGGCAATCATTTGTGTCCGGGCTGCGAAAAAAGCGGCAATTGCCAATTACAGGCGGTTGCTTATCATCTGAATATGCTTGACGACCATTATCCCCATTTTTATGCAAAGCGTGCTTTGGATGCTTCCCATCCTGACGTTTTGATTGACCACAACCGCTGTATATTTTGTACGCTGTGTGTTCGCGCCAGCCAGCAAAAAGACGGCAAGGATGTGTTTGCCGTCAGCGGACGCGGCATTACGAAACGGCTAATTGTCAATTCGCCGAGCGGTTTGTTGAACGACAGCGATTTGGAAGCTTCCGATGCAGCCGCGCATATTTGCCCGACCGGCGCGATCTTGATTAAACGCACCGGCTATCGTGTCCCCATTGGACAGCGGCTATTCGATCAACAGGAAATCGAACAAGTTTCCTTATCATCAGAGCAATCAGTGCATGAGCAATAAAATCAGGATAGCAACCACGTCACTGGCAGGATGCTTCGGCTGCCACATGTCATTCCTCGATCTTGACGAACGGCTGTTACAGTTGGCGGAAGTGGTCGAATTCGACCGCTCACCATTTACCGATATCGAACATTGCAATCCGTGTGACATCGGCCTGATCGAGGGCGGCGTTTGTAATTCGGAAAATGTGCATGTATTGCGCGAGTTCCGCAGAAATTGCAAAACCTTGGTTGCGGTCGGTGCTTGTGCCATTAACGGTGGTCTGCCTGCGCTCCGTAATTTTATCCCGCTGGAAGAATGTTTGGCGGAATCGTATCTTAATGGCATTGGCGTCGAAAACCCGCAGATTCCCAGCGATCCTGAATTGCCGCTATTGCTGGATAAAGTCCGCCCAATCCATGAAGTCGTGAAAATTGATTATTTCCTGCCGGGCTGTCCGCCTTCAGCCGATGTGTTCTGGAAATTTTTGACCGATTTGCTGGAAGGCCGTGAACCTGCTTTACCCTATGAATTAGTCCACTACGATTAGTCTTAGCACATAAATGAACAAGACTCAAATCAAATGCCTGATTGTATTTTCGGTTTTCGCTATTATCGGTTTTGGCCCAATTTCACCGGGTTGTCTGATCGGCATGACTGTTGTTGTATTTCGGCCACGCTGGTTTTGGCAGCTTGCGGTTAACCTTTACGCCGACACATCAATTGAAATGATTACGGATATTTCCGAATCCCAGTCCCAACAGACGAGAACAAAATGTTTTCTCAGCATATTGGCATTATTTATCGTTGATATAGCACCGGTTCCGGTCACGCCTGTCATTGCGTTTATCATCATTTTGACGCGTCCCAAGTGGTTTTATCGTTTAGTCGCTGTGATATATCAAAAAGCCCGAATTATCGAGACCAACTCTCAAGAGGATAAGCATGTACGAACATCTTGAAACTGCCAAAAATCCTGAAAACCTTAAACGCGTCGTCATCGATCCAGTTTCCCGCGTCGAAGGCCACGGCAAAGTAACTTTATTGCTCGATGAGAATAATAAAGTCCAGCAAGCCCGTTTGCATATTGTTGAATTCCGAGGTTTCGAGCGCTTTATACAAGGACGGCCTTATTGGGAATTGCCGGTGCTGGTGCAGCGTTTATGCGGTATTTGTCCGGTCAGCCATCATTTGGCTGCTGCCAAAGCCATCGATCAACTGGTGGGTATCGATCCAGAAAATCTGCCGATTACCGCGACCAAGTTAAGACGGCTGCTGCATTTCGGCCAGGTCATGCAATC
>JAYTLW010000213.1:0-7498 GCA_043729025.1 Methylobacter sp.
TTCTTACTAAAGGCCTGTTGATCCGATGTAGAAAATCCTAACTTATAGTAAATATGCTATTCTGCGTGATAGAAAACGCAGATGAACCGTACAAATAACTCATATCTTGCTCCCAAGTAGGGTACGCATCGCGTACCTTTAGTGAACTTGGGGCGGTATTTAAAAAAATGGTACACAATGCGTACCCTAGCTGATTATTGTTGTAACCCTTATTCACCTTCATGACCACGACCCCTGACATCACCATCATAGGCGGCGGCATTATCGGCCTGCTGACTGCCCGCGAGTTTATTGCGGCAGGCGCCACCGTCGCAATTATTGAAAAAAATGAACTGGGCCGGGAATCGTCCTGGGCGGGCGGAGGCATTTTGCTGCCGCTATATCCCTGGCGACAAGCGGATGGGATTAGCCGTCTAGTAATACAAAGTCTAAAGCTGTATCCGGCTTTGGCTGCGGAGCTGTGCGCCGAAACCCTGATAGACCCGGAATGGACTCCCTGCGGCTTATTGATCGTTAAAAATCCCGACCTGGGTGCGGCAGTTAACTGGTGCGAGGCCAACGGTATTGTATATTTACCCGCCGCTGCCGATTTTTTTAACCCGCTACACACTAGCCCTGACCAGCCGCTCTGGCTGCCCGAGATTGCCCAGGCGCGGAACCCCCGTTTGCTTAAATCATTAAAACAAGACCTGCTCAATAAAGGCGTTACGCTGATAGAACATTGCGAGACACTGGACATAGTCCTGAACAACAAGCGTATTGCCGCGATCAATACCACGTCCGGAAAACTTCTCGTCAACCAGTTGATTATCGCGGCGGGCGCTTGGACGGGACAGTTGTTTCGGCAGTTTTTTTCGGCAACCGCTCCGTGCGTTGCTCTACCTCCTGCATCCATGCAGTCGCCTGCCGCTCCAAACATCGCTCCGGTTAAGGGCCAAATGCTGCTATTTGAAGCCCGGCCGGAAACCTTGTCTTATATGGTGCTGGATGGCGATCACTACCTGATTCCGCGTCGCGACGGTAAAATACTGGCGGGCAGCACGGTAGAATATGATGATTTCAATAAAAGCACCACGAAAGCAGCCCAAGACCGGCTGCATGCCTTTGCAGTAAACTTGTTGCCGCAGCTTAAAAGTTTCCCGGTCATTAATCACTGGGCGGGATTAAGGCCGGGCACCGAGCAGGGCATCCCGTATATCGACAAACATCCCGAAATCGGCAATTTATACATTAATGCCGGTCATTATAGAAATGGTCTGGCGATGGGGCCCGCATCGGCGCAACTAATGGTCGATCTGGTGTTGGAGCGCCCGACCAAAGTAGCCACGGAGCCTTATCGGCTTACTATCCCTCATTAATTACGCCTACCCTACCTGGTCTGACGAAGCCATGAATCTATACGCCTTATTACGCCCACTGTTGTTTTCCCTGGATGCCGAAACCGCTCACGAAGTGACGCTTAAACTGCTCAACGCGGCCGCTGTGTCGGGCTTAGCCAAACTCATCTACCCGGAAATCGACTCCAAACCGGTCACGGTCATGGGCCTGGTCTTTAAAAACCCGGTCGGCCTTGCCGCCGGTCTGGATAAAAACGGCGATTATATTAACGCGCTGGCCGCTCTGGGTTTCGGCTTTATAGAAATAGGCACGGTGACGCCGCGTCCGCAACCTGGCAATCCGAAACCGCGCTTGTTCAGGCTGCCCGAACATCAGGCGATCATCAACCGCATGGGCTTTAATAATCTGGGCATAGATCATCTGCTGATCCAGGTAAAACGCAGCGGTTATTCCGGCATCCTGGGCATTAATATCGGCAAGAATTTCGACACGCCGATTGAAAATGCGACAAACGATTATTTGATCGGTTTGCGCAAGGCTTATCCCTATGCCAGTTACATCACCATCAATATTTCTTCGCCAAACACCAAGAATCTGCGCCAATTACAGCAGGGCGATGAAATAAAAAGTCTACTGTCCGCGTTGAAAGAAGAACAGCTTAAACTGCAACGGGAATACGACAAATACGTGCCTTTAGCGCTGAAAATAGCGCCGGATCTGAGCGTCTATGAAATAGCCCATATTGCCGAATTGTTACTGGGATTTGAACTTGACGGCGTGATTGCCACCAACACTACCGTTGCCCGTGATAAGATTGCCGGTCACCCGCTTGCTCATGAAACTGGCGGTTTAAGCGGCGCGCCCGTTAAAGATCAGGCTACTTGGGTGGTGCGGGAACTGGCGGCTACATTGCAGGGCAGGATTCCAATTATTGCGGCAGGCGGGATTTTAACGGCTGCCGATGCCCAGGAAAAATTTGCCGCAGGAGCGAGTCTGGTGCAAATTTACAGCGGCCTTATTTATCGCGGGCCCAAGCTGATAGAAGATATTGTTAAAAGCCTTAACGACTAACCTGAAAAAATTAATTTGTCCGCGAAAAATACCAAAATATTCCAGCTATAGATCGTTACGAGGTGTGACAGGGTTTGTAACAGGGATGTATTTTAAACGTTTCAGTCGGGGTTACAAACCCCGACTGGCTTCAGAACATTCACGCCAGAGCAAGCTCAGGACTCCAGCGCAGGAGTTCAAAGCTTGCTTTGAATTTTTGTCCTATAGACAAATAACCTGGCTTATTCTCCGGCTATCGACATCCTCTCAACCAATATCGAACCGGTGCGGATATTGCCGCGATAATCGACATCATTACCCACCGCAACGATGTTTTTTAACATGTCTTTGAGATTACCGGCGATGGTGATTTCCTCAACCGGGTACTGGATCTCGCCGTTTTCCACCCAGAATCCGGCAGCTCCACGGGAATAATCGCCGGTCACCATATTGACTCCCTGCCCCATCAGCTCGGTAACCAGCAAGCCGGTATGCAGCTCTTTTAACATGCCCTGATAATCCAGCTTACCCGGATCGATCGTTAAATTATGTACGCCGCCGGCATTGCCCGTGCTGTTCAGCCCCAGCTTGCGGGCCGAATAGGTACTCAACACATAACCTTGCAATATGCCGTCGCTGACTATATCGCGGATTTGGGTGGCGACGCCTTCGCCGTCATACGCTCCGCTGCCCAAAGCGCCTTTTAAATAAGGCTGCTCGTGGATGCGGACAAACTTCGGGAACACCTGAGTATCCAAGGCATCCAGCAAGAATGAAGATTTACGGTACAGATTGCCGCCGCTGATTGCGCCTATAAACGAACCCAACAAACCGGAGGTGGTTTCTGCGCAATACAGCACCGGACACTGCCGGGTGCTTAAGCTCTGCGCCTCCAAACGCCTGAGTGTGCGCTCGGCCGCTTTTTTACCTACGTCTTCAGCGCGATCCAAATCCAGTGCATTTCTGGCCACGGTGTACCAATAATCGCGCTGCATGCTGTCGCCGCGTTGCGCCAATACCGAACAGCTCAAGGTATGGCGGGTCGAGGCGTAGCCCTGTAGAAAACCCAAGGTGTTGCCCATCACTCGTACGCCCTGATGGGTATCGACCGAAGCGCCTTCTGAATTGCTGATTTCTTGATGGTAAGAGCGCGCCGCATCTTCGCATTCTATGGCCAGCGCAATGGCGCCATCCACGCCAATATCCCACGGATGGTTAAGATCAAGATCGGGGAATTCGGTAGCCAACAGTTCCGGATCCGGCAGACCCGAATAAGCGTCTGCGCTGGTATATCTGGCAATACTGCAAGCCGCGCCTACCGTTTCCCTGATCGAAGCGGCCGACAAATCGGTGGTGCTGGCCGAGCCTTTGCGCTGTCCGAAATAAACGGTCACGCCCAGCCCCTGGTCGCAATGATGCTCTATGGTTTCGACATCGCCAAGTCGCACCGATGCCGATAAGCCGTTTTCCCGGCTCAAGCCTGCTTCTGCGGCGCTGGCGCCCTGTTTTAAGGCCTCGTCCAAGATGTCCTGAACGGTGTTTTTTAAGCGGTTGATGTGTTCGTGATTTTGCACTGTGTTCTCTAATTTTGTGTAGCATAATGGTGCGCACGGCGCACCCTACATGACTTTTATGCGACTTGACGATTTATCTGCTGAAATGAAACTTCATTGATATTTGCTTGCAACATTGCATGTTCAATGGTCATTCCGATCAAATTCCCGTCTTTGTCCAAGTCCAGATAAATGTTTTCATTGATTTCTTTAGTCTCGAAAACAGGATGTTCCGAGAACTCCAGCAATGCTGTATCGGTATCTTCAAAATACTTAATTTTCATGGCACTGCCCTCAACAAGAGATGCCTCATTATTTTGATTCGTGATCTTTAAAATCTTGATAAGAATCCCAGGCAAAATAACTGATTAAAGCTACAAAAACGGTAGCTATTAAAAACATGATAATAGTATTAAACATCGATTAACTCCTTTATCAATTTTTTGATAATGCGATACTGGTAAATAATAAAAATACTGATGCCGACTATTGCCAGCAACGCCATAAATAATACCAATCCCAATAAGTTGTTGTTTGAATCCCCTCAACCTAACCTTCTCCCGCTGGAGAAGGGATGGCATGTGAACTTATTGGGATTGGTATAACAACCAGCTTTTAACGACAAGGTAGTTTGCTGCCGTCCAGCCAACTAAAGCAATCATAATGGCGACTGCCGCAAAAAGTATTTTTTCATGAAGCGAAAGATCGGCTTTTATGCTGTCTAATTTTGACATGAATCCCGTCTAAACACTCGTCCCGCCCACCGTCAAGCCGTCAATCTTCAAGGTAGGCTGACCGACGCCGACCGGCACGCTTTGCCCTTCTTTGCCGCAGGTGCCGACGCCGCTATCGAGTTGCAGATCGCTGCCGACCATAGATACTTTAGTTAACACCTCCGGGCCGTTGCCGATCAGGGTCGCGCCTTTAACGGCGCGGGTTATTTTGCCGTTTTCTATCAGATAGGCTTCGCTGGCGGAAAATACGAATTTGCCCGAGGTAATATCGACCTGCCCTCCGGCGAAGTTCTTGGCGTACAGGCCTTTTTTCACCGATTTGATAATCTCATCGGGATCATGCTGCCCCGGCAGCATGTAAGTGTTGGTCATCCGCGGCATCGGCAGATGCGCGTAAGATTCGCGCCTACCGTTACCGGTGGATTTAACGCCCATTAACCGGGCATTGAGTTGATCCTGCATATAACCTTTGAGTATGCCGTTTTCGATCAATACGGTAAGTTCTGTCGGTGTGCCTTCATCGTCGATACTTAACGAGCCGCGCCGTCCCGGCAAGGTGCCGTCATCGACCACCGTGCATAAACTCGATGCTACCCGTTCACCGACGCGACCGCTGAATGCCGAGGTGCCTTTGCGGTTAAAGTCGCCTTCCAGACCGTGACCGATGGCTTCATGCAGCAAAATACCGGGCCAACCCGGCCCCAGCACGACGGTCATATTGCCGGCCGGCGCTTCGACGGCTTCCAGATTAACCAGCGCCTGTCTGACGGCTTCGCGGCCGTAGTCCAAGGCGGTATTTTGATCTAAAAAATAGCTGTAATCGCTACGCCCTCCGCCGCCCATGCTGCCTTGTTCGCGCTGACCATTTTGCTCCACGATGACGGTTACATTCATGCGCACCAAAGGCCGCACATCGGCAACCAACGAGCCGTCTTGTCTGGCCACCAAAATATGCTCATGTACGCCGACCAAGCTGACGATAACTTCTTCAATCCGGCTGTCCAGTTTGCGTGTTTCGCAATCGACCCGGTGCAATAAATCGACTTTCTGTTGATCTTCCAACGATTTTAGCGGATTTTTTATCGGGTAATGCTTCGGCCAGTGTCCGGCTTTCATAGCGACCTTGCACTGCAAAGGCTCGGAATCCTGCCCTTGCCGAACGATGGCTTTAACATTATTGGCCGCTTCCAGCAGCACCGGCAGTTCTATCCGGTCGCTGTAGGCAAAGCCGGTTTTTTCGCCGAATACTGCACGCACTCCGGCGCCCTGATCGATATTATGGCTGCCTTCTTTAATGATGCCGCCCTCCATGACCCAGGATTCAAAATGGCTGGATTGAAAATAAATATCGGCCGCGTCCACCGGCGAGCTGAGCAAGCGGTTCATAATCTGTTCTATGTCGCCATCCTGGATACCGGCCGGCATCAGGATAGCTTGTCTTGCAAGGTTTAAATTTTCCATGAATTAATCAAAATATAGAGGTTCAAGGCTCAAGGCTCAAGGTTCAAGGTCTGAGGTTCAAGACTCAAGGTACAAAACGAAGTCCCTTTATCCTTGCCCCTTTTACCTTGCACCTTACTTATTCTTCTTTTAAATCATCACGTAGCGTCTTAAGCAATTGCTGCAACAGCTCTTCCTCGCCTTCGGCGGAAGGCTGCGCCGCCCCATCTGCTGCCGCGCTGCTTTGTTCGGTCGCATTGGCTAAGGACACGGCCACCGTTGTTTCTGCGCCGTCTTGCTTTACGGTCAACAGATATACGGCGGCATCCTCGCTAAAAAAGGATGTCGCTTTTGCAAAAAAACTGTCTTTATCCGCTGTATCATGGCTCACATAATAAAGACCCTTATCGCGTTCATGATCGGTTATTTTAAGGCCGCTTTGCTTCAATGCCCGGCTTAAGGTGTTCCAGGCATCATCAAAAGACTGTTTGATGTTCAGTTGCGACGGCGCACTCTGGTACACATCCGAGCCTAAGCCGGTGCTGTCTTTTTTCTTCGGGATCGAGCTGGTATCGACACTGCGCTGTTCCGGGGTCGGATTGCCGCTCGTCACCGTGGGCGGACGTTCCAGGTTTTCGGTGTCACGATAACGACTTTCCGGAGTCGTTGCGCAGGACGCCAGTAAGCCAATCAACACTAAACTTTTAACTTGTGTGCGCATAAGCTTCATAAAAAACGACGATGGCTCAGCGCCGGAAATGCGCCGCGCACCTTATCCAGACGCTCCAGATCTATGCCGGCAGAGACAAAGCCGCCGCCGGTTTTGTAGCAATCCAGCACCACGCCCCAAGGATCGATAATCATGCTGTGCCCGAAGGTCTTTCGCCCATTGATGTGGAAACCACCCTGATTGGGCGCAATCACATAACACAGGTTTTCCACGGCGCGCGCGCGCAACAGCAACTCCCAGTGAGCGGCGCCTGTTTCTGCGGTAAATGCAGACGGAATGACCAATATTTCCATGTCCATCATGCGGAAAAATTCGGGAAAGCGCAGATCGTAACAAACCGCGACGCCCAGTCGGCCAAAAGGCGTGTCTATCACCAGCACTTTTGCACCCGGTTCAATAGAGTCGGATTCGCGGTAAACGTCATCGCTGCCTGGGACGCTGACATCAAACAAATGCACTTTATCGTAGCGGGCAACCCGCTGGCCTTGGTCGTTAAAAATAAGGCAAGCCGCGCGCACTTTATTGCTATCGTCAGCCACTATCGGGATAGTGCCGCCAACTACCCAGACCGCATATTTTTTAGCGACCGACGCCAAAAAATTCTGGATAGGCCCGGAACCGTCGACTTCTTTCGCCTTGATTTTATCCAGTTC
>JAYTLW010000214.1:0-10475 GCA_043729025.1 Methylobacter sp.
TTCAGAACAGAAAAGGGCAATGCTTAACTTGCAAGAACAAGCGATTGCATCTGAAACCCTGCATTTGGCTGATCTTTTCGGGAAAACTACAGAGGCGCTACGCTACCGGAAAGTTGAAGTCACAGGGCGGTACGATGTAGCGCACCAGTTTTTGATCGACAATCAAACCAGTGACGGGAAGGTCGGTTATTTCGTGTTGACGCCGTTGGTGTTGGAGGGAGACCTCCGGGCTGTTTTGGTGAACAGAGGTTGGCTGCCTTTAAATAGGGATCGATCTGTGCTTCCGGATTTGCAGATTAACAAGGTGCAAACAATTATTACCGGGCGGATTAATCATTTTCCCAGCGTTGGTATAAAATTAGCGGGAGCCCAAATTCCAACAGCGGGTTGGCCGTCAGTAGTGCAGGTGGTCGATAATAATGAACTGGCAAAAAAATTAGGCTATTCACTCTTTGAGTTCCAGATTGAGCTGGCTAAAGAGCTGCCCGATGGCTATAAACGGGAATGGCATACATCGACCGTTATGCTGCCCGAACAACATACGGCCTATGCAATTCAGTGGTTTGCATTGGCCTTGACACTAACGATACTGTTTATTGTGCATGGCTTTAAAAATAACGATGCTAAATCAAAAGAATAAAAATCATTTGTTAATTCTGGTTATTTTCGGGATGTCGGTGATTCCGTTTTTGATCGCCTGGGGATTAAAGGAAAACCCTCAGCTGCTAAAAGGGCAAACCAATAATGGGCAGTTAATAAGTCCGCCACTGACTACCGAGCGCAGCGATTTCGGCGGTTTTGATCAGTTTTCAACAGATAATATGGCTGAGCTCACCGGGCATTGGCTGTTGGTAAACGTCATTCCGAATGGCGAATGTAATGACCTATGTCTGGACGCTATTCATAAAACCAAACAATTACGGCTGATGTTAAATAAGGAATTGACACGCACCCGCCGCATAGTCATTGTCTTAAAAGGGGTTGCGCCGGAAACCGCGAGCGCATGGTGGCAAGATGACCGCACCTTATTAAAAGTTAAAGTCAAAGACGTAGTTGTCAAGAAAATTGCCGCACTCAGACTAGGTAATATTCCTGACGGGATGCTGCTGTTAATGGATCCCTTGGGTAATTTGATGATGCAGTATGAACCGGGTTTTGATCCTTACAGCGTAAAAAGTGATCTTATGCATTTGTTGCGAATTTCACAAATCGGATAGTGGAAAAATATAATGTTTAAAAAAATAACTCTCTTTGGCGTTGTTTTAGCTTTACTGATTATCGTCGTAGGCTCAACTGTCAGCATATCCGGGGCAGGGCAGGCTTGTCCTGATTGGCCTTTATGCTATGGGCAGGCCATCCCCTTCGACTTAGCCCAGGATATTTTAGTGCAGGAAGGTCAGACGGCCGATATTGCCAAAGTCTGGAAGCAAATGAGCTATCGTTATCTGGAGCTAATCTTAGGGCTGACGGGGTTGTTACTGGCTTGTCTTTCCTGGCGTCAAGCACAATACCGCCTAGCGGTATCGAGTTTGGTAGTTTTAGTCGGATTACAGGCGGCATGTGGTATGTGGGCCGTAACATTGCATCTGATGCCCATCGTGGTAACCGGGCAGGTGTTGCTGGAGATGCTGATTTTCTGGCTGCTGTACTGGCTGTATTTGCGGATTAATCCGGTATTAACCGTGGCTGTCGGTTTAGGCGGGTTTGCCAAATTCGCCATGGGTGTGTTGTTTTTAGAGATCATGTCAGGCGTCTGGGTTAGCGCTAACCATGCCGGATTAGCCTGTTCGGGTTTTCCAATGTGTAACGGTTCATGGTGGCCTAAAGCCGATTACCAAACTGCGCTGAATTTATTTAACGGATTAAGCACGGGTTACACAGGGGTCATTGCCTTCGATGCCCAGGTCGCAGTCTCGTGGGTGCATAGAGCCTTTGCGTTGGTTTGTTTTATCGTGCTCGGTGTTTTGATGCTACGCGCAACTTCGGCGCAGCATCCAAAACCGGTAACAAGAGCCGGTTTATGGCTGAGTGTGCTGCTGTTTTTACAGATCGGCTCAGCCATGATTGGAGTCAAATTCGGGTCGCCACTGTGGGCAGTAGTCGCTCATAATGCCGTTGCAGCCTTGTTAATGTTGCCGTTAATAGCCATCAGTTTTTACAGCCGACAGATTTATGTTGAAAAGCTAAAGCCTAGTTTAGAGATTGAACCGCAAGTCGTCCCGGAACCGGTTTATCTTGCGCCGGAACCCGAGACGTTGTATCTGCGCCTTAAATCACAGTTACAGCGCACCCGTTCCGGACTTAGCGGGGTATTGGCGCATATCCCCTTGGGTCGACAAGAAATTGACCGAGATTTTTTGGAAGCTATTGAAGCCAGTTTGTTAATGGCTGATATTGGGGTCGCCGCGACTACGGACATCATTAAGCGCTTGACGGAAAGCGTTGAACGGCACCAGCTCAATGACGGTGCCGCGTTATCGGCCGCCTTAAAGCAGGAACTGCTGGCTATGCTCCAGCCTTGCAGCCGGAAGCTGCATATTCCCAAGCAGGATAAACCCTTTGTTATTCTGGTGGTCGGTGTGAATGGGGCGGGCAAGACCACAACCATCGGCAAACTGGCCAAACGCCTGCAAGCCCAAGGTCATAGCGTCATGTTAGCAGCCGGGGATACTTTTAGAGCGGCGGCTGTCGAGCAATTACAAACCTGGGGTGAGCGTAATAATATCCATGTGGTGGCTCAGCATACCGGGGCCGATTCGGCTTCGGTTATATATGACGGCGTACAATCCGCACAGGCCAAAGGTATCGATGTGCTGATCGCCGATACCGCCGGGCGCCTGCATACCAAATCCAACTTGATGGACGAATTAAAAAAAGTTAAACGGATTATCGCTAAGCTGGACGATACCGCGCCTCATGAAGTGCTGTTGGTGCTTGACGCCGGAACCGGACAAAATGCCTTGTCGCAAACCAAGCTGTTTAATGAAACCGTGGCTTTGACAGGCTTGGTGCTGACCAAGCTGGACGGCACCGCAAAAGGCGGTATTATTTTCGCGCTGGCCAAACAGTTCAACATCCCCATTCGTTTTATCGGAATAGGCGAAGGTATCGATGATCTGCAGGATTTCGATGCAAATGCATTTGTAAATGCATTGTTTGTTAACGAATAGAAAAGTAACTACTCAGTAGCAAAAATAAACCGCCACAGATTCACAGATTATACGTATTGCTGATTAGAACCTTAGTCAGTACCAGGATCTCTGGATGATGCAGGCTCTGTAGGAATTCGGCTCTAACTGAAGCATCCTGAAATCAGAAACTTATTTATAATTTGTAAATCTGTGGCAACAAAATACCAGCGGAGTAATTACAAAAAACCTATGTTAAAGTTCGATAATGTCAGTATGAGGTACCCTGGGGCGGGCGATGTATTGCGTAATGTCAGTTTTCATCTGCAACATGGAGAAATGGCTTTTCTGACCGGACATTCAGGAGCCGGAAAAAGCACCCTGTTTAAATTGATTGCGGTCATCGAGCGCAGCAGTCGTGGCCATGTTTTATTGGACGGTCAAAACCTCAATCAGGCAAAGGATAGACAGGTGCCTTTTATACGCAGGAAAGTGGGTTTGATCTTCCAGGATTACAAGCTGCTCCAGGATAGAACGGTTTTTGATAATGTGGCCTTGCCGCTAGTGATAGCAGGTTACGGACACCATGAAGTGTCCCGAAGGGTGCGCGCCGCATTGAGCAAAGTCGGCCTATTAGGTAAAGAAAGAAAATATCCTGTGGTCTTATCCGGCGGTGAGCAGCAGCGGGTCGGAATTGCCCGAGCGGTGGTTAATAAGCCGCCGATGATTTTGGCCGATGAGCCGACCGGAAATCTTGATCCCGAGCTGTCCGCTGAAATAATGCATTTGTTTGAGCAGTTTCAACAGGTTGGCGTCACCGTATTGATTGCTACGCATGATATTGCATTGATAGCCCAAATGAATCATCGGATCTTAAAGTTGGATCACGGTCAACTGGTTGCGAGTTAAATAATGAAACACGCTATAAAAAAGCCAAATAAACCGGAACGCTGGCAAACTAAACAATCTGGCGGTAATTTTGTCGATAAATTTCATGCGTATCGAAACCTTCATGCCCATGCGTTGTTTTCAAGTCTTGGACGCTTAGTCGCATCGCCATTTTCGTCTACAATGACGATCGTTGTGCTGGCGATCGCCATTTCGCTCGCCAGCGGCTTTTATATTTTGGTGGCGAACCTCCAGCAGTTGGTAGGCAATTTGGAAGCCAGCAATCAAATCTCATTATTCCTTAAAGATGAAATTTCAGAGGCCAGGGCGGATAAGTTAGCCGACAGCATCAGGAAAAATCCGGATATTCAGAATGTTACCTTAATTACCAAGGAGCAGGCGCTGGCAGAGTTTCAGTCGTACAGCGGCTTCGGGGAAGCCGTTAAAGCCCTTGGAAAAAATCCGCTCCCGATAGTCATCCAGGTATTGCCCAAAAATTCATTGTCAAACCAGCAGGCGCTTGAGATTTTGTTGGGCGATTTTGAAAAAAAACCGGAAGTAGACTTTGCCCAGATGGATATGCAATGGGTTAAGCGCTTGCAATCCATTATGGAAGTGGCCCGGCGCGGCGTTACCTTATTAAGCTTGTTGTTGGGAGTAGGCGTATTGTTTATCACTGCCAATACCATACGTTTGGAGCTGCATAACCGTCGCGATGAAGTCGTGATCGCGAAACTGGTGGGCGCCACCAATGGCTTCATACACAGGCCGTTTTTGTACAGCGGCTTTTGGATAGGTTTTTTTTCCGGGGTGACGGCATGGTTTATAGTCACAATCATCATGTTGATTTTAAAACAATCTGTTGAAAATCTTTCCAGGCTTTATGATGGCACATTTCATGTGCTGTTTTTAGGTTTTACTGAAACACTGGCATTATTGCTCATTTCATCGGTGTTGGGGGTGGTGGGATCATGGATAGTGGTGTATTTTCAGTTACAGCAATTAAAGCCCGAATAGAAAATTATTAGCACTCTTTCTACGAGAGTGCTAAAATCATAAAAAATTTTTTAGTAGGGGGATCTCTATGAGTTTTGCATTAGCTTTGCCCGTTAATTTATCGGTCGGAACATTTGACGCTTATTTAAATGTCGTCAGGCAAATGCCTAAGTTGACAGTAGAGCAGGAGCGCGAGTTAGCTTTAAGATTTAGGGATCAGGGCGATTTGGAAGCCGCACGCGAATTGGTGATGACCAATTTGCGCTTTGTGATTCACGTTGCCAGAGGCTACAGCGGTTACGGCTTGTCTATGCCGGATATTATCCAGGAAGGCAATATCGGCTTGATGAAGGCCGTTAAACGTTTTAATCCCGATATAGGCGTACGCTTGGTTTCTTTCGCCGTACATTGGATTAAGGCCGAAATTCACGAGTATGTGATCAAAAACTGGGGCATCGTAAAAGTTGCCACAACCAAGGCTCAGCGTAAATTGTTTTTTAATCTGCGTAAATCCAAGCAGAATTTAGGCTGGTTATCCAATGACGAAGCGGTGGCGATTGCCAACGATCTTGATGTCGACGTGAGTGCCGTTTACGAAATGGAAAAACGCCTGGGCGGCAGGGATATGTCCTTTGATATGCCGGTTGATGAAGCAACGGAAGAAAGCTATGTGGCTCCCGCCAGCTATCTGCATCAGCACGGTGCCGATCCTGCGGTGTTGCTTGAGAATTCGGATTGGGACGGTCATGAACAGGATTTATTGGCGGATGCGATGGCCAAGCTGGATCGCCGCAGCCTGGATATTCTGTCGAGTCGCTGGCTGATGGACAAAAAAGCGACTTTGCATGAACTTGCCGAACGCTACAATGTCTCGGCTGAGAGAATCAGGCAATTGGAACAAAATGCGATGAAAAAACTAAAAACGGCGGTTGAACTGGCCGCTTGATTGATGAGGCCGTTCGCCCTGAGCGCAGTCGAAGGGTCAGGACTGGTTTTTCGACTGTTCGACAGACTCACAACAGGGACTAAAGGCTTAGCGATAAATTCGTTAAGCCTTTTTTTTGGCCTTTTGTCTTTAAGCCGGGCTGAGTATATCGAGTACTGCTTGAGCCTGTTTTGCCGTTTCAAGGCCGAGATTAGTCAGATAGCCCCCGTCTTCCTGTGAAACTAGACCTTTTTTGAAAAGTCGCTGGGTGGCGGCACAAATTTCCGGAGCAGCGGTCGTTTTATGCACCTTGATTCCTTCTTGAGTGGTGGACAGGTTGTAGCGAACCAAAATGTTCAGTTCTTCTAAAATGGTTTGGGTGTAGGGCATGGTAAACTCCTCATGACGCATTGATTTAAGGCAGTAGCATAATGCTATTTATCAAGAAGGAGTATCTTTTTCTACGCTGACTTCTTTCTTGCGACAACCACGCCGTCACGGGTCGGATTGATAAAGCTGTCAAATTCAGGATCATTAAAAATGAGCTCATTGTGTTCCATAATGGCCTCAGTCCAGCCGGGAAAAATATCGGTAGGATTTTTTACCGCTACCCGGCCGCGCCACAGCACGTTGTCGGCAATATAAAGCCCGCCGGGGCGTATCCTGTCCTTAGCCATATTCCAAATTGCTGGATAATCGCCCTTGTCGACATCGTTATAGCAAATGTCGAATAGTCCTTCAGTCTGGGCAAAAACATCCTGGGCCATGCCGACCCGAAAATCAACCCGCTCCCACAAACCGGCTGCATTGAGATAGCGTTCGGCCTTTTGCTGGTTTAGATAATCGGCATCCGAGCAAATCACCCGGCCTGTTGGGCCTACCGCCTTGGCAAACCAATAGGCTGAATAACCATAACCGCTGCCAAATTCAAAAACCCGTTCAGCATTGATTAATTTGGCCTGAGATTCAAGAAAAACCCCCACCATACGGCCAACGATAGGAAAGTTGTTTTTCTGCGCCAGCGATTCCATCTCGGTCAGCACCGGATGATCGGTGCGCCGAAGTAAACCGCGCATGTAATTTTCAATGATCGGATTGACCGGAATTAATAGACCTGGATTTAAAACGGTTGGGGATTTTATATCGGCCATTATATTTCTCATGAGTGATTGTGATGAGTGTGCTTGCTGGAGTTACTCGTTGTTACCTGCGCATCTGGTGCAGAGCGGTTTTAGAAGGTCTTTATGAAAAAAAACTGTAAAACCAATAAAATATTATATCTATTACGCAGCGGAATTTTGACTATTTTAGGGCATGAGTTTCTTTTAATAAGGCACTGATCATAGTTTCGGCCTGATGCAAATAGCTTTGTCCGAACTGGTTCAAGTGGTTGAGTATGTGGTATAGGTTGTACAGTGATTTTCTACTGGCGTAGCCTGATTCCAGGGGGTAAACGGTTTGATAAGCTTGATAAAATGCCGAGCCGAAGCCGCCGAATAATTCGGTCATCGCCAGATCGGTTTCCCGGTCGCCAAAGTAGCAAGCCGGATCAAAAATAACCGGATTACCCAGCTCATCCGCAGCCACATTACCGTACCACAAATCGCCATGCACTAAAGCCGGTTGCGGCCGGTAGCCGGAAAACCAGGGTGTTATATCGGCGCAGAGTTTTTCGCCCAGTGCTTGCAGGCGACCGTCATAACCGTTGGCTGCCGCCAGTGCTAATTGACGACCCAGGCGCTGCTGTTGCCAGAATGTAGGCCAGTCGAGGTGCCGGTCGTTGACTTGTAGGGTGCTACCGATGGCGTTGTTGGAGTGCCAACCGAAATAATCCTGTTTTTGTAGGTGCAGCTGCGCCAGTTGATGCCCCAACAACTGTTCCGAACGCGTGTTCAGCTCAGCTAAAGGGATATATTCAAGCACCAAAAACGCATGTTCAGCCGTTTTACCGCAGCCAATAAACTTCGGCGTCCGGATGGCCTTTGCATGGGCCAGGGCTTGTAGATTTAAGGCTTCGGCTTCGAACATGGCGAGCCGATCGGGACTGTTCAACTTGACAAAAAAGCTCAGGTGGTCGGCCTGTAAGCGGTAAGCCGCGTTTATATCGCCGCCGGATAACGGCTCAGCTTTGAATAAGCCGAAAGGCTGCCGGGTTGCCGATTCGATATGTTGAATAATGGTCTGCCAATCCATGCGTAAAATTGCTTTAGTAAAGTGTGCCGAATAAATCCAGATGCGTCAGATACAGCCTCATGTCCAGCTCGAACTGATGATAATGAGGTTCCATGTGCTCACATAGCTTGTAAAACGCCTTGTTATGATCCTTTTCCTTTAAATGCGCCAACTCATGCACGACTATCATCCTTAAAAATGCCAGCGGCGCCTGTTTAAACAGGGAGGACACCCTGATTTCATTTTTTGCCTTATTATTGCCTCCCTGCACTCTGGAGATAAAGGTATGCAAGCCTAAGGCTTGATGCAGGTCTTTAACCTTATCATCATAAATCACTTTGCTCAGTGGTCGGGATTGTTTGAGCCAGGTATTTTTTAGATCTACGGTATAGGCGTAAAGCGCTTTATCCGTCTTGATGGAGTGAACAGCCGGATATTTTTTTAGCAGTGTCTCGCCCAGCTTATTGTTATTTATCAGCAGACGTACCGGTTGGGTAACGTTTTCAGAATAGCCGCTTAAATATTTTAATTCCGGCATGGCTTATTGCTTCAGCGAGTTGAGTATTTGTTCTAATGGCGCCAGAGAGATCAGTGCGCGGTACAAAACGGTTTTATCTTCCATCAGCCCGTAACATTCATAGTGGTAGGGCGAGTCTATGGCATGGCCTATGCCTTCTTTGTTGAATTCCTGGGGTATTTGCTTGATCAATATATGCAGCGCGTCGCCGGATTTTAGCTGGGCAAGGTAGTTGCGATCTACACTGATTTTATGTGACATATATACCAGCGGATTGCGTTCAAAATCATGTTTTTCTATGATCGCCTTTTCCAGCAAAGCGCTGGATATAAGGCTGCATGGAAATATTTCAGGGAAAACGGCTTTATTGTTAAAGGGGTCGAAAAAGGCATCCTGATCGACCAGCGAACCGCACAAAAAGTTTTTTGCATTGCTGATGCTGATAAATTTTCGTTTCAGAAAAAAATGACTGCCGGTTATAAAAGACCGGTCGGGCTGTTGATTGAGGGCGCCGAACTGCGGAATGTCAGGATTAGGCAGAAATAATGCAAATTTTGACTCTTTTTTGTAGCCCAGCAAGGCCAATGCGCCGCCCGATTTAACCGCAATCCTGTTGCTGAGTATGGTTTCAGGCTCTTCTTTAAGTTGCGATGTTTTTATATCGATCGATATTATGTGTCCGGGTTTGACCGCGTTCACAAAAGAAAACTGATAGTTGCTAAAACGCAGGTTCATATCGCTGATCAACGCATGTTCATTATTTAATCGGCGATATAGAAAAACTTTGTGTTCGATCAATGACTCCAATTGAAACCCGAGTGCAATCGGGCCTTTGAACGGATTGTGATTGATGCGCAGCCATTTGTTCCTATCATGAAACAAATTGAAATCATCCGTTGCATTACGCGCAACATCGATATGTATTTGATCAAAAATATCCAAACTGTTTGACGTATCCATTATGCCTCGATAACTTGATCAATGTACGAACGAAACGGCAAGCAAGTTGTCGTTCCCATAAGATTTTAAGACGGCTATTAATCAATAAAACGTCGGGTCAAGTCGCCATATTCATCAATGCGACGGTCACGCAGAAACGGCCATATTTGCCTGACCCGCTCAACTCTCGCACTGTCTATCGTGCAGCTTAGCAGTTTGGCCTCCGAATCATTGGCGCGGGCTAGGACTTCTCCTTGCGGCCCAGAAATAAAGCTATTGCCCCAAAAGTTAATACCGGATGCCGAGTCCGGCGCTTGCTCAAAGCCGATACGGTTACAGGAAATGACCGGAATGCCGTTGGCGATGGCGTGAGAGCGCTGAATAGTCACCCAGGCATCCAGTTGGCGTTGTTGTTCTTCGGGGCTATCTTCAAGATCCCAGCCAATTGCGGTCGGATAAATCAATAAATCGGCGCCGGCTAACGCCATTAATCTGGCGGCTTCCGGGTACCATTGATCCCAGCAAACTAATACGCCAAGTTTGCCGATAGACGTTTCAATCGGCTTAAATCCCAAATCACCGGGGGTGAAATAATATTTTTCATGGAAACCCGGATCGTCGGGGATATGCATTTTCCGGTATCTGCCGGCAATACTGCCATCTTGGTCAAAAACCACTGCGGTATTGTGATAAAGCCCCGGCGCCCGTTTTTCGAAGAGGGTCGAGACGATGACGATGCCGAGCTTTTTTGCCACAGCGGACAGAATTTCAGTAGTCGGGCCTGGAATAGTTTGGGCTAGATCAAAGTTGTAATAATCTTCGCTCTGGCAAAAATACGGCCCCAGATGCAGCTCGGGCAATACCACCAGATCTGCATTTTCGGCTGCGGCTTCATGAATTTTTGCGATGG
>JAYTLW010000215.1:0-5026 GCA_043729025.1 Methylobacter sp.
ACAACACGAACAGTAGAGGACTGCTTTTCCAATTGCTCGCTCATTCGTTCCAATGCCTGTAAATCCCAGAAAAAATCATCTGCGCCAAGAAAACAAATCCACTCCCCTTTCGCCTTTGCTAATGCCTTATTCCAAGCATTGTAAATACCCTGATCCGGCTCGGAAACATAATAGTCGATCTGCTCGTTATTCGCCTTGAGTATATTGACCGTGCCGTCCTTAGAGCCACCATCAATAATGATTAACTCTTTGTTCGGGTAAGTTTGTTGAGCGACGCTATCGATGCATTGTTGTAAGGTTTTAGAGCCGTTGAAAACCGCAACAATGATAGAAATTAAAGGCGCTGACTTATGACTCATAGTTTTAACAAGGTGTCTGTTTGCTCATGGACTCTATCATTTTACCCACGACATCGCGCATTTTAAACGTTGCCCGCCAGCCTAATTTACTGAAGGCCTTGTCAGCACACCCTTGGCTCCTAGCCAGGTCGGTCGGACGAAACAGGCCGGGGTCGGAGTTCACATAATCACGCCAATCCAGGCCAGCGACTGCAAAGGCTTCCGCCACAAAGTCTTGCAGCGAATTAGCTTCGCCGGTCGCGATAATGTAATCATCAGCCGTATCCTGCTGCATCATGCGCCACATTGCATCCACATATTCGGGCGCCCAACCCCAATCGCGAACAATATCAAGCCGACCCAGGGTGAGTTTTTCCGGGGATCCTTGTGCAATCCGACACACGGCGGAAATAATTTTTTTCGTCACGAAACGCTCAGGCCGCAACGGCGACTCGTGATTAAAAAGTATTCCATTACAGGCATATAAACCGTATGCCTCACGATAATTTGCAACCAGCCAGTGGGCAGAAGCTTTAGCTACGGCATAGGGACTGCGCGGATGAAATGGCGTATTTTCATCCGCCGCTTGTTCGCCGGTATCACCAAAACATTCACTTGAGCCCGCATGATAAAACTTGATCGGTTTGTCCAAAAGTCGAATAGCTTCCAGCATATTCAATGTGCCCAGCGTAATGCTCTCCAAGGTTTCGGCAGGCTGCTCAAAAGATAATCCGACAGAGCTTTGCCCGGCAAGGTAATAAATCTCATCGGGATCACTGCGGGTAAGAGCCGTGAGTACACTCCGAAAATCATTCGGCGCCATTGACAGCAATTTCACCCGACTCTTAACGCCAATTGTGACTAAGTTACCAAAGCCGGCAACCTGAGCATCTCGTGATGTCCCCCACACCTCATACCCCTTATCCAGCAAAAGCTGCGCAAGATAAGCGCCATCTTGGCCTCCGACACCGCAAATTAAAGCTTTTTTCACATCAGACTCCTATATACAGCCAGCGTTTCCCGTGCACAGCGTTCCCATGAAAATTGAGCGCAACGCTCAAACCCCAAGTCAATCAATTCTGCTTGCCTTGCCGTTGAAGTTAATACGCTTTCCATAGCAGTACGTATTGATTCAGTGTCCTTTGGATCAAAATACTCGGCTGCTTCGCCGACCACTTCGGGTATTGAACTGGTGTTACTGCAAGCAACAGGGCAACCCAGCGACATAGCCTCCAGCGGCGGAATGCCAAAGCCTTCATAAAGAGAGGGGTATACGAATAAAGCAGCAGCGCGATAAAAGCTAGCGAGCTTCGTGTCATCCCCATTTATCTGTAATGGCTGATTACCAGGAAGTTTTAATGCTTCAAACAACTTTTTTTCATCGCTTGTAAAGGCGCCGCCACCAAAGCTCACAACATCAAAATGATTACACAACCACGACGAACTGGCATAGGCGCGTAAGAAGCCCTCAAAATTCTTATAGCCTCCACGATGCCCGACATAGAGTAGATAAGGCTTTTCTTTACTGGTTGCACTGGTTTCAGGGAGCATTGGGCTTAATCGATCAAAACCAAGATAAACTACCGACACCTTATCTTCAGGCAAATCGAAAAGCTCCAGTAAATCCTTGCGGGTGCTTTCAGAGATGCAAAGCACATGATCCGCCCTTTGGGTCGCTTTGCGCTTCCGGAGCGAAGTTCGATCTTGTTGAGCAGACGCTAAAGGGAACCGCTCATGAATCATGTCGTAGACCGTCACTACAGCACACGCACCTTTAGGCGCTATCGGAGTTGCATGGAAGTAAGTTTCATGCACGATTTGTGGCGCAAATCGTGCGATGGCGCCGCGAGCAAGCCATAAACTGCCCAAGTGGAAAACTCCCCTCGTTCTGGGTATTGTTGGCACCCTGATTCCTGAAACCATGCCTTTGGGTAGCTTATCAAGATAAGCATTGATATAAAAAGGTGCGAAGATACTCGCTTCTACTCCCTCAATATCGGCTAGCTGGGCTGCAAGACTACAGGCATAGCGTGAAATCCCGCCATACTCTTGCAAGCTAAATATCTGCGAATCGAAAGCTATTTTCATTTTTCTATTGCTCGTCTGTGCCGATTTTTTGCAGGATTAAATGATGATCGGCCATTGTTTTAGAGCCCAAGCGTCTTCGCATCCACCACGGAGCAATCAGTGTAGCCCATCGTCCTGTAACCACACCTAACAAGCGCTCATTTACTTTGGTTTTAGACAGGACATGTATGCCATTTGCACTGGCAAAGTACAGGCCTAGTCTGTCGGCTACTGCCACTAAAGTCCGTCGTTGGAAAAATCCGATATGCTGCCCGGTAGAGAAAGCGTAGTACCACCATGAATTCGGCTCAGGGGGGGCACCTTCATACAACTCCGTCGTAAACAGCAAGGTGTCCGCGCCTGAAAAGGCAAACGTTTCCTCTATGAAAGAAACAGGATCCGTTACATGCTCCAATACTTCCATTGCGGTAACGACACGACAGGAACCGTATGATGGCTGATACTCAAAGCCCAGTGCCAGCAAGTTAGTGCAATATTTGTCGTTCCAATAAAAGTCAAAGCCAAGGTCACGCATCAGCCGGGTGAGCATACCGTATCCACCCGCTACATCCAGATTGCGGTCATCGTTTCGCTGATTCAATACCCAATACAACACACCGGCAAGTTTGCGAGCAATAGCGATATTTCGTGCAACCAATCCAGTATCGGCTTGAGCAATTGCGCTTGAATAGGCTTCTTCAAGCCAATATGGCGCATGAATGCGCAAAAAACCACATTGTTTACAGTCTTCGTATTGAGCCTGATATTTGTTAAGAACCTGCGCTGTAAAACATACTTCCATTGCACCCGAACATATAGGACAATCTAGTCCATGAATGGCATCTTTCACCGAAGTAGCCCCGTAATTTTGTTAAAAATGCGCTTCATTACAATCTTAGACTGGCGACACATTTTTAATCTAGTGCCAATTTTGTATGCCGCCTTACGCCTTAAGAAAAAGGTGGAAATACACATTATTGGGAAGCACTGCTAAGTTGTCCATCAAATTCCCTCAACATTTTTTTAATGATAAAAAAGTATGGCAGAATGGTACAGATTAAATAAGAAATTACCGAACCAAAAACTGCTCCGGCTACCCCAATTATTTGTATAAGCCAAATGGAAAGAATAATGTTCATGACCCCAGCAGATGTCGCAACGATCAGTTGGATTTTTACGAGCTGCAAGCCATTAAGAAAAACAGCCAGAGCACTACCAATCGTAGTAAATACCATCCAAATGCCACAACCCATCAGCAAGCCGGGTGATGGCATGGCTTCATGCCCTACCCAAAGCTCAATGACCTTTCCACCCACCATCACCAACGTGAATGCTGAAGGAATACTGACCAACAGAGCCCAACGCACGGATTTCAAAAATATGCGCTTTACCCATTGCATGTCGCCGCTCGCAAACGCTTCCCGGTAGGCCGGCCACAGCGGAGTCAATAATAAGTTAAACAGCATTGGAACCATTAGAAACAATTTCATGCAAATTGCATAATTGGTCACTGATTCGGCTCCCAGCATGTTGGCGATAATCACGTTATCAGCTTGACTCTGAATGGCTCCGGAAATTTGCAACACAAAGAACATTCCGCCCACCGCGAAGAGATTTTTTGCGATTGCACTATCCATCTTGCTCAGCTGTGGACGTAAATCTATTCTGCGAATAAACAGGTAATGAATGTTGCTTGCAAGGTAGGCAAATATTGAACCGGCAAGAAAAGCAATGACAAAGCCAACCAGTCCGGCATCCTTTTGAATAGCTACATATACAAATAGCAATGATAAGACCGATCCAACCCCAGTCCAGAAATTATCCAGATTGCCTTCTTGTAATCCCCTCTGTATTTTCCCGACCAAGGTTGTAAACATACTCGCAAAGAAGAACAGCCCAACGATTATCACAACCTTATTCAGATCCGATTGTGACCTAAGTTCAGTCACGCCGAGTACATTGGCCCAAGAAACAAAAGGGAACACGGTCAAAAATAGCAGGCAACCCATCAATGCGAGCGCCATCAAACTGTAGAAAGCGGTAGAGACAATTTTGGCTAGATCATCGTTTTTTGCGCCACTCGCATGAGCAACCAAATTTATGACCGCATTGCCGGCCCCGCCATCCATAAAGCCTAGCATTGCGACCAATGAAGAAACCGCCACCCATAGACCGTATTGCTCTTTCCCTAAATAATGCACGGCTAAAGGCACCATCATCAGTGAAACAGCTATGGTCACTATTCTTGCAGCAAGGCCCGACCAAGCGGTTTTGATGATTTTTTTGCGCCTATCTTGGGCGCGATTCTGTGAGGTCATATGCCTGTATACGATTTGCGATGTACAACGGGTCTGCTTGGCTTGCGCAATCGACTAACTTGGCTTCAGCGGCATTTAGAGAGGCAATAGGCTCAGACTCAACATTTTAAATACTCATTGGATGCAAACGGGGCAAGTTCCCGCAACACTTGCGTTATGAACACAACATCCCAGCAACTTTGCCGCCTTGTTTAAGCGTGTATTACAGCGTTCACAATTGTTCCTTATTTTTCTTAAGTATAAGTTTCATTAAACACGATTTTTCTGCCTGTGCAGTTTCAGGTATTGTCACGACTGAATTTA
>JAYTLW010000216.1:0-2487 GCA_043729025.1 Methylobacter sp.
GCTTACCAAAGTTATCGATGCCTCGGTGGCGAAATTGGTAGACGCAAGGGACTTAAAATCCCTCGTTCGTAAGGACGTGCCGGTTCGACTCCGGCCCGAGGCACCATAAAAATAAAGGGCTTATGCAATCTGCAAAGCTCTTTTTTTATGCCTGATATTTTTATGTCGCAATTCCGTCGCACTTCTTAAAAACACCGGCATCGCTAGTCTGACTTTCGGACAAAAAAAGCTGTTACACCGCAATGCCATTACATCTACTAAATTCAAAAGCATCAAGTGATGTTCCGCGTGGAGAGCAATGTGACCCCATTGGTTCCAGAATTTCTCCCGTTGCCAACGATGCCGTGAAAATGCCGGTGTTGAAGACGCTCTATATCGGGCGGCGCCAATTATTCCGCAATTTTCACCAGCCAGCCGCCATCACCCTTGCAATTGCTCTGTCCATCGGCAGTGATCGCAATTCTGGCGTACACGCCTTTTAACGAGGCAGGCAGCTTGCCGCTTACCTGAAAGCCGCCCTCATTGACTGGAGTGACTTTGAGCGTAGTCGGCAGTCCTTTTATATTGGCCTTGATGGTATTCGGGTAAGTGTTTGCAGACGCGGTAAAAGAAAAACTTGCCCCCGCTGCAACTTCAGTATTTTCAGCCGGAGTAAAATCGGAAAATTTGGGTTTGGCGCAGGCTTTTGAGCTACTGCTGCTACCGTAAGCCCATGTAGCGCCGGTAACCATCATTAAAATAAGAATCCACAAGCAGTTATTTTGTTTCATGATCATGCCTCATCGTGTTGTTAGGTTGATTTTTACAATCGGACTACAAATTAACTTATTTCGGCGCGTTTGTCTCCGCTATTGTTTAAGGATGTTCATTACCCTGTCACAATTTTTAAGTAGTGTATCTCTTGTCTGATTATGTGTCGTTTTCGATGCGGAAACCGACAACAGGCGTTTTTTCACTCATTCAGCAACAGATCTAAGGAGTATCCAGCATGCGATTGCTAAAAAGGCTTAGCGTAATGGCCGTCAATTCCATACTAACCGCCGGTGTCGTGCAAGCAGCAGAACCGACTTCGGCAGATTGGTTTAATGCTGGGCGTCAGACCGTTATCGATGCCGAACATCTGCATCCAAACGAAAGACAGGCAAAAAATGTCATTTTGTTTGTCGGCGATGGCATGGGTATTTCCACGATCACTGCGTCACGGATTTATGACGGCCAACAAAAAGGCGGACATGGCGAAGAAAACTCTTTGAGCTTTGAAAAACTGCCTTATCTGGCGCTGTCCAAAACTTACAGCGTCGATCAACAAACCCCGGATTCCGCGCCTACCATGACATCGATGGTTACCGGGGTTAAAACCATAGGCGATTCGCTTTCCGTCAACCAATTGGTCGCCCATAGCGAGACTAATGCCGACGTAGTCAATGCCAACAAACTCGCCACAATTCTTGAGCAGGCCAAGCAGCACGGTTTGTCTGCCGGCATAGTTTCCACTGCCCGTATTACTCATGCGACACCTGCCGCGACTTACGCCCATACCGCAAACCGCGACTGGGAAGCTGATTCGGATAGACCTGTCGGCGCTACTGTCCCCGACATCGCAGCGCAATTGGTTGATTTTAATATCAATGGTGGTCTTGATGTCGCCTTGGGCGGCGGACGAACCCGTTTTATCCCTAACACGGTTACCGAACCGGAATATGGCGCTAAGGGTAAACGTAAAGACGGACGCGACTTGACCCTTGAGTGGACAACCAAGCACAGCAATGCCAAGTATGTCTGGAATCAAGCGCAGTTCGATGCGATAGATCCAAACACCACCGATCATTTGCTGGGCCTGTTCGAAAACTCGCATGTCCATTATGAGGCCGACCGCGCTGTTCAGGACAAGGCAGGAGAACCTTCACTGACTCAAATGACCACTAAAGCTATCGATATTCTGAAAAAAAATCATAATGGTTATTTTCTGATGGTTGAAGGCGGACGCATCGATCACGCCCACCATTCAGGTAATGCCTATCGCGCTCTGACCGATACTCAGCAATTTGCTGCTGCGGTACAAGCTGCTGTGGATAGCACTAATCCGGAAGAGACTCTGATCATCGTTACTGCCGACCATAGCCATGTCTTTACCATCGGTGGTTATCCGCAACGCGGCAATCCTATTTTGGGTCTGACTAAAGGCGTGGGCGCAACCGACCCTGATCTTGATATGCTGGGCTTGCCGTACACTACACTGAACTACGCTAACGGTACAGGCTACACCGGCGCCTCAAATACGCAGGCGGCGGGTTCAAAATCATTCACAACACCGGCAACGGCGGCATGGCAGTCAGGTAGCGAAGGTCACAACCCGACATCTTTTAGTCCTGCCGTCGGCCGCCCTTTGCTTGACAGAGCTAAAGTGGAGAGTCCTGACTATCTACAAGAAGCGATTATTCCACTCGGCGCTGAAACTCACGCCGCTGAAGATGTCGCCATTTTTGC
>JAYTLW010000217.1:0-2077 GCA_043729025.1 Methylobacter sp.
CCGCGCTTTTCTATGCACAGCGTGATGACGCCGCCCAGATAAGCCTGCGGTACCAGAATATTGGCCCGGATGATAGGCTCCCTGATTTCCTTGATGGTACCCATATCCGGCAGCTTCGCCGGGTTATCGATCATCAGAACCTGATCGTTATGGGTAATGACTTCATAGATAACGGTAGGCGCTGTGGTGATCAGATCGACATCGTATTCCCTTTCCAAACGCTCCTGCACTATTTCCATGTGCAACATGCCGAGAAAGCCGCAGCGAAAACCAAAGCCCAGAGCCTGGGAGGTTTCCGGCTCAAAGTGCAAGGAAGCATCATTGAGATTTAATTTATTGAGCGCCTCGCGCAAACCCTCGTAATGATCCGAACTGACCGGATACAAACCGGCAAAAACGCGCGGTTGCACTCTTTGAAAGCCGGTGAGCTGCTCGGCAGCCGGGTTATCCGTCCAGGTAATGGTATCCCCTACCGGCGCGCCGAAAATATCTTTAATGCCGGCCACCACATAGCCGACTTCGCCGGTATTTAAAATCTCCTTTTCCAGCCGCTTGGGGGTAAAAACCCCGACCTTCTCGGCGATAAAGGACTTGCCGGTGGACATGATAGTGATCTTTTGCTTTCTGCGGATACTGCCATGCATAATCCTGACCAGCGACACCACGCCCAGATAGCTGTCAAACCAGGAGTCGATAATTAATGCCTGTAACGGGCCTTCGGTATTGCCTTGCGGCGGTGGGATCTTAAGCACCAACTGTTCCAGCACATCTGCAACGCCCAAGCCGGTTTTGGCACTGATCATCAGCGCCTCGTCGGCAGGAATTCCGATCACCTCTTCAATTTCAACTTTTACCCGCTCGGGCTCGGCTGAAGGCAAATCGATTTTATTCAGCACCGGCACCACTTCCAGACCCTGCTCCATCGCCGTATAACAGTTGGCGACGCTTTGCGCCTCGACACCCTGAGCCGCATCGACCACCAGCAGTGCGCCTTCGCAGGCCGCTAAAGACCTGGAAACCTCATAAGAAAAATCCACATGGCCGGGGGTATCGATGAAATTCAACTGATAGGTCTCGCCGTCTTGCGCCTTAAAGTCCAGCGTGACGCTCTGCGCCTTAATGGTGATGCCGCGCTCTTTCTCAATATCCATGGAATCCAGCACCTGCGCCGACATTTCCCTGGCACTTAAGCCGCCGCACAGTTGAATAAAACGATCAGCCAGCGTCGATTTGCCATGATCGATATGCGCGATGATGGAAAAATTTCTTATATGTTTTAAATCCACTTAGTTTTCAACTTGTTATGATGGTGTTAAGGCATGATGCAGACAGCCAGCAACGCTCGACGTTGGCGCACATGCACATATGTTAATTGAGCATTGTAACAGATTTAGGCCTGTTCAAAGCCTAGTTAGGCGATTTCCAAGAAAGAACATCCCATCAAGAATCTGACCCGCAGGAAAAACCGGATCCACGATTCTTTTGGTGGGTTCAATAGTGGAAGACACATCAGTCATTGGGCGACTGAAGTCACCCCTACAGTTGACCCCACCGTAACTTCCAGCCAGCTGTAAATGCGCTTAACCAGCAAGCCTTCATCATGCAGATAAGCGTGACCTTCGTCAGCGATTTTAATCTGACGGTAAGCGGTATTTTCTTTTGCCGCCAAGCGTCGTTCCCTGGCGCTTTCTATAACATCCGGCAAGTCTAATGCGCCATAGATATCCAACATCGGCATCTTGATTTTTTCGATAAATGCCAGCGTTTGCGCAGCCTTGTGCTCGGTGATCGGCACCGGCAAACTGATGGCCACCAATGCTTTAATGTCCGCCGCCTGCTCACTCAGGGTATAGACGCCCATCAATCCACCCAAGCCGTAACCGACCACCATAATATTTTCTGCACCCTCGCTCTTTG
Organism: Methylobacter sp.; assembly: GCA_043729025.1. GTDB lineage: Bacteria > Pseudomonadota > Gammaproteobacteria > Methylococcales > Methylomonadaceae > Methylobacter_A. The sequence continues at coordinate 1,918 of JAYTLW010000217.1, forward strand.
CATAGCGGATTCCGGCCTGTATCCGCGCCGCCGCAGCCGGGAACAACGCAAAATAGTCTTTGTTTGCCGCATCGGCTTCCCGTAACGGCATTTGCAGAGCCAGCGTCGCCCAGTTATGTTCGGGTAAAAACACTCTCAAACCATAAATCAGCTGCTGCTG
>JAYTLW010000218.1:0-2676 GCA_043729025.1 Methylobacter sp.
TAATACCAATCCCAATAAGTTCACATGCTATCCCTTCTCCAGCGGGAGAAGGTTAGGTTGAGGGGATTCAAACAACAACTTATTGGGATTGGTATAACATCGGTTAATCGGGAGGTTTTTTAAAAACTCCTTGTGCAAAGCACTGACAGGTTACAGAATTACGGCTCTTCTTATTACAGGATTTTGTTATGGCGCGTACCCTACTGGTTGTTGATGATCTTTCCGATTGGAATCCTTATTATCCCAGCGACCAGGTGATCACCTTTGAAACTTATCTGGCGACCGAGCAGGGTGAGTCGCAGCAACGGGTACGCATCATTAATCTGTGCAGCAGCTACCGTTATCTTTCCGACGGTTATTACTGCTCGTTGCTGGCCGAGGCCAGAGGCCATCATGTTATTCCTTCGGTTAAGGTGCTGAACGACCTGGGCAAAAAGGCGCTATACCGTCTACAGCTTGAAGACTTGTCGCAGACGCTGGCGCGCGCCTTTAAAACCACCGATAAGGACAGCGAAATAACCCTGATGAGTTATTTCGGCACTACGCCAGATCCGGCCTTCCAGGAACTTTCCAGGCTGTTGTTTGAGCGCTTTTCCTGTCCCATTCTGGAAGTGACGCTGCGCTGTCGGCAGCACTGGGAAATCATCGGCCTAAAGGCTATATCGCACCGGCTGCTGGATGATCCTATGCAAACCGTTTTTGCCGAGGCGCTGGATAAATTCAGCACTAAAGTTTGGCGCAAAGGCCGCGCTAGAAAAGCGGCGCGCTTCGATCTGGCCATTTTGATTGATCCCGAAGAACAGTTGCCGCCGAGCAATCGGGGCGCGCTGAAAAAATTCATCAAAATCGGCAGGCAACTGGGTATAGAAATAGAACTGATCACCCAGCAACATTATGTGCGCCTGCCCGAATTCGACGGCTTGTTTATCCGCGAAACCACCAACATAGATCACCACACTTACCGTTTCGCCAAAAAAGCCGAGGCCGAAGGCTTGGTGGTTATTGACGACCCGACTTCAATGTTACGTTGCACCAATAAAGTCTATCTGGCCGATTTGTTTCGCACCCATCGCGTACCTACGCCCAAGACCTGGCTGCTGCATAAAGGCAATGCCGCCCATTTGGACAGGGTGGAAGCGGAAGCCGGTTTTCCGGTGGTGATAAAAATTCCGGACGGCTCCTTTTCTCGCGGCATCGTTAAAGTGAATGACCGGAAAGAGCTGGAACTTAAAGTGGAAGAGCTGTTTCAAAAGTCCGCGCTGCTGCTGGCGCAGGAGTTTCTCTATACCGACTTCGACTGGCGCATCGGCATCTTTAATAACAAGGCCTTATATGCATGCCGCTATTACATGGTTAAAAATCACTGGCAGATCTACCGTCACGGCGAAAGCCGAACCGATACCGGCAGTTTTGCCACCTTGCCGACTTTTGAAGTTCCCAAAGCCGTGCTGGATGCCGCATTAAAAGCTACCCAGCCGATAGGCAACGGTTTATACGGCGTGGATGTAAAGGAAAAAGACGGCAAGGGCTATGTGATAGAGGTCAATGACAACCCGAATATCGACAGCGGCGTCGAGGATAAATATCTGGGCGATGAGCTGTATCGATTGATTATGACCGAGTTGCTGCGGCGCATGGAAAATCGTAGTAAAGGAATATTAACCCTGTAGGTTCTGAATTTAAAATAACCACTCAGTAACTCGCAGGGCGTGCGTAGCGTATTGCGCCGCATAATTGGCTGCATAAACGGCATAATGCGTTAAACTAGGTTAGAATTTTCGTAATCGTTATCAGGAGTCGTTTTATGCAAGAGAAAGCTGAACAATCTTCGTCTGTAAATTCCGAACCTGAAAACCACCAGTGGATTATAGAGTCGGCTTATTACAAAGCCTTGGCTAGAAATTTTACTCCCTATCGTGCGCAGGAAGATTGGTTGGACGCAAAAAAAGATTATGAAATAATGTTATCGCAGCGGCAAAAAAACGGCTTGGTTAGTCTGCGGTAAACTATTCGGCGGATGGCTCCTCTGAAGAAGCACGGCATCCACAATTAAATATAAGCATTAATGAGGAACGGATTATGAAAAAATTGACGCCACTATATGCAGGTTTATTACTTTTATTGAGTGTTTCTGTTGTTGCTGAAGAGCATTTTTCTGCAGTTCAGGAGCACACTAATGCCGCAATAATTCATGGCGGAGCGGGCCATACAAAAAACCTGATAGAGCACGCAAAGGCCGCATTGGAGCATACCTTAGAGGCTTCCTTAGCAGCTAAAGGATTACAAAAAAGCCATTTAGACGCTGCTGCTAAGGAACTGCAAGAAAGCCTCGATCTCGCCAATTTGGGTCATATAGGCGCCGCCACTTTACATGCTGAAGCAGCTGAAAGGCATATTAAAGCCAGTAACAAATGATTTCCATGATGCACGTCCGCTTGAAGCCTGACCCTCGTTCTCGATTTCTCTAGCACAGTAGCTTGGGACGGGTAGCGTAACCCGACATCTGCCGCGTTAATGTGTTGGGTTACGGCTAGCGCCTAACCCAACCTACGGGCTGTGGTCAATGCGTAACTTCTAGGACATACTAACGCGCACCGGCTAGGGCAAATGTTATTGCCATTCAAATAAATATCCGTTGAATTACCCATGCTAGCCACACTCGTCCGCTTTTCCATC
>JAYTLW010000219.1:0-2962 GCA_043729025.1 Methylobacter sp.
TGCGCACTCGACGCGGTACAAGGTGGCGTGAAAGCGGTACACATTGTTGATGGCCGCGTGGAACATGCGGTGCTGTTAGAATTGTTTACTGATGAGGGCGTGGGCACCCTTATTCGTCAATCAAATTAAGCGCACCTTTAAAAATTCAAATTCCCGTCATTCCCGCCCTCGATTACAGCACTAGAGGGCAGGCTGCGGCGGGAATCCATAAGTTACTGATTTATCGTTTATGCGAAAATCCTGGATTCCCGCCTGCGCGGGAATGACGCATTATTAGAGGTGCCCTAAATTTAAATGTCGCCTAAGAAAAACTACGATCTCAAACACTCGGTTCACTTGGCGTTTTCAGTCTGATCCAATGCTTTTAATTCTTTGAAACGGTTGAGGTCGGCAGCGAATTTATCGCGCAATTGCTGTTGCTCGGCTCTTTTGTTACCAATGAATCTTTCCAAGTTAGCGAGTTGCTGTTTCAAATTTTGAATGTCGTTTTTCGCATCGCTTGATATTGGCTTTTGTTTACTCGCCAACGCGTTGGCATTTTTTTCCAGCCTGACTAGGTTCTCCTTAACGCGCGCGGCGGAATTGCTGCTGATGCCAACGTTGGCTTCGACGGTATTTATCTGTCGGTCACGTGTTGAGATCAAATCTTTTTCCGACATATAAGTGTTCAACAAGGCACTGTCGCGTTCAGCCCGAACCTTCGTGGCCCTCTCGACTTCGGCCTTTGCTGCGTCGCGTTCGCGGGTTTGCTTCTCTGCTTCGAGCAATTGTTCGGGGGTTTTGGTGGCCTCAATGTTCTTTACCACCATGCCTTTATTATTCACCACGACATGGTTCTTTTTAGCGGCGTCGGGCGGTATTTCATCGCTAAAATAAACTTCGCCCTTATCATTTACCCACTTATACAATTGGCCCGCATCGCTTTGATAGGTAAAGCTTAACAACAAAAATGCTGTGCAAAGAAGTTGCAGCACCTTGTAAGACCCACTTCTTGTGTAAACCAATGCTCTATCCTCATCCGTCTAACGGTGCTGTAAGGGCGCCGCGAATTTCACATGCGGATTGCGCTGGCTATTTATCGGCAAACGGCTCTTCAACTTGAGGTTCTTGAGGGCGTTAGAGGTGGGGCGTGGAAGATTTTAAAAAAAGTGTATTATTTTTAATAATAAGATTATTATCAATCTGTTAGTAGCCATATGTGCGCCCATAGGCATAGATATCCTGAACTATTTGATCCATGTTCGGCTGCATGCTCAGATGCGCAATGACGTCGTTGATCGTAACAATGCTGATGACCCGAGTCGCGTACTTGGTCTCGATTTCCGCAATGGCCGATATGCTACCTTGACCGCGCTCACAGCGATCCAGAGAAATCACCACTCCCGCAACCTGAGCTTGCGCGGCATCAATAATGGTCATCGATTCGCGTACGGACGTACCTGCCGAAATGACATCATCAATAATTAATACTTTTCCTTGCAATGCCGCACCGACAATAGCGCCGCCTTCGCCGTGTTGTTTCGCTTCTTTGCGGTTGAAGGCATACGGGACATCACGTTGATATTTTTCGGCAAGTGCGATGCTGGTGGCTACAGCCAGCGGTATGCCTTTGTATGCAGGGCCAAACAACATGTCGAAAGCAACACCAGAATGCATGATTGCTGCGGCATAATAGCGGCCCAAGGCCGCTATGGATGCGCCGCTGTTGAACAATCCGCTGTTGAAGAAATACGGGCTTACGCGTCCGGACTTCAAGGTAAAGCTGCCAAAACGCAAAGCGTTAGCGCGAATGACAAAATCGATAAATTCTTGTTGATAGTCGTTCATAAAGTCTCGCCGAGAAACGCTCAGGCGCTATTGTAAAGGCGGCGATCTGGCAAGGAAACGATTATCTGAGAAAAGGCATCATGTTTTTGAGGGATATTTTTGGGGGGTTGAGCCTATTTTATGGACCGGAGAGCAGCGCGCAGAAATATCTGACTCCTATAGAACACATTAAGGAGTAGACAGCAAAGAAAACAATCGAAAAGCCGACAGTTTAGTCGGCTTTTCTCTCGTCTATAAGGCTATTAAGGAGCAGGAGCGGGTGCGGGAGCTGCGCCTTCTTCAGGAGCGCCACCTTCAGGAGCAGGCATCGCTTCCGGAGCAGGCATAGCTTCAGGAGCGGGCATAGCTTCCGGAGCTGGCATGGTGGTTTCCGGCGTTGTGGCTGGGACGTTTACTTCAGCTTCTTCTTTCTTACTGCAAGCCGTCAACGAAAGAGCCAATACAGCAGCAACTACGACAATCGAATTTCTCATGATCATTTTCCTATTTAAGATTTTAGTTTTCCAAAAAAGCGGTAGTGACGACATATCTTTTCCCAATAATCCAATTTATGATCATCGGGGATGCAAATTCTATAGGATTTTCAAAATTTTTCCATCCGTGAATTTCCTTATTTTAATAAAGGAAAGTACGGTTCGTCTTTCCTTAACCCCTGCAAAAAGAATGTCCTATATTATAGATACAATTTCGATAAGTGAGGACGAGGTCCTTGAAACTTTTATCCGCGCCTCAGGGCCTGGCGGACAGAATGTTAACAAGGTGTCAACCGCAGTGCAACTGCGCTTCGATGTTCGAGGCTCCCCGAGCCTGCCAATTGAGGTAAAAGAACGCCTAATTAAGCTCTCTGGTCGCAAAATGACCAACGAGGGAGTGTTGGTATTGGTGGCGCAACGATTTCGTAGTCAAGAGCGCAATCGGGAAGATGCGTTGAACAGACTGCTTGCGTTGATCGGGCAAGCTTTGACGAAACCTAAGCCGCGCAAAAAAACCAAGCCGACACTGGCGGCGAAAAGGCGACGCCTGGACGACAAACGTCATCTAAGCACACGAAAGCGCGCGAGGGCAAAGCCGCAGAGAGAGGAGTGAGCAGATTTAGACGGAAGAATTAGTCTAATCCCTGATTTTCCATTAGCAC
>JAYTLW010000220.1:0-4374 GCA_043729025.1 Methylobacter sp.
AATTGCCCAGCGACTACCCCGCTTACCGTTAAGTCTTCATCTAACTCTTCCCATCTTAACGCATGGCCTCCAACTTCAATTTGAACTGCTTTAAGTTGACTTTCAGACGCTTGACTGAGAATCCGAAAGCGGTCAGCAGGAAAGCCAAATATCCGTCCATCCGTTAGTTCAAGGTAAACAATTCGTTTTTCCGCCCAAGCCTTAATAGCAATGGATTCTGTTTTAAAGACCGTGGTATTCATGATAGCTATCCAGTAAGGTTTGTTTATTTTCAAATACAAGTCGTTCGATCTCGCGCAACTCATGTGGTGCTGTTCCACGATTAGTCGCCAAAACAACAGGCTCAAGCCAAAACTTACATTCCCCATTGGAACAGCGCACATGAATATGCGGCGGTTCATTGCCTTCGTTTGAATAGAAGTGGAAACGAAAGTTTGCAAGCCTTAAAACAGTCGGCATAAGTGGTCAACATTTAAATGGTTAGGAATAAGCTTATGTTACTCTTCTTTACGAAACTCACCTTCCAACACGTTATTTTCAGCCGCTTTTCCCTGCTGAAATTGAGCTCCGGCCTGAACCAGATAATGCTCGATCACATATTGGGCGATTTTTCTGCGCAACGATGGGATTAAACAGGCAAAGCCTATTATATCGGTAATAAAACCCGGCGTTAGCAATAATGCCCCGCCCACCAGAATTATCGGGCCTTCAACTATTTCATAGGCGGGCATCACGCCTTGCGCCAGACTCTCCTGAAACCGCTGCAACGTTGCAAAGCCTTGCTGCTTCAATAGCCAAGCGCCCAGCACTGCGGTAAACACCACCAGCAAAATGGTCGGGAAGGCGCCGATCATACCGCCCACCTGCAACAGCAAATAAATTTCTGCAAAGGGAATAATCAGCACGATCAGAAATAGCGTTTGAAAAATTTTCATCTAAAGTACTCTTTTTGTCATCATCGTCGTTACAATATAAGGGCAATTTGGCTTAATTTCTAGGATAATATCCAAGACTCCAGTATTTATGACCTGTAACATGCCTGCTAACCATCTATTAATCTTCTGCACCTGCCCTGATAAAGACACGGCAGAAATAATAGCCCGACTGCTGGTCACAAGCGACAAGGCCGCCTGTGTGAATATTTTGCCCGGCATCACCTCTATTTACACATGGAAGGGACAAGTTGAATCCGCCGAGGAGCATCTGCTGCTGATTAAGGCCCATAAAGATCACTATCAGGCTATTGAATCGACCCTGCGCGAGCGTCATCCTTACGAACTGCCTGAAATAATTGCCGTGCCTATTGAGCGCGGCTTACCTGAATACCTGCATTGGATAGATTCATGTCACTCTTTAAAATAATTATTCTCTGCTTCCTGTCGTTGACCGGTCAATCGGCCTTTGCGCTGGGTGCGGGCGAAATTCTGCCGCCCGATCAGGCCTTTAAGGTTTCTGCAAAAATACTCGCCCCCGATCAGCTTGAAATCTCCTGGGATATAGCCGAAGGCTATTATCTTTACCGCAACAAAATGCATTTTGAGTCCAAAACTGCGCAAATTCGCTTAGGCGACCCCGCTTTTCCGGCGGGCCTAAGCCATCAGGACGAAAATTTCGGCAATGTGGTTATTTACCGCAATATCCTAAACATCCCGATTGCCTTACATGTCGAAAACAGCGCAGCTGCCCTGCAACTGTTGGTGCAATACCAGGGCTGCGCCGATCGGGGAATTTGCTATCCGCCGCAAAAAACCGCGTTTGAACTAAAGCTGCCCGCGTCTATTGCAAATGCCAAGGTCGATCCGATCAAGCAACTGCTCAAAGGCTCAACACCTAATGCGTTTGAAGATGAACTGCTCCAGCCGGATCAGGCTTTCGAGTTTTTCGCATCGGTCAAGGATGAGCGCAGCCTGCACGTTAACTGGCGCATTGCCGAGGGCTATTATTTGTACCGGGAAAAAGTTCAGCTTGAATTGCTTAACGCCGACGGCGTAAAACTTGGAAAATACGATATTCCCAGAGGCACGCCTCACCACGACGAAGCTTTCGGTGATGTGGAAACCTTCCACAACGAACTTAGCTTCGACTTACAGCTTAGCCGCACCAATCTAGCTGCGCAAACCGTTACCCTACAGGCAAAATTTCAAGGCTGCGCCGACCGGGGCGTGTGTTATCCGCCGATGAGCAAGACTATCGACCTAAATTTACCCCCAGCGCTGCAATCGACGACGCTGCAATCTGCCGCGCCGGAATTATCCGAGCAGGATCAAATCGTGCAATCTTTGCACAAGGACAACTTGGCGATGACCTTGCTCAGCTTTTTCGGCTTCGGATTGTTGTTATCGCTCACCCCGTGCATATTCCCGATGATCCCGATTTTATCGGGCATCATCGTCGGTCACGGCAACCGGATTACCACTGGCCGTGCCTTTTTACTGTCCTTAAGTTATGTCATCGCCTCGGCGCTCACTTACACGGCCTTCGGCATACTGGCGGCCTTATTCGGCAGCAATCTGCAATCCACATTTCAGCAGCCTTGGATTATCGCCCTGTTCAGCGGTATTTTTGTGGCGCTATCATTATCCATGTTCGGCTTTTATCATCTGGAAGCGCCCAAAGCATTGCAGGCCAAACTGCATAATTCCAGCGAAAGACACCGTGACGGCTCGCTATGGGGCGCGGCTATCATGGGCGCACTCTCCTCGCTGATCGTCGGCCCCTGTGTCGCTGCGCCCTTGGCCGGCGCGCTGATTTATATAGGCCAAACCGGCGATGCGGTGCTGGGCGGCAGCGCCCTTTTTGCCTTGGGCTTAGGCATGGGCGTACCGTTATTGTTGTTGGGCGCATCCGCCGGAAAACTGCTGCCCAAGGCCGGAAACTGGCTTAACTCGACCAAAGCCGTGTTCGGCGTCATCATGCTGGCGGTCGCGGTGTGGATGCTCAGTCGTATTTTGCCTGCCAACGTCATCATGATGCTCTGGGCGATGCTGTTGATACTGCCCGCCATTTACCTCAGCGCCGTCGATCCTCTACCCGAATCCAGTTCCGGCTGGCGCAAACTATGGAAAGGCTTAGGTCTAATGATGCTGGCTTACGGCCTGTTATTGTTGATCGGCTTTAGCTTGGGCAACAGCAATCCCCTAAAGCCGTTGCAGGGACTCGGTTTGAGCACTGCGAAAGCCGCCGCAGACCCGGGCATTACTTTTGAACGAGTCGATACAATAGCCGCTCTGGAAAACCGGATTCAACAAGCCGCCGCCAACCATCAACCGGTGATGTTGGATTTTTACGCCGACTGGTGCATATCCTGCAAGGAAATGGAAGCTTATACCTTTGCCGACCCGCGCGTTAAACAAGCGCTCAAAGGCTATGTTATGCTGCAAGCCGATGTCACTAAAAACTCTGAGGCTGATAAAGCCCTGCTGGCAAAATTCAAGCTGATCGGGCCGCCGGCCATTTTGTTTTTCGGTTTAGACCGGCAGGAAAAAACTGCCAACCGGGTCATCGGTAATCAGGATGCCGAAACCTTTATTAAGTCGCTACAGCACATCAAATCATGAAACAAACAGGGCTGATTATTGTTGCCGCGATTATTGCGTTGGCTTTTGGCATAAGCGCCCGGCATTTTATTTCACCCATCGAACCAACCGGCCCCGACGCCTTGCCTACGTTCAACCTGCCCGACCTGTCAGGCCGCCAGCACTCTATTTCCGAATGGCAAGGCAAGCTTTTGGTGATTAATTTCTGGGCGACCTGGTGCCCGCCCTGTCGCAAGGAAATTCCCGACTTTGTCGCCTTGCAGGAACAGTACCAAGCCCAAGGCCTGCAATTTATCGGTATCGCCTTAGATGACCCTCAACCGGTCGCCGAATACCTCGCCACAACCCAAATCAATTATCCGATTTTATTGGGTGGCGACAATGGTATCGCCCTGGCTCGTCAACTGGGCAATCGTGTGGATGCCGTTCCCTATACCCTTATTGTTGACCGGCAGGGGCACATCATCAGCCGGCATCCGGGCGAGTTTTCCAAAGAGCAACTGATGGCCGTTATTTCGCCGCTGCTGGACTGAAATCACCGGTTTAAGGCTAGTAGTCCGCCAAAGATAAAATCACGATTAAGATGTAGGTGCGAATTTATTCGCACTGTGCGGATAAATCCGCACCTACGCCATATACCTCGCGCTACCCGTCAAAACTTCATTGGCGCACTACAAGCCGTTCATCGCAAAGGCTAGTTCGATGTTTCTGTGGGAGTGGCTTTAGCCACGACTGTCGTGGCTAAAGCCACTCCCACAATAGACAAGCCTCTGCAAAAAACGCTTAACTTAATGGCAGTAACTGGATTTTTCCTGGATCAATGGCGCGGATCAGCCAA
>JAYTLW010000221.1:0-2823 GCA_043729025.1 Methylobacter sp.
TCTTAAGAAACACCTAGCAAGCATTTGATTTATATAGCGGGCTGCGAGGTGTTTCTTCGTCGCGATTTGCGGCGCGGGCCGATTAAGACGCTAATCAGGAAAAACAATCCCAAACCGGTGTTGCCGCTAGCCGGATCAACCGGGGGGGGAGTTGTTGGTAATCTGTCGATAAAAGGTTTTCCGGGTATCCCTGACCATCATGCTTAATGGTTTCGCGCATGATCGCCTGGTCTTCGACGATCAATATTTTTTTCTTGGAGAGGTCTATGGCTATAAGGGGTTACTTAAGCTCATATTTCATCTGTTTGGTTTGGGCTTGAAAAAAACCAATACGTCCCCACATTGGCGTTAACCTAATAATTAATCAGGATAAATAAAAATGACTGTTGAAGCAAAAAAAGAAACCTTAGGCTTTGAGACTGAAGTTAAACATCTGTTGCATTTAATGATCCATTCCTTATATAGCAACAAGGAGATATTTTTACGGGAATTGATTTCCAATGCCTCGGATGCGGCGGATAAGCTGCGTTTTGAAGCGCTGTCCAATGACGGGCTGTATGAAGGCGATAGCGAGTTGAAAATCCGTCTGGAATTCGACAAAGACAAGCGCACCATTACCGTTATCGATAATGGTATCGGCATGACCCGCGCCGAAGTTCAGGAACATATCGGCACTATTGCAAAATCAGGCACCAAGCAGTTTTTTCAAGCATTAACCGGCGACCAAGCCAAAGACAGCGAATTGATCGGCCAGTTCGGCGTGGGTTTTTATTCGGCGTTTATCGTTGCCGATAAAGTGACCTTAACCACCCGCAAGGCCGGCGCCGACAAGAGCGACGGCGTACGCTGGGAATCGGCGGGCGAGGGCGATTACACGCTCGAATCGGTAGAGAAAGCCCAACGCGGCACCGAAATCGTCCTGCATATGAAAGAAGCTGAAAGCGAGTTCCTGGACGGCTATCGCATCCGCTCCATCGTCAGAAAATTCTCCGATCATATATCGCTGCCTATCGTCATGGACAAAGAAGTCATGCCGTCTATGGGTGGTGAAGAAGACGAGGAAGAAAGCCTTTCATCAGCCGATCGTCCTGAGCTTGTCGAAGGAGTCGAAGAAACCGTCAACTCGGCTTCGGCATTATGGACTAAAGCCCGTCAGGAGATTTCCGATGAGGCTTATAACGAATTTTACAAGCATGTAGGTCACGACTACCAAGATCCGTTAACTCATGTGCACAGCAAAGTCGAAGGCTCTAACGAATACACCTTACTGCTTTATGTGCCGACCCATGCGCCGTTCGACCTGTGGGACAGAGACGCCAAACACGGGGTAAAACTGTACATACGCAAAGTATTTATTACCGATGATGCCGAGCAGTTAATGCCGCGTTACTTGCGCTTTATCAGAGGCATTATCGACGCCAATTCCCTGCCGCTGAACGTATCGCGGGAAATTCTGCAACAAAGCAAGCAAATCAGCACCATCAAATCGGGCGCGGTAAAAAAAGTGCTGGGTATGCTGGAAGATTTGGCCAAGACTGAACCGGAAAAATACGAGAAGTTCTGGTCTCAGTTTGGTCAGGTTATCAAAGAAGGCCCGATTGAAGATCATGCCAATAAAGCGCGGGTCGCCAAACTGCTGCGTTTTGCGAGCACCCATGCCGACACCGATAAACAAAGTGTCGCTCTGGAAGACTACGTAAGCCGCATGAAAGAAGGTCAGGACAAAATCTATTATGTCACTGCGGACAGCTTTTCGGCGGCAAAAAACAGCCCGCATCTGGAAATTTTCCGCAAGAAAGGCATAGAAGTCCTGTTGTTATCGGATCGTATCGATGAATGGCTGGTGTCTAACCTCGACGAATTCGACGGCAAACATTTACAGTCTGTCGCCAAGGGAAATCTGGACTTGGGCGTTTTGGACAGCGAAGAAGACAAGGAAGCTCAGGAACACGTGCTTAAGGATTTTGAAGCGGTACTTAAACAAATTAAAGATGCTCTGGCCGATAAAGTCAGCGAGGTGCGCTTGAGCCATCGTTTAACCGAATCTCCCGCCTGTCTGGTTGCCGATGTTTATGGCATGAGCCTGAATATGGAAAGGATCATGAAGGATGCCGGGCAAGGATTAGGCATGGGAATGGGCAGAAAGCCAATCTTCGAGCTTAACCCGACCCATCCGTTGGTGGTTCGCATGAAAGAGGAACAAGACGACAGCCGTTTTGCCGACTTGACCCACATCCTGTTCGATCAGGCCATCTTGAGTGAAGGCGGACAATTGGATGACCCGGCGGCTTTCGTGCATAAACTGAACGGATTATTGCAGGGCTTGTTGCATTAAGCATTAAGCGATTAAACAAAAAGGCTGGAGAATATCCGGCCTTTTTTTTTGCGTGATGCATTTCGGGGGGCGTGATGCAGTGCGCCGGAAACGCCAGTTTTCGCTTACATTCAAACAGGCTTATACCTGCCCAGGGCAAGTCACGCTACCGCAACAATTTGTCAGGCTGCACCGATGCCCATTGCGGCCGGCTTCCCATTTTTGTAAACACTTGGTCGGCATGATTTATTCTCAGCAACTCTGCGGCGAACTCATCGGGACGCAAAACGAGATACGCACTCCACGCGGCGAGCTTTGCATCCGACAGTAATTCGTCAGTGGCCTCTTGCTCCTTGGACAGGCTGATTTGTGCGTGAGACACGGCATCAAGATCCGCATAACCATCTTTAAATAACTGGCTCGTTTGCTGAAAAGTTAAACGTGTTTGGGCGGTCAGCAATTGGCTGGATTGTGCGGAAAGCGCTGTTTGGATTTTGGCATTCAACACG
>JAYTLW010000222.1:0-8122 GCA_043729025.1 Methylobacter sp.
CAACTCATCCCAATTGTGTGCCACAACCACCTCCTCATCGGAGTCGCTGACTTTTGATTCGTCCCAATTCGGAATTTCTGTAGGGGGCAAAATACCCGAAAATGTCTGCAAAATAGCCTCGCTGGCCCGTTCTGCGAACACCAGACATTCCAATAACGAGTTGCTGGCCATACGATTGGCTCCGTGCAGACCGGTACAGGCAACTTCGCCTATGGCATAAAGATTGGCGATGTCGGTGCGCGCATAGCTGTCGGTTAACACACCTCCGCAGGTATAATGCGCGGCCGGAACCACCGGGATAGGCTGCTTGGTGATGTCGATGTCAAACTCAAGACACTGCTGATAAATCGTCGGAAAGTGTTCGCGGATGAAGCGTTCCGGTTTGTGGCTAATATCGAGATAAACACAGTCTATGCCGCGTTTTTTCATTTCATGATCGATGGCTCGGGCGACAATATCCCGAGGCGCCAATTCCTCCCTAGCATCAAAATGCTGCATGAACGCTGAGCCGTCCGGCAGGATTAGCTTTCCTCCTTCGCCTCTTACCGCCTCACTGATCAGGAAAGATTGTGCGTGCGGATGATAAAGGCAGGTCGGATGGAATTGCATGAATTCCATGTTGCTGACGCGACAACCTGCGCGCCAGGCCAAAGCTATACCATCGCCGGTCGAGCTTTGCGGGTTGGTGCTGTAAAGGTAAGCCTTGCTTGCGCCGCCGGTGGCTAGAATCACGACGCGAGCAGTTAGGGTCTTGACCTGCTGTTTTTTTGAATCCAACACATAGGCACCCAAAATCCTTTTTTCAACTTCCCTGGAGCTGGTAATTAACTCCACCACATTATGGTGCTCCAGCAGTTCGATATTGGCGTGTTCCTCGGCGCGTTCGATCAACGATAGCGATACTGCCTTACCCGTGGCATCGGCGGTATGCACGATGCGGCGGTGAGAATGCCCGCCTTCCTGGTTTAAATGCAGCTGTACGTGCCCGGATGCGGCCTGCTCCTCGGTAAAAACAACGCCCTGTTGCCTCAGCCAATCTATGGAACTTTTACCGTGCGTCACCGTCAATCTTACAATTTCGGGGTCACAAAGTCCGGCGCCGGCATTCAAGGTATCTTCAATGTGCGACTCAATAGAATCGTCGGCGCCGAATACGGCGGATATGCCGCCTTGCGCATAATAAGTGCTGCCCGCTGTCAAGGCGAATTTTGACAGCACCGCAATACGCAGTGAATGATCGGCCAGCTTAAGCGCCAAGCTTAAACCCGCGCCGCCGCTGCCGATAATAAGGACATCGTAATTTTGGGAATAAAGCATCAGGTAAGGATAGTCAGCCAGACAAATGAGAGGGAGTTTGGACGTTTATTGTGCTAACACGCACAGTGCTTATTGGTGGATAATAAAGCTTTTTAGTCTTTTAGCACAATTTTATATCAATTACCCAAGTTGTTATTGTCAGCATAAGTTATTTCATTAATGGTATTAAATGGAGGTTTTTATGTTCAAAAAAGTTAAGTGGTGTGTTTTTTTGATCGTTTTGTTTAGTCAAAGCGTGTTGGCGCAATTGCCGGATTTTACCGAGATGGTAAAATCCAATGGCGTTGCCGTGGTCAACATCAGCACCACGCAAAAAGCGCCGCCTCAGGCTGAAAACGCCCCTCAAGAACAGCAACTGCCGGAAGGCATGCCTCCCGAGATGGAAGAGTTTTTTAAGCGCTTTTTAGATGAACAGGGCGGCTATGTGCCCAGGGATACAGCATCCTTAGGCTCGGGTTTTATTATTTCACATGATGGTTACATATTAACCAACCACCATGTGGTCAAAGATGCCGATGAAATTGTGGTCAAATTTTCCGACCGCCGGGAACTGTTAGCCAAAGTGATCGGCTCCGATGCGCGCACCGATATTGCCTTATTAAAAGTTGAAGCCAAAGACTTGCCCGCAGTGGCCATTGGCGATCCGAACAAACTACAGGTCGGCGAATGGGTGCTGGCGATAGGGTCGCCCTTCGGGTTTGAACAATCGGTGACGGCCGGCATCGTCAGCGCCAAAGGGCGCAGCTTGCCGGGCGGGAATTATGTGCCGTTTATACAGACCGACGTAGCCATCAATCCGGGTAATTCAGGCGGGCCGTTGTTCAATATGGAAGGAAAAGTCGTTGGCATAAATTCCCAGATTTACAGTCGTACCGGCGGTTTTATGGGGCTTTCATTCTCCATACCCATGGATGTCGTGATGAATGTCGTCGATCAAATAAAAGCCACCGGTAAAGCGGCGCACGGCTGGTTAGGCGTCCAAATACAGGATGTAACGCGGGAACTAGCCGAATCATTCGGCATGAAAAAACCGCAAGGTGCATTGGTTTCCAAAGTGTTGCCCGGCAGTCCCGCCGAACAAGCCGAATTGCAGATCGGCGACATTATTACCGAATTTAATGGCCAGCAGATTGAAACATCGGGTGATTTGCCGCCCATGGTCGGCATAACGCCAATCAATAATAAAGCCACCTTGAAAATTATCAGGCAAGGCGAGACTAAAACCATCGACTTTAAAGTAGGTCTGTTGCCGGATGAAGTCGATAAATTAGCTGACGCCAAAGCAGCGGCGCCAAAACTGCCCCATAACCGGCTGGGTGTTAACGTCATCGATTTAACCGATGCGCAAAGAGAAGCCTTGCAGATTACCAAAAACGGCGTGTTAGTGCAGGATGTCGCCAAGGGCGCCGCCAAAGATGCCGGGGTTCAGCGCGGCGATGTGATTTTGCGCATTCAGAACAACGTCATCCGCGATGCGGCTGATTTTGACAAAATAGTCAAAAAGCTCCCCGCCGGAAAATCAGTCGCTGTTTTGATCCAGCGTCAGGGCAGCCCAGTGTTTCTGGCGATTAAAGTATATAAATAATCCGTCATATTTCCACCTTAAGCTGCGAAAATGAAAGAGTTCCCGTGCAAAGCACGTGAACTCTTTTTTGTATCTGCGGTAATCATTACCTAGTTTAGATTTGCAGACTGAGCAACACTCAGCTGCGCGCCAAACACAAAAAACTACCCAAGCCCTTGAAAGACTGGATGGTTTGCGTGCAATTTGACAGACCAATACTGTCCGCATGGGCAAAAAATAGTTGCCAGCCCTATCTGACTATCAATGTTAGCTTCGTAAACAAAAGACCTACACCACTTCCCACGCCACATCTTCAATCACGCTATAAGGCACACCAAGTTTTATTAATGAAGCAATCAACCTAGCTTCCTTGCTTGCTTGCTGAACGCAAACTGTGCCTCATCTCGGCTCAAGTCATCGCTAATGTATAACTTTAACAATGCCTGATAGCCTGAAAAACCTTTGCAGGGCGCAATAAACTTGCACAGGTTCCGCCAGATCGACCGGAATGCATAGAGCAATCGAGGTCTCATAGGGCGATTTTTGGTTAAACGATTTTTAAATGTGTCAGAAATGATAATTATTGTGAGCCGAAATCAGCCGAAAATTCACCTTCAGCCTCTATTACAAGGAGTGTCTTTGCAAAAAATCAGTTGAATTCAATTTGCAGTAACGTGAGTTAATTAACAGTCCCATGAATTATCGGCCAGTAGAATTAAATCGTCTAATATCCAAATCAAACGGGTGTATGCGATGAAATCAAAAAGAAAAACAGTGTCGCTGCCGACCAGCACCTTGCTGACGGCAAAAGTAGCAGAATACCTGATCTCTATCTATACTGATTTTCAAATCAATTCTGACGGCAAACCATTATTGTAATGGCCTATCGCTGAAATAAACCACCAACAGGATACTGGAAAAATCATGTGCAAACAGCCGGAATACAGCTCAGGATTCACTCTAACTGAAGTATTGATAACCCTGCTTGCTGCTTGCTGCTGTCGTCTTGATTGGCTTGCACACGACCAGACTTAAAAATACCCAGCGCGCTTATAACCTCAACCAAGCCAAACAATTTGCCTATGACTTGGCTGACCAATTACGCGCCAACATCATCGGAGTAGCGCCATATAAAGCTATTCTCCCGAGCACAACTATTAAAGTAACACGTATGTGTGGCAAACCAATTAACAGCTTAGGCTTTACCTTGGTCGAACTCATGGTTACCGTTGCGATAGTGGGCATTCTTGCCGCAATAGGCGCGCCAAGTTTTAAAGATATGTTGAACCAGACCCGTGCCAGCAGTCTTGCAAACGAACTTGCCGCATCGCTTAACTTGGCGCGTTCCGAAGCAATAAAACGAGGTACACGGGTATCAGTTTGCAAATCCGCAAATATCACGGATTCAAGCCCGATTTGTTCCACGACAGCAAATTGGCAAGATGGATGGCTGGTTTTTGTCGACAAAAGCACTTCGGGCACATTTGACGGCACTGATACCCCGCTAAAGGTAGGCCAGCCTTCAAACAGCAGCGCCGTTATCACTTTAAACATTAATAGTGATAATTACATAAGTTACCTTCCATCCGGTAGCAGCCCATCAAATGGAACCCTGTCTATTTGTGTGGGCGGAATTCAACGCTCAATCATAATCATTACCACCGGCCGTAACCGTTTCTCCAAGGGGACATGTTGATGTCTAAGCATTTACTAAAAAGCCGACAAAACGGCAGCAGCTTGATTGAGGTATTGGTAACCATGATCATTATTTCATTAGGTCTACTGGGTCAGGCTGGATTAATCGCGCACTCATCAAAAGCCAACAACGCGGCATTCATGCGCAGTCAAGCTACATTACTAGCCTACGACATTCTGGAGCGTCTGCGTTTGAATCGTGCATTAGCTGTCGCAGGAAGTCTCAATGTCAATTATGCTGCCACTGGCAGCGATCCCAGCGACGGCATAACGGGCACGGCAATTCAAAATAATGAATTAAGAAATTGGAAATCCAGCATTGAACAAGCACTTTCTTCTGGTGATGGGCAGGTCAGTGTTGATGGTACCGGCAACGTCAGCATCAATATCCGCTGGAGTGAAGTCGCCAAAGGCGCAACCGATGGCAGCATAACTCCAACTGTATTGAGCACTCAGAGCGTTATATGAACATCATCCCACGCTCTACTCGTTCCAGGCCCATGCATAGAACCATGCACGGCGTAACATTAATTGAAATGATGATTTCCTTAACCATAGGCCTGATTATCATTGCCGGAATTGGTTATATATTCCTTGGTAGCAGGCAGGGCTTTCGTAGCCAAGATGCTTTATCGCGTATGCAGGAAGGTGCTCGCACCGCCTTTGAAATCATGGACAAGGATATTCGCATGACGGGTTTCACAGGTTGCCCACATAATTCCGCAGCTTCCGGCGACATCAACATTCTGAGTTCCGCCAGCGACTGGGATAAAAACCTGATAGGCCAACCCTTGATTGGCTATGACAAGACCAGTGGAGCCTGGAGCGCTTTTCCTGCGGGCGTAACCGGCGTGGTCGGCAATGTGTTGCGCGGCGATGCTCTGACTGTATTACGCGCTGACAACAGCCAAGAATTCATAGTGTCCTCACATAATACAGGAACGTCACAGATCACCCTGACGGCTAACCATGACATTAACCAAGGTGCGATTTTGATTGCCGCCAAGGCCGATTGTTCACGCACTGTAGTCTTCCAAAAAACCAACACCTGCACAATTACCAGTGGCAGTTGCGGTAACGCCCTTGTTCAACACGGCAGTAGTAGTGCAACAACGACCTACGCTCTCGGCTCCCCCGCTGGAACCATTGATAGCTTCGATGCCGGGTCTCGCATATACCGCTTGAGCGCAGTCACCTACTATATCCGCACCAATACCGATGGCGAACCGGCCCTCTACAGGCAGGCACTAGGAACCACTACTGGTAGCCCCAGCAATACCGCCGAAGAATTGATTGAAGGCGTACAAGACATGCAGTTACTGTATGGAATAGACACCAATGCGGACCGCGCAGTCGATAGCTATGTCACCGCTGACACATTGACAACATCCGCCAACTGGTTAACGGTATTAGGCATACGCGTCAGCTTATTAATGGTATCCCGGCAAGATGAACAGGGCATCACTACCGAGCCTCAGCAATACTCGTTGGATATGAATGGTGACGGCGATGTTACCGACACCGGCGAAACCGTGACGCCTACCGACCATTTATTACGCAAAGTATTCACCACCACCATTGCAGTGAAAAACCGGTTATGAAAACAGATAACAGCAGTCATAAGATCCTCAGGGTTGCTTTTAGGGATATGGATAAACACGCCATCGCCATTGGCCCGGCTGGATTGTCAATCAATTCAAAAGCATTCACACATAATCCCCAGACAAGACAAAAACAACAAGGCGTCACTCTTTTAATCGGATTGGTTTTTTTAATCATGCTGTCGTTACTGGGCCTTAACGCCGCGCAGATGAGCACCTTGGAAGAGCGTATGTCAGGTAATGTGCGTAGCCGCGACCTAGCCTTTCAGTCCGCCGAAGCCGCGCTAAAACATGTGGAACAAAACCTCGCTGTAGGCGAAAACATTCGTGCATTGATCCCTGCACCGATAAATACCACATCCGGCACCGTTGCGGCTGCCGGACTACGTGCGATCAATGTGTGCCTGCCTAACAGCGCTGCTTACTGGAACGGCAATGGTGCTCCAGACTGCAACGGCACCACTCAGCAATATGCCTGGTCGAACGCCACGGCCCGCACGCCATCGCACACTCTTAATCAGGTAGCTTCGCAACCCCTGTATGTAGTGGAAAGACTTCCCAACAGCGGTACCACAGAAAAATATCGAGCAACGGCTCGCGGCGTCGGCGGAGACAGTGACGCCGTCGTCATCCTTCAGGCGATGTTTAGTTATTAGCATCCCTAATTAGAATCGCATTAACAAAGTGCAGGTGAAAAATGATTATCTTAGCAAAAACCTCCAATAAACGGCTCTTGCAATCCTTGATTTCAGGTGTTGCTATGGCTTTAGCCAGTATGGCGGCACTTTCTTCTCCACTGAGTTTAGCGGATACACCGCTATTCTTAACGGCGTCTGTCTCGCCTAATATCGTGATAACTTTGGATAATTCGTTGAGCATGAGCCACGCTCATGTGCCGGACTCGTTAGGCCATAGTGCCAGCGGCAATAACATACTCAGCCAACGCCGCTACAAATCCAATTACTATAACGCGCTTTATTATAGCCCGTTTCTCACCTACCCCATCCCAACCCGTAATGACGGAACGACTTATACAACGAGTTTTACCACCGCGTATGTCAACGGGCTAGATTCCAGCAAAGGCTCAATCAACCTCAGCAACAACTACTCGGTCACGTTCTTTTATCAACCCGACGTTACTGCCGCTACCTACACCAGCACCACAAACTGCGCTTTTCAAACTGCCACGGCGACGGGCACCCCGATAGGCGGTTGGGGCAGCACCTGTATGCGCGCCCGGAATCCGTCTCTCGATTTTACTACCGCTGCCCTACAAGCACCAACCACCAATCCGACGAATACAGCGGCTTATTATTATATTTTCTGGAGCCAAAAAACGGCACAAACCCTGCCGACCAATTGCACCGGAACTGCCGTTCAGCAGAAAGAGGATGAAGATTGTTACATCAAGATAAACGTCGGTTCGATCACCGCACCGGTGGATCTTTTCGCGGGGACACAAGCCCAGCAGCAACAGAACTTCGCCAACTGGTTTTCCTTCTATAGAACCCGTGCGTTGTCGGCAATGTCGGGAGCAATCACTGCGGTGAATGGCTTGTCAACCAATGATGTTCGTTTGGCTTGGCAGACTGTCAACACCTCAGGCAGCGCAGGAAGCTGCACCACTTTCGGCACCAATTGCAATGGCTACACCGCAACCACCAGCGAAAATCGCATGCGTCCCTTGGATGCCCTTAAAACCGGTTCAGCGACAATAACCCATAGAACGGATTTTTACAATTGGGTGCAACGTTATGACCTGAACGGCTCTACCCCGCTACGTAGCGTTCTAAAACGTGCTGGGGAATACTACAAGCTCAGTGGACTCAACAGTCCGTATGCCCAAGACCCTTACACAACGCTAGGCACGGAACTATCCTGCCGAAAAAATTATCAGGTCATGTTTACAGACGGCCTTTGGAACAGCGACGACAATACCAATTTC
>JAYTLW010000223.1:0-6223 GCA_043729025.1 Methylobacter sp.
TTGAGCGTCAGCGAGAACAGGTGTTTCCGGCAACACGGCAGCGCTATTTCTTTTTGAAATAAAAAACCTGCTGATGGGATTCTTTTATCAATTGAATAATTTGATGCCCGGTTTGGTCTGAATAAACGCCAAAATCCAGATGTGCGGCAGGATCGGTTGCGATCACTTTGACGACATCTCCGCTGGACATAGCCATTAAGGCTTTTTTCAGACGCAGCAAAGGTAATGGACAATTCAAACCGCTGGCATCGACTTCCAGGTTAAATTCGATCATAAGTTTTTAAGTTTTCTCAACTAAGTTGGCTGTGCTTATAATACCACCCTCTTTTAAATCCACGAATCATCGTAACTCAATGGATTATTTCCCGATATTTTTAACACTTAAAGATCAGGCTTGCCTGGTGGTCGGTGCAGGCGAAATCGCCGCCCGCAAAATTGAATTGTTGGCGCGAGCAGGCGCGAAAATAACGGTGATCGCCGACCGGATAAGTCCCGCAGTATTGAACCTTAAAAAAACTCATGACTTAACGCTGCTGCAAAAAACTTTCTCCTCTGATGATCTTGGCGCATTCAGACTGGTGGTGTCTGCGACCGATAATGCCACGACCAATCGCTTGGTTGCCCAATGTGCGGACGAACAAAACATCCCGGTTAATGTGGTCGACAACCCTACACTGTGCAGTTTCATTTTTCCGGCTATTATCGACCGCTCGCCGATTATTGTCGCCGTCTCCTCCGGCGGTGCTGCGCCGGTATTAGCCCGGTTGCTCAGGGCTAAAATTGAAACCGTGATTCCTCCGGCCTACGGTCGGCTCGCCGCACTGGCCGATAAATTCAGGACTAAGGTCAAACTGCATATCAAGCAGCCCGCCCTACGCAGAATTTTCTGGGAAAACATATTGCAGGGCAAAGTCGCCGAACTGGTGTTCTCCGGCAAGGAGCAGCAAGCCGAGCAACAACTGGAGCAAACCCTGCAGGGGCAAAAACAAGGCTCTACACTCGGCGAAGTCTATCTGGTCGGTGCAGGCCCCGGCGCGGCTGATTTGTTAACTTTTCGCGCACTGCGGTTGATGCAACAGGCCGATGTGGTCGTTTATGACCGACTGGTGTCGCCGGAGATTCTCGATTTGGCGCGCCGGGATGCCCAACAGATTTACGTCGGTAAACAACGCCAAGATCATGCGCTGCCTCAGGAATCCATCAATACCCTGCTGGCGGATTTAGCTAAAGCAGGAAAGCGGGTGGTGCGCTTAAAAGGCGGAGATCCCTTTATTTTCGGTCGCGGCGGCGAAGAAATCGAAACCTTGATGGAGCAAGGCATTAATTTTCAGGTAGTTCCAGGCATTACTGCGGCTTCCGGCTGCGCAACCTATGCAGGCATACCGCTGACCCATCGGGATCATGCGCAATCCTGCACCTTCGTCACCGGGCATTTAAAAGATGGTTCCATCAACTTAAACTGGACACAACTGGCTGCGCCTAATCAAACCATCGTCATCTATATGGGACTGGTCGGCTTGGAAAAAATCTGCCAATCTCTGATCGCTCACGGCAGTCCCAAAGATTTACCGATCGCTATCGTGCAACAAGGCACCACGTCTAATCAGCGGGTGCTTACCGGCACCTTGACAACATTGCCGGATAAAGTTGCCAGCCAAGGCATCAAGCCGCCTACACTGATTATTATCGGCACAGTAGTCACGCTGCATGACAAACTGAGCTGGTTTCAGACCTGTAGGCCGGGATAAGCCGACTCCGAGCTACAGCCTCGACAAGCACTCCTCTGCAAAGCCAACAGGCTTATGTAGCCTTATTCACACTTACGCATTCAGTTACTATTCATTGCTATCGAAAGATAATAAGCCTGAGAAAACAAATAAAATAATTGAATTTTCCGATCAAATTCCCTATGCTTTGGGACTTTAACTTTTAGTTGAACTGTTTTTTCTTCAAATTAAAGAAACAACAGTTCTTTTTTCACTACCAAGAGAGGTCAACATGAAAAAAACATTAGCTACATTAGCAGGCATTGCTTTAATCACTTTAAGCGGACAAGTATTTGCCGACGAAGCCACTGACGTCGGTAAGAAAATTTATGAACGCGCTTTCGGTCGCGGTTGCGGCACTTGCCACGATATTGCCTCAAATCCACAGTTGACAGCTTTGATTAAAGGCGGCCAACTGGACAGGGCAAAATTTGAAACCACACTGAAAGAAGGCAAAGGCGGAATGCCTAAAGCTATCGCTGAGATTATGAAAAACCCAGCCGTTGTAAAAGCCGGATACGGAGAAGATCAGGCCGTAGATGCTTTGTACAAATATCTGGAAAGCAAATAAATCCGGATCGGCCAATAAAAAAGCCGCCCAAGTCGTGGACTTTGGGCGGCTTTTTTTATATCCAAAAAACTGACAACCTACAATTAATTCTTACCCAAATAACTTGTTTTGGATTCTTGGTAAGGCAAGCGCTTGCGATTTTTAATCCAGATGCCTGCAACTGCCGCCAACATCAACCCGCACGAAGCAAAACTCAGATAAATCAGACGTTTTAATTGGGATATTTCCTGAATTAACTGCTCATTGGAAATGACCGCCTTGCCTTTTTTGGCAGGTTCTGAATAGGAGCGAAGGACTTTAAGGTCACTTTTCAACTCTTCTATAGTGCCTACAGCGCTGGAAACCGATCCTACCCGAATACTCTCTTCCAATGCGTTTAACTTGCCTTCAATAGAGCCGCTGATCAGACCGACCAGCTGTCCTTTAAGAGCGTTAACTTCAGCAGAAAACACGGGATTCATCTCAGCTGCAAAGGTTTCGGTAGCCGTGGCATTTTTATAACGATTTATAAAGCTATCGGTTGGGAACAATAAAAAGCCCGCTATCAAAACCACAACCATCAAAGAACAGACTATAGTCAGCAACAATCTGTTAACTTTCATTAATGCATGATGCGACGGTATTCTTTGCAAAACCGTAGGGGCGTTACCGTGCAACGTTTCCACTACTGAATTTATTTTATCTATATCGCTCATTAATTACTTCCCCTCGAACCAGGAACCTTTGGCTACCAGCCATCCTGACCGAACAAATATTATTTTTTATAACCAACCTGTCGGTAGACATTAGCGCTACCTGACTCGCGATTATACAAGTTTAATGCACAAATTCTGCATTTTATTTAAATAGTGCCTGAACGATAATATACAATTTGTTATAAATCAATTCGTTGCGTAAAATACGCATATGAAGATGCACTGATTATCTTACAGTATGGAAAATACCTATTATCAATAACCTATTGATACTTAGCTGATTTACTTCGTTCAATAAAGTAGCTCCTCCCGATTTCATGGGGGGCGCTCACTACATATGAGGTAGGTATAACCCAATAAACACCAACCTTCGACATCAAGCCGGATATGTTGGAATAACCGACCTAAGGGCGGAACCCCACTATCTACTGACAAGCTTGTCAGTAATGACTTTTATCGTTAGACTCTCGGATAATCATCACATGGAGGGGTAATGAATACTGTACAACTGACTATACCGTTAACAATCTATAGATTTTTCTTTTTGGCTGACGATCAACCACGTCTGCCAGCATATCCGGGATCTGCTTGGCGTGGTGCGTTCGGCCACGCGCTGAAAAAAACGGTATGTGTGGTGCGCAATACGCCATGTAATCAATGTATTTTGAAGAATGCTTGTGCCTACAGCTACATCTTTGAAACACCACCGCCCACCAATTCGGAAAAAATGCGTAAATACACTGCGGCTCCGCATCCGTTTGTATTGCGATTCCCTCAGACGGCATCGTCTGAGGATTCACCTTATACGCTGGATGTAATCTTGTTTGGACACGGTCAACGCTACTTTCCCTACATTGTTCATGCACTGCAAAAAGCCGGACAAGACGGCATTGGTGGTCATCAACAGGTTTTCAGCCTACAAAAAATTGACGACATCAGTCAGTGTGGGCAGGGTGAAACTATCTATCAGAATGGCGAACTCAAACCACAACATCAGACTACCTTACAAGCGCTACCAAACATGCCAAAGCAGATAGAAATCACTTTCCACTCCCCGCTACGCATAAAACAAGACAGCAAAAACCTCACTGCTCGGCAATTCAACTTTGGCGCTTTGTTCAGTACCCTACTCAGACGCATTTCCATGATCAGCTACTTCCACACCGACACGCCGCTGGAAACCGACTTCGCCGCATTGACAGCGCACGCCCGCACCGTGCAATTCGCCTCGCAACACCTCAAATGGTATGACTGGACACGCTACTCATCCCGGCAACAAACCGAAATGAACATGGGCGGCCTGATCGGCAGCGTACATCTGGACATGCAAGGCCTGGAAGAATTCTGGCCCTATCTCTGGCTGGGACAACACACCCATGTCGGCAAAGGCACCAGTATGGGCATGGGCGCTTATTCCATTTGTGGGAGCGACGCCCACGTCGCGACTAAAGACGTTCAAGTCGCGACGTAGGCGTAGGCGTCGCTCCCACCCATCAACCAGCATACTGAATAACTGATACTATCAGGATGATCAAGAAACCAATTTTACTCGCCGTTACCGGCCTCACCCCACAAGTGGTGACCGAAACCTTGTATGCTATACAGCAGCAAGGTCAAGCTTTGCCTGAGCAAATTCATATACTCACCACCGCAGAAGGTTATCAGCGGGCACGGCTAACCCTGATTAACGACGGCTGGCTGGCGCGATTTTACAACGACTACCACCTGCCAAAACCCGATTTTTCCGAACGCCACATCCATATCCTGCAACAAGCCAATGGCGAACCTTTAGCCGACATTCGCACTCAAGCGGATAACCAAGCCATGGCCGATGGCATTACCGAATGGATCAGAACCTTAACTGCCGACCCGGATACCTCGCTGCATGTCTCCATCGCCGGTGGCCGTAAAACCATGGGCTTTTATGCCGGTTACGCCCTATCGCTGTACGGCCGTTCGCAAGACTGCCTCAGCCATGTACTGGTATCTGCTGACTATGAATCCCACCCCCAGTTTTACTATCCTACGCCCTATTCCCAAGTCATCTACGGCAATGACCCGACTCGAAAACCTTTGGACACCCAAAATGCCGAAGTCATGCTTGCCGACATCGCCTTTGTGCGTCTGCGCCACGGCTTGGACGAAGCCTTATTGCGAGGCAAAAGCAGCTTCAGTCAATCGGTCGCCAAAGCCCAGCAAGCGATAGGCCCAGCTCATATCAGCATTGACCTTAAACAGCGCAGTATCAAAGCCCAGGATACCCTGATCAAACTCACACCCGCCGACCTGGCGTTTTACAGTTGGCTATTGAAACGCCAACTGGCAGGACAACCATTACCCACCTGCCCCAACGATGGCGCACCGGAACATGAGTACGCCGAACAATACCTGCAAGAGTACCGGTTGATTAACGGTGAACTGGGTGGCGCCGACCGCACCATCCAGGCTTTGCAACATGGCATGAGTAAAAGCTTTTTTGAACAGCGCAAATCACGAATTAACAAAACATTGCAACAATTTTTGTCACACGGAGCTTCGGCTTATTTGATTAGTCCTGTGGGTCATCGACCCAACACCTGCTATCAGATATTGCTGGATGCCGATCAGATTCAGTATCAACAGGAGAATAAAGCATGACCATCAAGCCATTGCTCGAACAGTCCAGTCGCATTGCGTTAGCGGCTTTTTTGCATGATCTGGGCAAGTTCGCTGAACGGGCAAAAATCCCGGTTAATCAGGAAACCTTGGACGTCAATAAACAGCTCTATTGCCCGCATCGTAAAAAATTTACCGACGATAAAGGCTGGTTTAGTCATGTTCATGCAGCCTATACCGGCTTAGCGATGGACTTGATTGAAGACTACATGCCCGAGTTAACGGGCGCGGATTTTGCCCCCTTCGGTTCGTGGAAAACCAAAGATGTAGATGATTCCTTTATCAATGCAGCGGCCAAACACCACAGACCCGAAAGCTTTCTGCAATGGATTATCGCCACGGCGGATCGGGTGGCGTCAGGTTTTGATCGTGAAGAATTTGAGAAATATAACGAAGCGGACGAAGGCACCTCTACCGGGAAAAACCACTATACGGCCCGTCAGTTGCCGCTGTTCGAGCAAATTCGCCTGGATAGCAAAGTTGAGCAAAAATATCTTTACCGTTACCCGCTAAAACCCTTGTCACCCAACAGCATC
>JAYTLW010000224.1:0-8266 GCA_043729025.1 Methylobacter sp.
CTCGGGTGGTAATGGCCGCCTGCCGCCAAAGCAGCTACAGGCTTGCCCTCTTTATCCTTCGGCGCGCAACTTGGATTTTCATGTACATGAAAGCCATGAAGGCCGGGCTCAAGACCTTCAATTGACGGCGAAAAAACCAAGCCATAGGGCGATTCGCTTATCGTAATACTGCCGATCGGCTTCACTGCACCCTCTGCATTAACCGTACTCATAGGGACCGTTATTTCAGCCGCCAAGACGCAGCCTGCCGACGAAACAAATAATACTAGTGCGGGCAATATTTTCATTCGATATTCCTTTTGATAGATTTAATGGAGTGTGGAATTAACCCAATTCAGGCGAATTTAATAGTAAATCGCCAAGAGCACCAAAGCAACCTCAAAAGTATTAGTTCTATCGGTAATCCAGCGTGATTACCTGCCAGCGGTCTTGGTGGAAACCGACTGTGATCTCATTGGAGAGGACACAGAATTCGTTCCGAACAACCGTATCTTCATCTAATCTTAATCGAAGCGGCAGGTTTTCCCTCATCTTGACTCTGTAGTCTTTAGCCATACCTAGCGACTTATTCGTATCGCCGGTCGCGATGACTTCACTTGTTAAGAAAAAATGCCACTCAGTTTAGGCAGCCTCTTCAAGCAATACTGGGATCATTAGTAAAGTATTTAATCTTGATGCGACGTCCCTACGATACCTCTCTACCAACCGGGCATACATCATCTCAAACATCAGATTTTGTGCGTTATTCATCTATAGCCCATTTTCCATGTGACTCGATAATATGCCTGGCATATCTTATACAAGACAAGGGTAAGTGCAACTGCTTATAAGCAGTCGTACGACTTACTCATCTTCTGAACAATGCTTTATAACAGATCTGTATTGATTTTCTCCTTGACCGTGTTGATTCAGTCATCTGAGAGTATTAGCGATAAACAGACCAACCGGCGCTATTTAGACGCTATCCATCTTATCAGTAGGACAAAATCAGGCCTGCACCTTAGGTTAAGTATCCATTAAGGTAAAAACGATATTCTTGACTAGGCGCTATTAGAACCAAATAGAATTTTGTTAACTTAACTTAACGGGTGACGCAATCGATTTTAAACAGCTAGTGGGGTCATAAAAAAATGAAATGCTTAATATTGAATTACTTGACGCAAACGACCAGAGGCCGATGGCTAAAGTAGCCTATTGGAGCATTTCGACTATGTCATGTTGCAATTTATTAGCATTTTTTTTGCTGATTGCCTTTGTTACCAGCGTCAGTGCGGAGGTCGCGACCGAGCCGAGGGATGTTGACATGCACCTTGGCGTCGTGACCTGCGCCGGCAACACCTGTCATGGCGCGAATGCACCGCTCAAAGATTCCAGGGTACAGCAGAACGAATTTATCATTTGGCATCGGGAGGACAAACACGCCAAAGCCTACACGGTGCTGTTCAACGATGCCTCCAAGCGCATCGCCCGTAACCTTGGCATTAAGGCGGCCCATACCGAAAAACTGTGCCTCGACTGCCACGCTGACAACATTCCGGCGGAACGCCGGGGCAAGCGCTTCCAGATAGATGACGGCGTCGGTTGCGAAGCCTGTCACGGCGGTGGCGATCGCTATCTAGGGCCGCATGTCTCCGGCACCCGAAGCCATGCTGAAAATGTCGGGCTGGGGCTTTATCCCAGCGACGAGCCGGTAGCTCGGGCAAATCTCTGCCTAGGTTGTCATCTCGGCACCAAAGACAAACTGGCGACGCATCGCGTCATGGGTGCAGGACATCCGCGCATCAGCTTCGAGCTGGACACGTTCACCCATATCCAGCCGATGCATTTCAAAATCGATAAGGACTACAAGGAGCGGAAAGGCAATTGGAATGGCGCGCAAATATGGGCTGTCGGTCAGCTGCTGGCTGTTGAGCGCTTCCTGGATTTGTTTCAGGAGCCTAAGTACCAGGCAGCAGGAATATTACCAGAACTGGCATTCTTCGATTGCCACGCTTGTCACCGGCCCATGAAGAATCCCCATTGGGCTCCTCGTGAATCATCGGGACTTCCGCCGGGGACTATCCATTTAAACGACGCCAACCTGTTGATGCTCCGTAGCCTGCTGCGGCAGGTCTCGCCTGCACAAGGCGAACGCCTGCACAAAGCCATGCTCAAGTTGCATCGAGCCGCCTCTGTCAGCCTTCCCGATGCTCGCAAAGAAGCTGCGGCAATGCGTCCGCTGTTGGCCGACATACGCACTACGGTATTGCAAAAACAGTTCAGCCTGGAGGACATGCGCGCCCTGGCCATCGATCTCGTCCAGGAAGGCCTGCGCGGCGACTACAATGATTATGGCGCGGCCGAACAAGCCGCCATGGCGCTTGCTGCGGTGGCTGAGGCCTTGCGGACGGGCGGCGGCCTGTCAGCGGAAAAATCGGCGCACATGGAAAGCTCGCTCAAGGAAATAGATGGGGTGCTCAAGGACGAGCAGGCTTACGACCCTGAACGGATGATTACGGCCCTGAAAACCATAGAAACTATTTTGAGGTGAGGTAAATATGGAAAACACTGTTTGGCGCCTAGCTTAAAGCCGAACATTTCTACGATCCCAAGCTTATGATCAAGTCATTGAAAGAGATAGAAACTATTTTAAAAGGAGGTAATTATGAACAATATTGTTTATCGCGTAGCTATAGTGGGTGGCGGCCCTGCGGGCCTGAGCGCCGCTATACGTGCGGCGGAGACTGGACTCTCCCACATCCTGCTTGAAGCCGAATCCCATCTTTCCAACACCATCCACCGCTTTCAGAAAGGTAAGCACGTCATGGCCGAGCCAGTGCGCTTGCCCCTGCGCAGCTCTCTGGCGTTCGAGGCGGGCAGCCGCGAAAGCATCCTCGAAGCCTGGAGCAGCGAGGCCGCCCGACTGAAAGTCAATGTACGCCGGAACTCGCCGGTAACGTCCATCGACGGGAGCGCCGGAAATTTTTCCTTGCAACTGGCCGACGACGGCGGCGCCGTCCGCGCCGAAACCGTCATTCTCGCCTTTGGCCTGCAAGGCCAGCCCAACAAGCTAGGCGTGGCCGGCGAAGACCTGGGCTTTGTGGACTACCATCTCGACGATCCCGACGCATTCGAGGATCAAGTCATCGTCATAATCGGCGCAGGCGATTCAGCCATTGAAACGGCTCTGGCCCTGGCCGAGCAAAATCGTGTGATTATAGTCAACCGGCGCGACGGCTTTCATCGCGCCGCCGACGGCAACCGCAACGCCTTGCTCGAGGCCATAGCCGACGAGCGAATCGAATGTTTCTACAACAGCACGCCTCAGCTTATCGAGGCACAAGACGGTAGCGCCCGGCTAGTGCTCGGAACCTCCGGTGAGCCGACCGAGGTTGTTTGCGACAAGATCATTGCAAGGCTTGGCGCCAGCCATCCTCGGACGTTCCTCGAATCTTGCGGCATCGCCTTTTCCGACGCTGAGTCCACTGCCTTGCCGATGCTTAATGCGCAGTACGAATCCAACGTAGCGGGGCTTTACGTCATCGGTTCGCTGGCCGGTTATCCGCTTATCAAGCAGGCGCTCAATCAGGGCTTCGAGGTTATCGAGAAAATTCGCGGCAAACCGGTGCAACCGGTAGAGGATCAGCTGTTGCTGGATAAGTTTAGCGATGCGCCGGGCTTTGCCACCGTGGACGAGATTCTGACCCAGGTAGGCGGCACGGTTTCCCTTTTCGGAGCTATCGATGCACGGCCGCTCCGAGGAATTCTGCTCGAAAGTCAGATTTTATCCCCGGCTCCGGGTGATGCCGTCTTTTGTCAGGGTGATTACTCGGATTCATTCTATTCCATCCTGGGTGGCGAGATTGTCATCCAACTTCGGGAGAACGATCCGGATCTGACCGTTCGACTGGAATCTGGCCAATTCTTTGGCGATTCAGAGCTGATTTCGGGGCGAAGACGCACAGTAACTGCTGTCGCAGGGGAAAACTGCATCCTGATAGAAACGCCGAGACTCGCCATAAAAAAGCTCGAATCTTCAAATCAGACGGCGGCCGAAATCCTCGAAATGACCGCCGTAGAGCGCGCCATCCGCTGGTATTTGGCGCCGGGACTTCCTGAAGACGAGTGTAAAACGCTGGAAGCTAGCGTGTCCTGTCATTGCTTTGAGACAGGAGAAAATCTATTCCAATCGGGAGATCACGGCGACAGCGTCCACTTCATCCGTAGCGGTGCGGTGACCGTGAACCGTGCTCTGGACGGGTTCGACATACCGTACCGATTGGTAACGGCCGGAGACTATGTGGGTGGATGGGGTGCGCTGGCGGCCACCTCCGTCCGCATGGAGACGGCCTGCGCCACCGCCGAGACTTCTACCGTGGAAATTCCTGGCGAGGATTTCCGGTGGCTGCTGCAAAGGCACCCGGAACTGCGCCGGAACCTCGATGCCAATGTACTGGCGCATCATGCCGGTAGGATCGAAGACGTACAACAGACGGGCGAGGTCATTTCCTTTCTGATGGATCAGGGTGTGGGCGAAGGCACCGACGTGCTGCTCATCGATGAATCCATCTGCATCCGTTGCGATAACTGCGAGAAAGCCTGCGCCGATACCCACGGCGGTATTTCCCGCCTGAACCGTGAAGCCGGCCCGACTTACGCCTCCATCCATTTGCCGACTTCCTGCCGCCATTGTGTGCAGCCTCACTGCATGAACGACTGCCCGCCCAATGCCATCCACCGCGCGCCTATGGGCGAGGTGTTCATTGATGATACCTGCATCGGTTGCGGCAATTGCGTGCAGAATTGTCCGTATGACGTCATTCACCTAGCTACTGAACAGAGCGAAAACAAGCCCAGTTTTTGGGTGCAGCTGTTGTTCGGCTTCGACGAGGCGGCGACGGGTGGAACGGGATGCGGCGGCCACAAAAAAGCAGTCAAGTGCGATATGTGCAAAGATCTTTCGGGCGGCCCAGCCTGCGTCTCAGCCTGCCCTACCGGCGCCGCCTTTCGAGGCAACCCAGAACATATGCTGTTCGATGTCCTTAAGCATTCCGACAAACAATTGCCCGAGGAAGCTTGATGTACGGTTCATTGCTGAACTATGGACAGTACCGCTATCTGAAGCAGGCTTCGGCATTAATGCTTATGGCTTTATTGCTTTATTTTTCGGCATCTCCCGGCGAACCACCCAACGGCGGCACTTGGCAGGGCTATACGCTGGGCGCTATCGGCGCCGCGCTGATCTTGTTTCTGCTCTGGTTCGGCATACGCAAGCGCCAGTATCATCGTACTGAAACTTCCCTGTCCCGGTGGGCTTCCGCCCATGTCTACCTGGGCATCTCGCTGCCGGTGGTGGTGTCCCTGCATTGCGGCTTCCAATTTGGCTGGAACGTTCATACCCTCGCCTACACCCTAATGGTTCTTGTGGTGTTGAGCGGATTTTACGGACTCTATACCTACCTAGTATACCCGGATGCGGTTACGACTAACCGTAATGGAGTCAGTCGCAAGGAGATGATTACCAGCATCGCTCGGCTCGATGAAACCGGCCTGACCTTAGCGGAAAATTTGGGTGCGGAAATTCATCATCAAGTGTTGAGAAAAGTGGAAGAAACCCGTTTGGGCGGTACGCTGTGGCAGCAGCTGTCAGTAGCGCCGCTAAAGCAATGGAAGTTTGCGGGCAAGTTTGCCGCATCCGAGCAAAACTCGTTGAGCGTGGACACGCTGAGTCCCGAAGACTTTCTACGCAAATACCTGGAAAAATCCAAGAATACCGCAGAAATACACCGGGTGGTGGATTTGCTCAAAGTATTGAATGAAAGACAGTCTATGGTTAGCCGCGTCCAACGCGATATTCGCTATCATGCCCTTATGAAATGCTGGCTGTTGCTGCATGTCCCCCTTTCCTGCGCTCTGTTGACAGCGGTTTTGGTTCATGTCGTATCCGTGTTTTTTTATTGGTGAAGGTTGATGCGCTGTTTGGTGGAAACAATTCGGCGGGGTGCGGTAAACGAAGCAAGGGATTTCGACACTAACCGTCTAAGCCTAGGCAGCGGGGCGGATCAGGATATTCGTCTGCAAAGTCGGCTGGCAGGGCTTAGTCATGCCGTCATCGAGCAAAGCGGCGATGGCGTGTTGCATATCCGTGCCGTCGCACCCCATCGTATCCTCCATAATGCTAGGAAGTTGACGGAATTCGTGCTGACGCCCGGCGATGAGTTTAGCATTGGCTCAGTCAATTTCGCGGTACGGGCAGCCCCGGAAACTTATCACTTATGTCTTGAAATCAAAGAGCCGACAGGGAGACAGAGCAAAGAGCTGGAAGATGCGCTGCTGGCTAGTGTCACTCCCGATTTCGGGCTAGGAAGCTTTTCAATGCGCCGCGCTGCCTGGGTCTTGTCCCTGGCGATAGTGCTGCTGTTTTTGGTAATACCGCTAGCCGGTTTTGTCTACAAGCCTTTGGGTATCTGGTTGCGCACTGTGCCCGTGGTGTCGGATCTTAGTTGGAATTCCGGGCCCATTTCTTCGGCCCACAGCGCCTTCGCCGCCGACTGTAATAGCTGTCACGAAAAAGCCTTCGTGTCGGTGCGAAATGCCGCCTGTATTACTTGCCACAAGGACACCCCCCATCACGTCGCCGAAAAACTTTGGGAACCCGTCTCCGCCCTCGATGCCAACCGCTGCGCCTCTTGCCACAAGGAACACGGCGGTTCGACAGAATTGTCATTAGTCCGCCAGGATGAGGCGCTGTGCATCAGCTGCCATAAAAACATCAAGGGTATAGCGCCCGACACCCGGCTTACCGATGTATCGGACTTTGGGGCGAACCATCCTGAGTTCCGGGTCACTATCGCGCCTTGGCCAGACGATAAGTCGCCGCCGGTTCGAATTCCTCTGGATCAAAAAGATCGTTTGGTGGAGCGCGCCAACATTGAATTCAGCCACGCTGTTCATCTTGCCAAGGAAGGCGTCAAAAGTCCCGATCACGGCAAGGTGCAGCTTGCTTGTGCGGATTGCCACCAGCCGGAACCCGGCGGCAAGTACATGGCCAAACTCAATTTCGAAAGCCAATGTCACCAATGCCACAAGCTGAACTTTGAGGCCGCCGATCCCAAGCTGGAATTGCCGCATGGTGATGACCACAGAATACAGACTTTCCTCGGCGGCTATTACGCCGATCGGGCGATAAAAGGCGACATTCAGCCGTTCTCTGCGCCGCCGGTTGCGTTGGAAAGGCACCGGCCCGGCGAGGCGCTCCCCCCTCTGGAGCATTTGGAAGTCAAGGATTGGGTGAACAAATATGTCAGCAACGTAGATGCTGAAGTCATGCGTTTTAGGGTCTGCGGCAAGTGCCACACCGTGAGCCTGAACAAGGATGGCAATGAGGCACAGCCTTGGAAGGTCGAGCCTTTGGGCTTCGGTAAACACAAGTTTCCGATGGCCGAATTCGATCACGACAAACATAAGACTCAAGAATGTACTGATTGCCACGATGCAGAAAAGTCCGAGCACAGCGAGGATGTGTTGCTCAAAGGCATCGCCAGCTGCCGGGGATGCCATGGCGGCGCAGGCGTCAAGAATAAGGTCGCATCCACCTGCATTGATTGCCACGGCTTTCATACCTCGCCAAGCCTTACCATGGACGGCAAAAAGATCAAGCCGCCCACCGCCAAGGCGGAATCTTTTTCCAGCATTGAATCACCTCCCGCCGACAAAGTGAGTCCGAGGTCAGTCATCCCATGAAAACGTTCCTAAACAAAAAATCAGGTTGGGCCGGATTGGCTTGCTTGCTATGCACAGAGTTCATCCTGTCAATCATCTTGTGGGTGGCTACACTCGAGGATGTGCAGGCAGCGGCCGACGACGCCACCGTTGCACAGCCGGAAAGCAGTGAGGAGATTACGCGACGTCGACCGGGCGAATGGGAGGACAAAGAAGATGAAGCCCTGCCCGAGCAGCCCAATCGCATGAGCGGACTTGAGGCCGTCGCCCCGCCGGATTACCAGGCGCCGCCCAAGTACACGGCCATCGAGGATCGCTGGCGGCTGCCCGCAGACCTTGGCCTGATGAACGAACGCTGGTACGATCCCTACAACTTCAACGTGCTCAAGGCCGACCGTCCGTTCGCAGGGCGCGATTGGTTCTTCAACCTGGGGATGCTCTCGGACACCGTCGCCGAGCCGCGCCGCCTGCCGCCAACGCTGGCTTCCGCTTCAACGGCGGCGGGCAATCAGTTGCTGCTGGTGCAAAATCTCAGCTTTGCCTTTAATCTGTACAAAGGCGAAAC
>JAYTLW010000225.1:0-8578 GCA_043729025.1 Methylobacter sp.
GGCGGTCAAGACAGTCGCAGCTACAGAACCTGCTGACACTGTCGTCGCAAAGTTAGTCGGTTTGGTGATTTGCCCATCGGCAATAACGGCGGCAATCTCTGCCGCTGTGCCGGTGATCGCGGTGACCGCCCCGGCGTTTACCGTTCCCGTCCCACTGCCCGCCTCGATGGCAGTCAAGTCAGCCGCAGCCACTGAGCCTGCTGACACTGTAGTCGCAAAGTTAGTGGCAGTATTGATGCCCGCCGAACCAACAACGGCGGCAATATTCGCCGCCGTGCCGGTGATCGTGGTAACCGCGCTGGCGTTAATCGGTGCGCTGGTATTAGCGTCAATGGTGATCAGGTCAGACGCAGCCGCCACACCCGCAGATATTGTGACGCCCACGGCAGCGGCGGTATTGATCCCCGCCGCACTAATGGTAGTGGCAATAGCCGCTGCTGTACCTGTGATCGTGGTGACCGCAAGAGCATTAACCGTTCCGCTGGTGTTGCTATCGATGGTGTTCAGATTGGCTGCGGTAACCGCGCCCGCAGCCACCGTGGCAGCCACGGTGGCTGCAGTATTGATGGTTGTCGCACTTATAACTGTGGCAATATCCGCCGCCGTGCCAGTGAGCGTGGTGACCGCTAGGGCATTAATCGTTACGCTGGTCTTCAGATCGAGTGCCTTCAACTGGGCTGCGGTCGGCGCACCCGCATTCGTCACTGTCATCGCGTAAGCATTGTTAATTCCGGTCAAGACCGACAAAGCAGTTGCCGTGCCGCTGATCGTCGCCGTGATGATGCCGGTGGTCTTCGCGTCCAGTACATTCAACTGAGCCACAGTCGGCGCACCGGTCACCGTGATGGCGTAAGCGCCCGCCTTGAGTTTAGAGATGACAACAGCGCTGTTAGTCAATTGGACGGCTGTCAGCGTCACCGGCGAAGTCGTGACTGTGATCGTTGTGTAGTTGGCCGCTTTAGACACTAGTGTCGTGGCTAAAGCCGCCTGAATGTGGGCCCATGTATCTGAAATTGTATTGCCAGTGGTAGTAGCGGTACTCAGTTGCGCGATTGTAAGAACAGCCATAAAAACTCCAGTTAGATTAAAAACAATATTGAATATCCAAAAAACCAGCCAATTACCAAGATCGTGCCCCCCTGTTTAAATCAAACCGGTCATGAGTCCTAACTACTCTAGTAAAAGTACTCATTCTTTGAGCTTGATAGTTAGTCTAGTAATTTTTTGACTAACTTCAATGTTAAGTCACTTTTTAATTCAAAAAATGTGAAGTGGCGCCATACTTTTAACGAAAAATGAGCCTGTCTGACTAGTGCTTAAATCTTGTTTATGATAGGGGCTTGAATGCTGTGAGGATTATTTGTAGGGATTCGCCATATATGGATTCGCCAACAGGCAATCCACCGCAAATGCGACAGGGCTCTCCTGAGCATAGCCGAAGGGCTGTCATCGGCGTTGTGCGTTGATTGGCGGTTTGCTACGCGAAACCCTACGGTGCTCTTATTAACCTATAAACCGCAATTGAGACGCGTGAAAGCGGTTCGTGCTGAGCCCTTCGACAAGCTTAGGGCGAACGGGATATTGGAATACTCAATTGCTGCTTTTAGGCTTATCCGGCCGCCAAGTTCTTAGCTTTACGGTTGTCGGAAACATGGAAGTTGTTATCGGGGTTACGGCACATGCCGGTTAAATTCAGATATCCATTACGTTTTGCGCATTAATAATGCGTATTTTAAAGGCGGCATGTGCTACAAAACCGCAAAATGCGCCATCGACTATTTGTAACTGTGCAAGCTGATGCAGGCCAAGTTTGGCATCGATAACGGCTGACTTTACCAGGATAAGTTCACTTGCCGAAAGCCTCTTGGCCAGCCATGCCGCCAGGCTATCGGACGTTATATCCCACGATGCCGGGATTCCTGCATCATCAAGTTCATTGATATCCGGCGACCAGATGACGATTTTCTGTCCGTTTAAATGGTCTAAAATCGCGGAAAGAGTATCGGCAATGGCAAAATCGGGTTTAAGTCCTTTAAACAGCAAGGCCATTTGCTGCATGGCTAAGAGTGCCATGTGGTGCGCGGTGCTATCGTCAAATTGCCAGTGTTGTTGCGCTAACCTGACCTGATCGGCAAACGCGCCGCCGCCGGGAACAATGACCACCGCCCTGCCCAACACGTTTTTCTCCACCGCATTCAAGCAGTTAACGAGGTGATCGGTGCGGGACAGGCTGCCGCCCAGTTTGATAATAATCATGTTTAAGTAACTCGCAGTAAATTAAACCGTCACAGATAAAACGCCACAGATTCACAGATTAGGAATGTGCATGAAATAAAATCACCAATGAAACATTGGTCAGCCAGCGTGTAGGGGCTGATTTATCCGCCATGGGCGAATGAATTCGCCCCTACAAATGCTCAACTTATTTCATGCACATTCCTAATCTGTGAATCTGTGGAACCGTAGATGGCATTTTTAGAGCTACCTTGCATCTGTAGTGCGGCTAAATTGCTGTAATAATTCGAGCATGGCCGCCGCCTTGTCGAAACTTTCCTGATATTCTTCTTCGACTACCGAATCGTTGACGATACCGCCGCCCGCCCAGAAACGGATAGTGTTTTCAGAGCACACCAGCGTTCTGATCGCAATATTGGTATCCATATTGCCGTTGAAACCGATGTAACCGATAGCCCCACAGTAAACGCCGCGCCGATTGGGTTCGAGTTCTTCGATGATTTCCATGGCTCTGATCTTGGGCGCGCCGGTAATCGATCCGCCCGGAAAACAGCTTTTTAACAAATCCAGGGCGTGCTGATTATCCGCCAGTATGCCGGTAACCGTACTGACCAGATGATGCACGGTGGCGTAGCTTTCCACATCGAATAACATCGGCACTTTGACTGAACCGTTCTTGCAGGTTTTACTGATGTCGTTTCTGAGCAAATCGACGATCATCAGGTTTTCCGCCCGGTCTTTATCGCTGGCTTCCAGATTTTTTATCTGCTGCCGATCTTCTGCATAATCGGATTTTCTCGGCCGTGTGCCTTTAATGGGCTTGGTCTCGACCACGCCCTCGGTCACTTTTAAAAACCGCTCAGGGGACGAGCTTAAAATCTGCACTTCGGGCAAATTCAGATAGCAACTGAATGGAGCTGCGTTTAATTTGCGCAAGATCTGATAGGCCGTCCACGGATCGCCTTCG
Organism: Methylobacter sp.; assembly: GCA_043729025.1. Classification (GTDB taxonomy): domain Bacteria; phylum Pseudomonadota; class Gammaproteobacteria; order Methylococcales; family Methylomonadaceae; genus Methylobacter_A. The sequence continues at coordinate 3,203 of JAYTLW010000225.1, forward strand.
CAATCGGCTACAAAGCGCTGCGCCAGATTCACTTGGTAGCTATCGCCTTCTTTGAGGTAATGTTTGATCCGGTTAAAGGCATGAACATAAGCCCCTTTGTCCATATTGGATCTGATCTCGCCGACGACCTTAAAGGCACGATCTTTATGGCTTGGCGGTAATCCGCTAAACTGCCGGATCAAATCTTGCTGTTTTTGCAGATCGCATCGCCCTACCAGATAACTTTTTTGCAGCTGATGATCGACGATGACCGCCCATTCGTAAATCCCCACCGCCATTTCGGCAATATGTTCGGCATCTTCGGCGGTAGTATCGAGCGTCTCCAGTCTACGCACTAAATCATAGGAAAAATAGCCGATGGCGCCGCCGTTAAACGGCAAATCATCGATGCCTGTTTCCTGGTTAGGGAACAAATCCAGCTGCTGCTTAACTAAATCAAAAGGGTTTTCAGTGGATGTTAGGGTCTGGCCGTTACGGGTAATCACGGTCAACTCGCCGTGCGTGACCAAAGTACAGGCTGGTTCCGCCGCAATAATATCGTATCGGCCCTGATGGCTTCCGGGATAACCGCTATCCAGAAAAACCGCCCAGGTTTTATCAACGCAAACGGAAAACAGCTTAGAACTGTCGGGAAAATAAGGAAGGGTAACGATAAGTTGATTGGGTGACGGCATTTTTATGAGGGGCTGGTGCTGCGGTTTGATCTTAACGATGCGAAGTTAATAGGGAGCTAGGTCGTAGGAGGGGCTTTAGCCCCGACAATCGGGGCTAAAGCCCCTCCTACAAAGATCATTTGCCGATAAACTGCCCGAAGGCGCGACTGCCTGCCCCGGTTTTTATGGTGTTTATCACTTTCAGGGTTCTGGCGTCGAGCACCGAAACATTATTGTCAAACCAGTTAGCCACGTAGACATGCCGGTCGTCAGGATGGGTGCTGATGCCTTCGGGTTTATCGCCCACGTTAATCAGACCGATCTCCTTTAGGGTTTCGGTATCGATAACCGAAACCGAGCTGTCATCCTGATTGGTCACCAATAACCGACTGTCATTAAGCGCCAATGCGGTGGCATATGGCAACATTTTGACCTTAACAGTCGCCAAAGTGTGCATCCTGGCTGTTTCCAACACCGTGACATCATCGCTTTTGACATTGGCGACATAAATGCGTTCTCCTCTGGCGTCAATGGTGAGTCCGAAGGGATGCTCTCCAACCTGGGCGGTTTTCTTAACAGTCAGTGTCTCTAAATCGATCTGGGAAACCGAATTGCCGAGCCGGTTGGCGACATATAACCAGCGATTATCAGGGCTAACGACTAAGCCCGATGGCGACTCGCCGACAGCTATGGTTTTAATCAATTTTAGACTGCCGGAGTCAATAACCGAGACGGTATTCTTATACCAGTCCGCCACATAAATCCGCTTGCCGTCCGCGCCCACGGCTATACCCAGGGCGCCGTTACTTACCGTGACCTTGGCGACGACCTGGCGTTGTTGGGTATCGACAACGGCAAAGCCGTTGGCCTCCGGCGTACTAACATAAAGCCTGCCCCCGTCAGGTGCCGCCGCAACTCCCGCCGGTTTGCCGGGAACGGCGATGGTGTCGACTACCCTGCCCTGCGCCGTATCAATGACGGACACGCTATCATCCAATTGATTGCTGATATAGGCAAAAGGCTGGGCTGGAAGCGGCGCAGATAAAAAGGCTGTAGCGGCGACTATCGCTACAGCACTGTAGGTTGGGTTAGGCTTCAGCCGTAACCCAACACATCGAAGCCGTAAATATTGGGTTACGTTAACCCAACCTACGAACTTTTCGCAACCCGACATATTGGTGCGATAAATGTTGGGGTGGAACAGCATCAACCCAACCTACCTTATTTTTCAGCCAGGGCTTTCAGGTTTTTCAAGCCGACTTGTAAAACCGCAGTAACCGCCGAATTAGCAGCAGTTTCGTTCATTTCTTCAGGGGGATTATTGTTCATATAGGCGCGGTAATAACCGGCTTTCCAGGAAACCACAGTGCTGCCGCCGTTATCGGTCAAATCGATGCTCGCCGCATAATTATCCACGGGCAATGCCGGAACTTTTTCTTCAACACCGGCATGAGTAATGGTTTTAACCGTGCTCATCTCGGTGATTTTGTAAGCATAGGACATAGCCTTGTCATCATGCTTTTTTAATTCCTCGGTAATCGTGCCGCCGTCTTTTAAGGTCAACACACGAATAGCGCCTTTTTTATTGCCGCCCTCGACAGTGGTGCTTTTAACAGCGGGTAACCAGGACATATCGCCAAAGTCTTTAATGATGGCCCAGACTTTTTCAGCAGGGGCGTTGATGGTGATGTCCTCTTCAACTTTTTGGCGAACAGGGCCATGAGCGCTGGCTATTGAGCTAACAAAAAACAGCAAAACTGCAACAAACAAAGTGATTTTCTTCATATTGACTTACCTTCCGGGAACATAAAAAACTAAAACGCGCATTATATGCCAAGCCGGCGTGGCAAGCATCAGCTTAAGCGATTAAAACACAATATGAGCAAACAAGCCCGACAACTGCTGTGGTGTTGGGAGGGCAGCTCCTGCCCTCCCTTAAGAAGATAATACCCCCTGGAGATTACAGGGCGTATGTGTGGATGGATATAGAATCTGACGCGGGTTTATTTCAAATCAGGACAATCGGCATAATTGGGATGAACGGTAATCATGGATACCGCGCGATGATTCTGATTCTGCGTATTGTCCGGCCCATGAGCTTCACCCAAGGTTTTTATATGCAGTTGTTCCATCTTAGCGCCATGTTTGACCAGCATGCGGCTGACAAAAGAGGCCCTACGTTCCGATAAGTTTTGATTACTCGCCGCACTACCCACCGTATCGGTAGTCGCGGTTACATCGGCGCTGGTTTCGGGATGAGTCGCCAAAAAGTTGCCTAAGATAGCAATTTCATGATCGTTAGATTTATAAGCTGTGGCGCTGCCATTGGCAAAAAATACCACAGTATGTTGAGACGAAACCGCACTATCTTGAAGATGATTTTGACTGTGCACCTGCGTTAACCACTGGCATAGCTCCTTTTCCGAGGCAAGCCGATGCTCGGCGGCCGACTGGGCGGCATCCATACCCAGTTGCCGGTCATTAATATTCCAGTAATGATCGTTTTGCCAATGCGTCAAAACTTTATTGGCTGTAGCGAGTTTTTCCTCGGCCAATTGCTCATGATAAATAGATTGTCGATAATGACCGGCATTAGCGGCGTCTATTCCCGAACTTAAGCCGGGAACATCTTTTTGCGGCGGCGCAGCGCAGGCTGCAAGAGTAGCAATTGCTACTGCAAATGGCAGGTAAATTAATGGCTTGTTCATAAGTTTATCCTTTTTCAATCCTAACAATGAATGCAACGATGAGTCAACGGGGGCAGCTTATTCGCCGTCATCCAACGGGCCATAGCTAGTCCAGAATCCTGGCATATGCAGGCCAAAATAACGGCTATCCTCGCTAAAACGATTCCATACAAAAGGCGGCGTGATAAAGGCGCTGGTTGGAATAGGTGCAGTAATCAATTCTGCGGCGCCTACAGTCGTTCGAGCGACAGTTTCCAAGACTCCCCGCAAGGTTCCCCAGGTCAGTCCGACAAAAATATTCTGATCATGACTGATATTGACCATATTCTTCGGTATCTCAATAAAGCCGGTGGCTATATTAGCCAAGCCTTGGCTAAACTTACAGCCTACACCCGCTAGATAGCCGCGCTCATGTTCTGCATAGGCCGATCCTGTTGACAATAATGCGCTGCACAGTATGCAGGCAGTAAAGAGGTTTTTCTTATTCATTATCGATTCCTCATTAAATGATTAATCCGTCAGGTCATATCTAATCTCAAACAATCCGATCATATTCAACCCAAAGAGCCTAGTTAAGAGAATCTTAATCCCCTCAAGCGAACCGTAGCTTATCATCTTTATAATGTCAATCATCAACCGTTGTAATCAGCGCCTTTACCAGGGTTAAAAAGCCTAAGCCAGGGCCTTATTTTCAATAATAGCCAGCCTGTCAGATTCAATGCCGAGCAATAACTCTCCTTTTAACAAACCAACCAATTCCCTCCCGGCCATTTTAAAGCGCCAGCCGTGCAGCAGCGGACATTCGCCATCGTCATTGAACAACAACACCTCCAAGTCTTTACGTGTCGCAAGAATAATGGGATTTAATGAGTTTTCTTCGGCGCGTATCCTGACCAGCGCCGTTAAAATATCCAGTATCGCTTCTTGTTGCTGGGTTTTCTTTGCGGGCCGATTTTTTTCATTCGAGGGTATGGGCGCGCGATGCTTGGCCTCCTTAATCAACTGGCACAGTTCGATGCCGTAACGATTAATCGAACGCTCGTTAATGCCGCGAACATTGGCCAATTCAGCCACTGTTTCCGGTTGCAACTTGGCCATGTCAAAGAGCATCTCATCGCGCAACAACCAACTCTTGGGTCGGTCTTCGGACTGCGCGGTCTTTTCCCTCCATTCGGCTAAGGTTTGCACAATTGACAATTGTTTTCCGGTAAGTTTGTTTTTACCTTTAATTTTCAACCAAGCTTGTTCAGGCCTAACCTGATAAAGATCCGGATTGGTCAGCTCGGAAAAATCACGCTCCAGCCAATCGGATCGTCCTAACTCTGCTAATTTCAGCAACATCAGCTGATAAATCTTGCATAAATAAATCACATCATCCGCAGCATATTGAATTTCCGCAGGGATCAACGGCCGCTTGCTCCAATCCGCCCGGGTATGCGCCTTGTTTAAATTCACATTTAACAGGCTGGACACCAGCATCGCATAACCCGGATTCTCCTGAAAACCCAGCAAGGGCGCAGCGATTTGGGTATCAAAAAGCGGCTCGGGTAATTTTCCGGTTAATTGATAAAAGATTTCCAAATCCTGTCTGCTGGAATGAAACACTTTGATGATGTCCGGACTGTAGATGACTTCAAAAAGCATATCCAGTGAAGGTAATGCGATGGGGTCTATACAGGCCACCCATTCCGGTGTTGCTATTTGCAGCAGGCAAAATTTCGGATAATAGGTTTTTTCCCGCAAAAATTCGGTATCCAGCGCCAGCCAGGGTTCTTTTTTTATCTGTACACACAGCCGGGCCAGCTGCTCAGGGGTATTTATATATTGGATGTTGGTCATAGTGTTAAACGAACAGTCGTTAGTAACCGTAAAACTTAAGATTTTACGGTTAGGAGAGGTTTTTGTTGGAAATGATAAAATCTGCCATTTTTCTGCACATGCGCTTAAATCTGGATGAAATTATCAAGGAATGTGCACAGAATAAAATCACCAATAATACCAATCCCAATAAGTTGTTGTTTGAATCCCCTCAACCT
>JAYTLW010000226.1:0-10451 GCA_043729025.1 Methylobacter sp.
TGGTCATGACGCCGCTGATTCTGGCCGGACTATTTACCCTGGCGAGTGCTGTGCTCACCCACACCCCGATCAATTTTGCCAACATCATCGCCCTGCCGCTGTTGCTGGGACTGGGCGTAGACAACGGCATCCACATGGTTGAAAAGCTGCACCATTCGCTATCCGAAGAACAAAATATCTATCAGTCCAGCACCGCCAGAGCCATGTTCTACGGCGCGTTGACTACCGCCTCAAGTTTTGCAGGACTAGCCTTCTCACCGCACCAAGGCATCGCCAGCATGGGTTTGATTATCACCATCGGCATATTCTGGATCATGGTCTGCACCTTTATTGTCCTACCGGCGCTGAGCAAACTGGTGTTAAGAGTGAATTAGCGATTGTTGCATCTAGTACTTAGTCAGTTTAGAAATGACGGGGATCTGTAACTGTGGGGGCAGCATCAATGAGCCGTTCGCATAACCTAAGCCCAGCGTCCGATCCATATAGTGGGACAGGGTCGTGCCGGCCGTGCTGGTAGTAAGCATTACCGACCAATAAAGCGTTGGCTGAAATCGGCGCCAACACATAGTCGCTATTTGCGACCGCCTGCAATGCTCTATAACTTTTTTCACTGCTGAAAGTTTTAACTTAACTATTTAGAGACGTTTAATAAATTATTAATAAAACCCTTTTAAGATTGAATCCGCTCGCTTAGAACTGTCGAGTAAGAACCGGCCCATAAAAAATTCAATTCGAAACTCACCTACGTCATATTAACGGATCTATATCATGAATCGTAACCGCATTTTTAACAAAGCCTTATATCTGACTCATCAAGAAATAAACAGAAAAGTTGCCATACATGAAGCCGGACACGCAGCAGCTATTTATCTCGGTAACAAACAAAAAGAACTGCCACCGGTTTTTTTTCAGATATTTATCACACCGGTGCATAGTGACTTTCTAACATCACGGCTTTTAAACAAGCCTGAAGCTAAGTATATTGCCAACATAGATGGCGGCCGCTTAATTCAGCTGCTGCCTTCATCCATTGAAGAAGCGACAAACGATTTTTCTTCAGCGCAAAAAAAAGCTTATCAATGCGCTTTTGAAGCCGATATGATCAACATACTGGCCGGGCCATTAGCTGAAGCCAAATATCTGATGCAACAAGACGGTGAACTGATTAACCCTCGCCTAATCCATTTAAGCGCCCTGCATTACTTTGGCGGCGCTTCCGATTTAGAGCGCGTCAACGAGTATCTCGAATGCTTTACTGCAACAACAGCGTTCAGGGAACAAAAAATCACAGAATTATTTTTGGCGGCATTCAGCTTCGTTAATGAAAGCTCAAATTGGCGCGCAATAACCGCCTTGGCCGACTATATCGTCAGTAAAAATAAAGTTGTCATAGAATGCAATGAGATTATCGACGTTCTGGAAACCGTTCATCATGGACAAGCCTTCTAAATTTCAATCTCGTGAAAACGAGGTAGTGTTGGATAAGCAATGCGCTTCGTATCGTAGAACTCCCGATTTTTGCCCCCCCCAAATCACAATCCCATCATCAGGCTGCTGCCGTGCTTTTTCAGCCACTGCCTTCGGCTTTGATAGTCCGGCAGATGTTCGGCGACCAAAGACCAGAAATGAGCAGAGTGGTTCCTGATCTTGATATGGCAAAGCTCGTGTACCACTACATATTCCAGGACTTCAGGGGGAGCTATTATTAGCAGCCAATTGATATTAATGTCATTATGAATACCGCAACTGCCCCATCGACTTTTTTGGGTTTTAATCCTGATCGCCTGGGGAAATAACTGTTTTTTTTCTGCATGCTGTTTTACCAGCTGTTCTACCCGGCACTTTGCGGTTTTTTTCATCCAGGTTATTAACGCTTCTCTTAGCTCGGCGCTGTGGTCTTTAATCATCAATACAGCGGGGACATGGACAATAAATTCCCGGCAAAATTCTATTTTTATCCGTTTTAATTTTGTCGGTCTTATTGCCAGTTTGTACGGCACTCCCTGATAAGGAACCTCGGAACCATGAGCATAAACAGCCGGGGCCAAGGTTTTATGCAGCTGGCTTTTAGCTTCAATTTTAGCCAAAGCCTGGACTATCCATTGCTGCTTGGACTGAACAAATTGATGGATTTTATGCTCGGAGGCCAGGGTCGGAGCAACAACTTCAACTGAACCCGGGGTCACGATAATTCGCGTCTGCGTGGCGCGTTGGCTACGCCGAATGTGGTAAGAAAATGCTAGGTTAGAAATGACGGCTCTCTATTAATGGAGGATTTTAAAAACATATTTCAACACAACATCCGCTGGTCTCTTGCCTTCGCTAAGGAATAGGCAAAGCCTTATAAACATCCGACCAGCCGATTATTATGGCCTCCTTGCCTTTAATATCATGATATTTTTGGTCTAATTTCTGCGATAATCCGACTTTGTGAACAATCATTCTTTCAACAATCCGATATTCTACAAAATACTCTTACCCATACCGCCAAACTCTTGTAAGATTGCAGGACTGACTTTTCCGTTAACACACTTTAAGAGAGCTTAATAAAATGAGACTAAATACCGCTATTTCACGCCCGGAAGCCGACATTCTGGCGACCAATAAAGTTTTGAGAAACACCTATTTGCTATTGTCTATGACCCTGATTTTCAGCGCCATGACTGCAGCTGCGGCAATGGCGCTGGATCTGCCGCATATTAACCCGTTCATGACTCTGATAGGTTATTTCGGCCTCCTGTTTTTGACGACCAAATTCAGCAACAGCAGCCTGGGACTGGTGTTTGTTTTTGCATTAACCGGCTTTATGGGCCTCACTCTCGGCCCTATTTTAACGATGTATATCAAAGCTTTCAGCAATGGTCATGAATTAATCATGACGGCGTTAGGCGGCACAGGCGTCATCTTCTTAGGCCTTTCCGGCTATGCCTTAACCACGCGCAAAGATTTCAGTTTTATGGGCGGCTTCCTGATGGTCGGCATACTGGTGGCGTTTCTGGCGGGTATCGGATCACTTTTTTTCGCTGTGCCTGGTTTGTCGCTGGCTGTATCGGCCATGTTTATTCTGCTGATGTCGGGAATGATCTTATTCCAGACCAGCGCCATCATCCATGGCGGAGAAACCAACTACATTTTAGCGACTGTTTCCTTATACGTCTCTATCTATAATTTGTTCCTGAGTTTATTGCAAGTGCTAGGCGTATTCAGCGGCGAAGACTAGGAGCAATAGCCTAAGCAGACACATTCAAGCGGCACATGTTGGGTTACGGCTACCGCCTCGGCAATTGCTCCTGCATTGCTCTACCTCCTACATCCATGCAGTCGTAACCCAACCTACTACGCTTTTTTAATGTGTTGAATTTTTACAACTGAACTTTGGAACCATGCAAGCGAATCAATAAAGCGGCCTCGTCATGGCTTAATCCTGAGCTTTGCATTAACTCTGTAATGCTAGCTCCGCTTTTTACTTTTCGGATGTCTACACTGTAGGGGTGGACCGACTGTTCGTTTTGCTCGGCTTCGGCAATCTTTGTCGACAGATCTTCGACCTGATCTTCCGTAGCGATCATTTTACTATCCATCGCCAATGCGGCAGAACATATGCCGACAATATCATTACAGTTAGCCTGAACAATATCATCAAGAACATGGAAATCACGCTTAAGTTTCAGCTGAATACGCACCAGCCAACAAAGCATGACAACTATCAATACGCTCACAATAATCAGAACAGCCAGCAAAGGATTATTCATCAAACAATTTCATCAATATGTTGTATGGGTTCAGCATCCTGTTCCGACACTTGTTGCTTTTTTTTAGGCTGCTGTTGCTCAGGACGGCTCTCATCCCTATTGATTTTTTTGGGTTTCACGACGGGAAAAAAAAGTGATACAGGTTGTATTTCTAGCATACCGGTTTCCCATGACAGACATAATATCCAGGCATTTGCCGCCGAAATATTTATTTCTATTAATCATTAGTCCATTCAGACAGCCTTGAACGCAATCGCAACACAGCCTGAGAGCTAATTTGACTGACTCTGGACTCACTGATATTCAAAATTTCGCCGATTTCACGCAAATTAAGCTCTTCATCGTAATAAAGCGTGATAACCAGCCGCTCGCGTTCAGGTAGGCCCATGATGGCTTTTGCCAGTGCCTGTTGAAAATCTTCACGACTTAAGTCGTCTACCGGCTCTTCTTCATTATTATTTAAAGATACTTCAAGATAACCGTCCCCGGTTTGCGCCATTTCTTCGACACTGAACACACGGCAACTGCTTGAGTCCTGAAGGATGTGATTATATTCGTCAATGCTTATGCCTAAATATTCAGCCACATCGATGTCTCTTGCCTCGCGCCCGGTTCTGTTTTCGACCGTCCGTATCGCGTCAGAGACCATGCGTGATTTTTTGTGCACGGAGCGCGGCGTCCAGTCGCAGCGCCTGACCTCATCCAGCATCGATCCCCGGATACGAATGCCGGCATAGGTATCGAAACTGGCGCCCTGCGAGGCGTCATAATTCTTGATGGCTTCCAGCAAGCCGAGCATGCCTGCCTGAATCAAGTCATCGACTTGAACGGAATCAGGCAATCTGCCCAACAAATGGTAGGCAATGCGTTTTACTAAGGGCGCATGCTGCATGACACGTTCATCCGTGCCACCCGTCTGTACCGAAGTGTACATTGCCACGCCGCTCATGCGACATCCTTTTGAGATCCATACTGAATCATTCTTTCAATAAAAAATTCGATATAACCGCCCGCCTGGGATTTCAGCGGCCAGCTATCAATTCTTGCGGCTATCGTTTTCAGCGCGAGGGATGCCTTGCTTCTGGGAAAACCCATGACTACCGGCGTTTGTTTTTGGACCGATTTACGCAGATATTCGTCATAAGGTACTGCGCCTACAAACTGTAGCGTAACATCCAGATAGCGATCCGTTACTTTACTTAACTTCTGAAATAACGTATGGCCTTGCTGAACGGTTTGAACCATATTGGTAATCACATGAAAATTGGATAAACCATAATCCCTGTTAAGCAACTTAATAAATGCATAAGCATCGGTTAACGAGGTCGGCTCGTCGCAAACTACCACGATAATTTCCTGGCAGGCCCGGGCAAAATTAACTACGCTTGCCGATATGCCGGCCGCAGTATCGACGATCAACACATCGATATCATGATCGATCTCGCTAAAGGCGTGGATCACCGAAGCCTGTTCAATGGTGCTGAGTTCCGACATCTTCTGAATACCGGATGCCCCGGGTATTACTTTCAAGCCCGAAGGCCCGTCAATCATGATTTCAACTAAGGTTTTTTCCCCAGACAGCACATGAGAAAGATTGAACTTGGGGTATACGCCTAACAAAATATCGACATTAGCCAGCCCCATGTCAGCATCCATTAACACCACCCGCTGCCCCATTTGCGAAAGCGCTATGCCGATGTTAACCGACAAGTTTGTTTTACCGACACCACCCTTGCCGCTGGTGACTGCGATAACCCGAACCGGTTTGATATTATTCATTTTTCTTATCCCCGCCGCTTGATCGGCTTGCTTATGCATAGCCTTGCGCCAACCAAGCTTCATTATTGACATCGTGATAGTCGCTATCCTGATCCAACTCAGCCACACATTGCCCGATTAAAGTTCGGGCGCATGGGTTGTGCATATCTTCAGGCACTTGCTGACCGTCGGCAATAAAAGCCAGCGGCAGGTTATGCTCTATTATCGATGAAATAGCCGAACCTATTGTTGCTGCTTCATCAAGTTTAGTCAAAATACTCGCTTGCGGTTCAAAAATCTGAAAAGCTTTGATGATTTCATTCATAGCTTTATATTCGGTCGCAGCCGACATCACCAGATAGGATTTTATGGCTAGCCCGCTTTGTTGCAGGGTATTAATCTGGTCAACCAACTTCATATCGCGTTGGCTCATGCCGGCGGTATCGATCAAAATAAGACGTTTATCTGCAAAACCGTTAATAAGATGATGCAACTCAGCGGCACTGGATGCTACCCGAACCGGAACATCCAATATCCGCCCATAGGTGCTCAGTTGCTCATGAGCGCCAATACGGTAATTATCGGTGGTAATCAATGCCACCTGTCTAGGCCCGTGTTTTAAAATGAATTTGGCTGCCAGCTTGGCAATCGTGGTGGTTTTTCCTACGCCGGTAGGCCCTACTAAGGCCACAATCCCGCCGTGCTCCAACAAATCGTCGTCAGCCACAGGCAATACTTTAGCCAGCAATTCTTGAACTTGGCTGAAAACAACTTCGGGATCAGTGTGATGGGTATAGCGATTGGCAACCTTAACACTCAGTTTTCTTGAGATACTCATGCCGGCTAAACGTTGTAGCAAATCGGTTCTGACCGTACTGGGCTGCGGCGCTGCGCTCCAATTGATGCCGGACAATTTAGAGTCCATTGCAGACCTTAAGGATTTAAGCTCCTTGCTCATTTCCATGAGCAAATCATCGGACAAACTACTAGGCTTTTCCGCTACCTTGGCAATTTGAGTTGGTCTTTGTGTTAAAGCAGATGTTACCGAACCCGTGGTGAGTTTTGTCGAACCACTCGTGGTGGGCCTAGACGAACCATTGGCGAGTTTTGCCATTACTGTGTCCGAATTTCCGCGCAGATGCACTTTTTCCGCATAGCCCACATATTGATCAACATTCCGACGGGGGGCAGAAGCGGGGGCAGCATCGCTGCCAGGAAACCGCTGCGACCGTAGTACCTGAGGGCGCTCAGGCACAAAACCCTCGGCACTTTGTTTTCTCTCGCTGCTTAATACATGCAATCTATTTTTTTCAGCTTCAAAATCAGGCAAATCGATCTTTTTAGTTTCACGACCGCCAGGGATGGTGGAAGTGTCGCTATTGGTAGGGAACCCATGCGACCGTACCGGGTGCTGTGATTCGACGGCCTGTTTTTGCAACTTGCTATGAATCAACTGCTCATCAAAATCGCGTGCTGCAACAATCTCGACACCGCCGTCAACAGACTTGTTTGACATGATCACCGCATCCGCACCCAACTCTTCTTTAACCATGCGCATGGCTTGACGGATGTCTGCTGCAAAAAAACGTTTAATCTTCATAATAGCCTCATGTGCTAGGTTCGTCGCCCGACAGTTGAAACCACCTTGATCTGACGATCAACAGGTATTTCGTTATATGCCAAGACATGTAAACCGGGAATGGAATGGCGAACGAATCGGGATAACCAGGGGCGGATATAAGAAGAAACCAGCAACACCGCCGTTTGTCCTTCCATTTCCATTTTTTGCATACTTTCCTGCAATGAGGTATGCATTTGTTCCGCTAAGCCCGGTTCGATTCCGACACCACTTTCACCTGCCGTTTGCAAAGACTTATGCAATAACTGTTCCAACTCATGATCCAGGGTAATAACCGGCAGCTCATCATGCATGCCACTGATTTCATGGATAATTAACCGGCCTAACCCGGCGCGCACCGCCGACGTTAAGATGTCGGGATCTTGACTCCTGAGCCCGTACTCCGCCAAAGTCTCGACGATGCTGCGCATATCCCGGATTGGCACATGCTCTTGCAACAGGTTTTGCAACACCTTGACGACCACCCCCAAGGGCAATGTTTTCGGCACCAAGTCTTCGACCAACTTCGGGGCGGACTTAGCCAGATTATCGAGTATTTTATGCGCCTCTTCATAACCGAACAATTCATGCGCATGCGATTGCAAAAGATGGCTCAGATGAGTCGCCACCACCGTTCCAGGATCAACCACGGTATAACCCAAGGTTTGCGCATGATCTTTCTGGCTGGGCTCTATCCACACGGCATCCAGACCAAAAGCGGGATCCTTGCAGGCATTACCTTTCAAGGCGCCAAAAACACGCCCCGGATTAATCGCCATCTCCATTTCAGGCATAATTTCGGCTTCGCCTACGGTCACCCCCATCAAAGAGATTCGATAAGCGGTCGGGCTTAAATCAAGGTTGTCCCGAATATGTACCGATGGAATTAAAAAACCCAATTCTTGAGACAGTTTTTTTCGTACGCCTTTGATGCGCACCATCAGTTGTCCGCCCTGATTCTTGTCCACCAAAGGTATGAGCCGATAACCGACTTCCAGGCCGACCACATCGACCGGCATCACATCATCCCAGCCCAGTTCTTTAGTCTCGGCGGTGGGTGCGTTGAGAGCCCGCTCCTGCGGATAATCAACCGCAACCAACTCGGCCTCTTTATGCTTCATCTCAATTAAATAGGCGGAACCTGCTAAAACCAGCGCCAGTAAGATAAAGACCATATTGGGCATGCCGGGAATAATACCCAGGGCGCCGACCACCGCCGCCGTGACCGTCAACGCTTTGGGGTTGGCAAACAGCTGCGCCGTGACCTGCTGGCCGATATTTTCGCCGCTGCTGCCGACCTTGGTCACAACCAGAGCGGAGGCCGTCGACAATAACAAGGAAGGAATTTGAGCGACTAAACCATCACCTATGGACAGTAAAACGTAAATCTTACCTGCCTCGGTAAAACTCAAATCGTGCTGAGCTACGCCGATGGCTAAGCCGCCTATCATGTTGACAAATAAGATAATAATCCCGGCAACCGCATCGCCCCTGACAAATTTGCTGGCGCCGTCCATAGAACCGTAAAAATCCGCTTCCGTGGCCACTTCGGCGCGTCGTTCCCGCGCTTCATCTTGGGTCAGCAAACCGGCATTCAAGTCTGCGTCGATCGCCATTTGCTTGCCCGGCATCGCATCCAGCGTAAACCTCGCCCCGACTTCCGCAATCCGCCCGGCGCCTTTGGTAACGACCATAAAATTAATGATGATCAGTATCGCAAAAACTACCAGACCTACGGCAAAGTTACCGCCGATCACAAAAGCGCCGAAGGCCTCAATCACCTTGCCGGCCGCATCCCCGCCCTTATGCCCTTCAATCAATACGATACGTGTCGAAGCCACATTCAGCGCCAAACGTAATATGGTCGCCAATAAAATAACGGTTGGAAATGAGGCAAACTCCAAGGGTTTAAGCGTGTAGACAACAACCAGCAGGATAATTAACGAGAAGGCGATATTAAAGGTAAACAGCAGGTCGAGTATGAATGCCGGCAACGGCAAGATCAGCATGGATAAAACCATGACAATCACTAAGGGGGCGCCCAGCTCTGCTTTTCCCAGCGCCGCTAACGCTGCTTTTAATTTAGTAAAATCCATAATAACGACTCAGTTCGTGTTTGGTTACCTACAGGGATGTAGGTAAGGGGCGTGAGCAGGAGCGGAAGCTTTGCCACAGATTCACAGATTAAACATATGAAATATTTAGAAAAGAAACATACATTACAAAACAAAATCTATCCGCAATCTGTGAATCTGTGGCATTTGATTTTTGCTGCTGAGTAATTCCCCGTTAATCCCGTTTAAATTCGTCAGGCACGTTAATATCGCCCGGCGGCAACGGCGCTCTCCAGTCATTTTTCTGAGCCGCTTTCAATTGATAAACATAAGCGAGTATTTGCGCGACGGCTAAATAAAGCCCCTGCGGTATTTCTTTGTCCAGTTCGGTCGAATAATACAAGGCTCGGGCTAAAGGCGGGGACGCCACCAAAGGCACATCAGCGCCTATCGCTACGTTGCGGAGTTGCGCGGCTATCAAATCGATACCCTTGGCGACCAGTTTTGGCGCGCTATTAGAGTGCTGATCATAGCGTAAGGCCACCGCATAATGGCTAGGATTGGTCACGATAACGTCGGCTTTGGGCACTTGGGCCATCATACGGTTTTGCGCCATATCCATTTGCATCCTGCGCTGGCGTCCTTTCACTTCGGGACTGCCTTCGGATTCTTTATGTTCATCCTTGATTTCCTGTAAGGTCATTTTCAGTTTCTTATTGTGATCCCACAGCTGATAAGGCACATCTATCATCGCAATCAATACCAGCGAGGCGCTGAGCAGTAACAAGCATTCGCCGATGATGTTTAACGCATGGCCGATAGACTGCGCTAGCGGCTCGGCGCTCAAGCCCAGCAATTCGCTGATGAAGGATCGGTACAATACCGCCGAGACGGCAAAGACCAATAGAATTTTAAGCAAGGCTTTAATCATTTCCACCAAGCCCCGCATAGCGAACAATCGGGGTATGCCCTTGATGGGATCCATTTTTTCAAACTTCGGGGCAATCGCCTCCCAGTTGAGTATCCACCCCCCCAAAGATATAGGGGCGACAATGGCGACTATCACCGTAAACGCTAAAAACGGTGCAATCAACAGCAACCCGTCTATCATCACCTGCTTAAAATGCAGCGTGAGACTGGCCGGATCAAAAATGGCGGCTCGGCTCAATTGAAACTCGGTGTGCATCATACTCATCAATCCCTTGCCGATGTTCCCTCCCTGCATCAATAACAAGGTCGCACTGACTATCAGCATCGCAAAGGTATTTA
>JAYTLW010000227.1:0-3202 GCA_043729025.1 Methylobacter sp.
GGCAATAGAAAACTTGGCTGATCTCATTAAAGATGAAGGTGATGGACAAGAGTTCTTTTCCAGAAACTATGTCACTCAAGGTATGGAGCAGCTGTTTCGGGAAGGCATGTTGCGATTATCAGGGCAATCTGATCAAGCAGTTTTTGAACTGACGCAAGCGATGGGTGGTGGTAAAACCCACATGATGATTGCTTTGGGGTTATTGGCAAGACATCCTGAATTGCGTCAGCAAATGCTACCCGATGACTTAGCCGGACGAGTTAATTTTGGAAAAGCCAGAATTGCCGCCTTCAACGGTCGTAATAACCCCGATAATTTTATCTGGGGTGAAATAGCCGCACAATTAGGCCAGGAAGAGGCTATCAAGTCTCACTGGATTAACGGCCCTAAAAGTGTTGATCAGGCTAAATGGAAAGCCATTATAGGTAATGAGCCGACGTTAATTATGCTCGATGAATTGCCTCCTTATCTCGACAATGCCAGCACCCAAGTGATGGGAGAAGGCACGTTGGCCAATATGGTGACTTACTCCCTCAGTTGTTTATTGAGCGCGGCACTGGAACTTGATAACTGTTGCATTGTAATCGCCAACCTATCCGGCAGTTACACTACGCAAACCAGAGCATTAACCGAAGCCATTACCAACTTACAGCAGGAAACCCGCCGTCAAGCAAAAACCATTACTCCCGTTCAACTGGCGGGTAACGAGATTTACGAAATCCTCAAAAAACGGCTGATCCTCACCCTGCCGGATGACAGTGTTATCAACGATGTTGCCGAAGAATATGCCCAACGTATCAAGGCGGCAACTGATGGCGGCTACATTACCGCCACCAGCATAGAACAAATAGCCGAACAAGTACGCGAAACCTACCCGTTTCATCCTGCTTTCAAACATTTAGTAGCATTATTTAAAGAGAATGAAGGTTTTCGGCAAACGCGCGGTTTAATGCAATTTGCGGCACGCCTGCTCAAAAGTGTGGAAGACAGAGCACTTGACGACGTTTTTTTAATTGGTTCTCAGCATTTAAATTTAAATGATTTGGATGTTAAAGATGAAATAAGCCGCATTGCACCGTCTCTACAGCCCGCCATGGCTCACGATATTGCCGATGGAGGTAGTGGCAGTGCCGTCGCCGAATCGATTGATGAGCAACTTTCCAGTGATGCTGCGACACAAGTCAGCACCTTGTTATTAGCATCATCCTTATCAAGGGCAGTCGGAGGTCGCATTGGTTTATCCGAAGGCGAAATCATTGAATTTCTAGCGGCTCCCAATCGCAAATCGGACGAATTTGTTATCGCGTTAGAAAAGTTACGTGAACACGCCTGGTATTTGCACCGGGAAGATCAGCGTTACTTTATTAAAGATACTGAAAACCTCTCACGTAAAATCGAACGTAATGCCCGCGATATACCTCAACCTAAAATCGATCAAGCCCTGATTAATCGATTGACAGGAATATTGCAGCCTAGCAATAAGGCGGCTTATCAAGAACTGAAAGTGCTCCCTTTCTTAGATGACATTCGCTTGACCGGTCAGCGACTGCTTATCGTTGTGCGTCCAGATGGAAAACTCCCTCCCCAGCAATTGAACAATTTTTTCATGTTCCAGCAAGAAAAAAACAACTTGTTGGTGTTATCCGGTCAGGATAGCCATTTTGCTGATGTCGTTGAAGAGCGCTTGCGCGAATTGTATGCTGTTGAGCAAGTCGTTAAACATCTTAAAGATGGGGATACGCTGTATGAAGAAGCGCGTGAACGTCTGGAGGATGTCGAACAACGGTTTATGAAAGCGCTATCAGCTTCCTACAACCGCTTGTATTTTCCCGGTGTTGATGAACTTACCGGAGATGATGTGCTATTGATGGTAACGATTGATAACGGCCTTAAGGTTGGAACGGGTGATCAATCGGCAGAAAAACAGATTGAAGAATTGCTCGCCAGTCCTCGCGCCAATTACAAACTGGCTCTGAATGTCAAAGATGAAATATCCAACTATCTGGCACAAGCCGAGGTCTATCTTTGGCCGGAACGCGACCGGCGCACGCCCTGGAAAGATGTACTGATGCGCGCCAAAACCAACCCGGAATGGCCCTGGATGCCAGGTAGCGCAGGCATGGATATGCTGAAAACTGAAGCGTTGAGACAAGTCCGTTGGCGTCTAGGTGAAGATGGTTATATTGAAAAAGGCCCGTTCCCTAAAGAAAAAACCACATTAAATATTGCGCCACAAGGTACCAACAAAGACTCCGGCGAATCCATTCTGATGTTAACCCCCCGGAATTGTGGTGACAGCCCCATTATCCACTATTCGCAGAAAGCTACTGTCACTACGGCTGATCCTGTTGTTGATGACTTGGATAACTTTACGACTAATGCCGCAAACCTTTATTTTCTGGCAGTAGATAGTGAAGGAAAACATGAAATCGGCGAGCCAAAACGTTGGCTTGCCGACTTGATGGTTCGCCATCAAATTCATGCCACAGCCGATAAACGCCGTATTGAACTTAAATGCGTGCCTCAGGCTGAAATCTATTACAGCTTAAACGGTTCAAATCCTAAAGAAGGTATTCTCTACGAAGCCCCCTTTGAAATAGAAACAGAAGCCTACCGACTCTTGGTCTTCGCCAAAGCAGGCGAGGCAACCAAAAACACCGAATTCAGCATTCCGGCCAGCGGTGATACAGGGGTACAAATTGATGACACCAAACCGGCACGACTAGTGGATTCAAAACGTGTCAACCTTGATAACACAGAAAAAGTCTTTGCGGTCATCAACCGATTTCGTGATCGTGAGTCCACTTTATTAAAAGGCGTGCGCATCCAAATCGGCGAAGGCGAAAACACCGTACAAATACGCTTCCACGAACGCCAGGTGACCGCACAAATGATTGAAGAAACCGTGAACTCCATGCGCAAAGTTCTCAATGATGACCAAGCTCAAATCAGCATCGATATTACAGGAGGCATCCAGTTTGGTGATGGTTATGCCGCAAAAGAATTCGCTGAGCTCAGTGGCTTGCAACTAAGACCCGGCGACGTGATACAAGAAGCGTAAGCAATGACCACCCGAAAGAAAGTCGCCACTGCCGAAAAAGCCATCGTTCACCCGACCTTGGGTTTTGGCGTACCAGCCACCAGCGATCCACATCATTTCGTTGTGGAAATACCACGTAATAATACCGGTAAGGTCAGCATT
>JAYTLW010000228.1:0-3481 GCA_043729025.1 Methylobacter sp.
GGGATCGTACCGACGACATTGACGACCAGATTTTGCAATTGTTCGCGGGTGACGATGAAGTTTCCCGCTTCCAGCTGTATCGACTCATTGGCCATGGTAATTTGCCCAGCATCAAGCAATTGATTCGAGACTTTGATGGCCTGCAAAATATCGATGGCGGCAGTGTGATGTGCCGCCATACTTTGCGGATTCAGTAAGACATTGATGGTCCGGGGGCGTCCGCCGAAGACGGTGACTTGATTGGTGTCCGGTATTTGCTGTAAATACGTGGTGATTTCATCGGCAAAGCGACGTAGTTCGAAATCACCGTAGCGATCCGGTTGATCACTCCATAAACCCAGCATGACGACCGGCACGTCATCCACCTCAACCGGTTTGACCAGCCAATTGGTAACCACAGACGGAATTTGATCCTGATTGGAATACAGCTTGTTATAGACATTGAGCAGCGAGTCTTCGCGATCCTCTCCAACAAAAAAACGTAAAGTAACGACCGATTGGCCGGTGCCGGAGCGTGAATAGATATGCTCGACGCCGGGTATTTGCGACAACAGCTTTTCCAGGGGCAAGGTCACCTGTTTTTCCACCTGCAAGGCGGAAAGCCCCGGCGCTGAGACCTGGACGTCGGCCATTGGCACGACAATCTGTGGCTCCTCCTCGCGTGGTGTCAGCGATAAAGCGATTGCCCCCAACGCCAGAGATAGAATGAAAAAAAACAGGGGTAAACCGCCGTTCAGTGAATAAGCCACCAAACGGTCGAGAAAATGTTTTTTGGGGGGTAAGTTTTCAATAGTCAAAAGAGAGTTTTTTAAGTGGTATCTGAAGTGTTTTGAAAGAATACAAAGGCTCTTTCCTGTCGAGAAGAATATACTATTAGTAAATGCTTATTAACAAGGTTTAATTTTATATTTAGTAAACAGCCGGCAAATCGTAAGAAAGGCTTTCCACTTAACGTGGGACAGACCTGCCAAGTTTTATAAACCTGGCAGGTCTAACGCAGGCATTGTTGTCCCGCCTAAAATTGGTAGCCGCAAGAAACAAATACTGCCTTTTTTCCTGTTAGGACATCATTGACACACTCTTTAACCAGGAAAGATTATGTTTGACAACCTCTATGCTGTTTTTTTGGCGGTGCATTGGCTTATGCTCTTTGCTCCTTTTGCAGCGATCTGTGCGATTTTATACGGCCTTATTTCGATCAAGTGGATCATAGCCCAGCCTGCCGGTAATGAACAAATGCAGGCCATTGCCGCCGCCATACAGCAGGGCGCCAAAGCCTATCTATCCCGGCAATACAAGGTCATAACGCTGGTTGGACTTATCCTGCTCTCGATAATTGCATTCTTGCTAAACTGGGAAACCGCGGGCGGCTTTATCATTGGCGCACTGTTTTCTGCAATGGCCGGTTTTATCGGCATGAATATTTCCGTACGCGCAAATGTCCGTACTGCCCAGGCGGCCTATGCAGGCACTGGTCAAGCCTTCTTGATTGCCATCAGAGGGGGTTCTATTACCGGGATGCTGGTGGTTGGCCTGGGGCTTTTGGCCGCCAGCGGCTACTACGGATTTTTACTGGCAATCGGCGTACATGAACCCTTGCAAGCCATGATAGGGGTCGCTTTCGGGGCCTCGTTAATCGCAATCTTTGCCCGCCTCGGCGGCGGTATTTTTACCAAAGGCGCTGATGTCGGCGCCGATCTGGTCGGTAAAGTGGAAGCCGGAATTCCCGAAGACGATCCACGAAATCCTGCCGTTATTGCCGATAATGTCGGCGATAATGTCGGCGATTGCGCAGGCATGGCGGCTGATTTATTCGAATCGTACACGGTTTCGCTGATCGCCACCATGATGCTGGCAGGCCTGCTGGTCACAGAAAATAGCAACATTCACATATACCCGTTCGTGCTGGCAGGCGTCTCCATCCTGACGTCCATCATCGGTATCTTCTGTATCAGGATCGGCAGTAATGGCAACATCATGTCTGCGCTATACAGGGGGGTGCTTGTGGCTGCCGTGTTGTCGGTATTGCTCTATTACCCTGTCACTCAGTGGCTACTGGGAGAGTCGCTGATTATTAATGGAAAAACCGTGCCATCGATTAACCTGTATTATTCGGCAATTATCGGCTTGGGTTTAATGGGAGCCTTAATGCTGGTTACCGAGTACTATACTTCCAGCGTCTATGCCCCTGTCCGTTATATTGCCAGGGCGTCAACCACGGGTGACGGCACTAATGTCATTGCCGGATTAAGTGTTTCGATGAAAGCAACGGCGGCGCCGGTAATTTTAATTTGCGCCAGCATGTGGGCCTCACACCAACTCGCCGGTTTATTCGGCATTGCAATTGCTTCGACCGGCATGTTGTCGTTAACCGGCCTGATAGTCGCTATGGATGCCTACGGCCCGATTACCGATAATGCGGGCGGCATTGCTGAAATGGCAAAAATGCCCGAAGCAATCCGCAAGATTACCGATCCCCTGGATGCTGTAGGCAATACCACGAAAGCGGTGACCAAGGGATTTGCCATGGGCTCTGCAGGACTTGTGGCGTTGGTGTTGTTTTCCGACTATACCAGTGAACTGGAAGGCCTGGTTTGCGACCTGGCCGATATCAGAGTCATTATCGGGCTGTTACTCGGCGCCCTTATCCCCTATCTGTTTGCCGCATTGGCTATGGAGGCCGTAGGCAAGGCCGCCGGCGATATTGTCAATGAAGTTCGCCGTCAGTTTAAAGAAATTCCCGGGATTATGGATTACACAGCCAAACCGGATTATTCCAGAGCTGTCGATAGTCTGACGATTTCAGCTATCAGAAAGATGCTGGTTCCATCTTTGTTGCCGGTTTGCATTCCAATTATCGTCGGATTTACCTTGGGTAAAGAGGCTTTGGGCGGCGTATTGATAGGTTCAATTATTTCCGGTCTGTATGTTGCCATTTCCATGACCGTGGGCGGAGGGGCTTTTGATAACGCCAAAAAATATATTGAAGCAGGACACTATGGCGGCAAAGGTTCTCCTGCGCATAAAGCGTCGATTACCGGCGATACAGTGGGCGATCCCTACAAGGACACTGCCGGCCCTGCAGTCAATATTATTATCAAAATGGTCAATATTGTTGCCTTGTTGATTGCGCCGTTGTTGTAAGGTATTTTCGTAACTATTCAGCAAGACCAAGAAAAAGACACAAGCAAAGGGCACAAGGCGAAATAATCCAAATCTGTCCTTCGCCTTGCTCCTTTAACCTTGTGATAAAAAGACCTGCGAGGTTTTCAAAACCTCGCAGGTCTTCATTCATTCGGCTGAATAGTTATCTCATTTGTCTTCGCCAAGGTTATTCAGCCGTTCCTGTAGCCAGTCATCGATAACATTCAGAATTTGTTCCCGCAACGGCTGGGCGGAAAAAAGTTGCTCATGATATTGATTGCCGGCTAGCAAAACGACGCGGTTATGAGCATTTTTATGCCGTGTTGCCGCTGCGAAA
>JAYTLW010000229.1:0-4422 GCA_043729025.1 Methylobacter sp.
TCTGTTCCAGACAGATTTGTCACGTTAGGCTATCCTGCCTGACGCCCTTCGGGTAAATGCAAATCTGTTCCAGACAGATTTGTAATGTTTTCAAACTCATGGAATCTCATGTGACACCAAGCCCTGACTGAACGGACAAACCGGTCGCCAACCGGTCAGCCAGGGCTGCCAACGCCGGACAAAGCATCATCCAGCCGGGATCAACGGTGCCCGTATCGAACCAGTCGGTCACGATCACCGGTTGTCCCAGCCAGCAGGACAGGTCGACTGCGTTATCCATCAGCGGATCGCCGTGGAGGGCAAGCCGGTTCAACACAACCCCTGCGAGAGTCAAGCCGCGCCGTCTGATAGCTTCCACGGCCATCAGGGTGTGACTAATGGTGCCCAGCCGATCCGCCGCCACCAATAGCACCGGCAAGGACAGAGCAGCAGCCAGGTCTGCGTTGAGCGCACCCGACGCCAACGGCGAATAGAATCCCCCGGCACCTTCCACCAACAGGAAATCGGTATCGGCTACCCCTTTGAGGCAAGCCGCCTGCACATCATCAAAAATCAAGGCTTTACCGGACAAGGCTGCCGCTCGTTCCGGCGACAGTGCCGGTTCCATGGGATAAGGGCAGATGTGCGCCAAGGGCTCATCCGTTCGCGCTGCGACTTGCAGCGTTCTGGCATCCTCGGGTACAAGGTGGTCTCCTTCCCGCTGGCAGCCGGATTCCACCGGTTTGCGGGGACGCACGATCAGATTCCGGTCGGCGAGCAGGCGAGTCAAGGCGGCGGCGATCTGGGTCTTGCCGACGCCGGTGTCGGTGCCTGTTACGAACAGGCCGTGGGGAATTTGGTTAGCCATTACAAATCCTCCGGAAGAGGATTTGGACGCGCATGTGCGCCCGCAGGGTGACAAATCGGCAGGAGAGCCGATTTGCACGGCTCTGCCGCCCGCAAGGGCGAGCCACAGGGATGTGGTGAGTGAAAAACAGGGATGTTTTTCATCAAAAATAACCCTCCTTCTTTTTATCTTCCATCGAACCGGTCTGGTCGTGATCGATGAGCCGGCCTTGCCGTTCCGAAGTGGTGGCCAATAGCATTTCCTGGATGATTTCAGGCAGTGTGGTGGCGGTGGATTCAACGGCGCCGGTTAATGGATAGCAGCCCAGGGTCCGAAAACGCACCCTTTTCATCTGAGGTTGCTCGCCAGGCTCCAGCGGCATGCGGTCGTCATCGACCATAATCCATGTGCCTTCGCGCTGGACAACGGGACGCTCCTTGGCGAAATATAACGTTGGAATAGGAATGTTTTCCAAATGGATGTATTGCCAAATATCCAGTTCGGTCCAGTTGGATAATGGAAATACCCGGATCGATTCGCCCTTGTCGATCCTGCCGTTGTAGAGATTCCACAGTTCCGGACGCTGGTTCTTGGGATCCCAGCGGTGGTTCCGGTCGCGAAACGAATAAACGCGCTCCTTGGCGCGGGATTTTTCCTCGTCGCGCCGGGCACCGCCGAAGGCCGCGTCGAATCGATATTTATCCAGCGCCTGCTTGAGCGCCTCGGTCTTCATGATGTCCGTGTGTCTCTTGCTGCCGTAGGTAAAGGGGTTGACGCCCTTGCTCACGCCTTCCTGGTTGGTGTGAACGATCAGCTCCAAACCCAGTTCGCGCATCAGTTGGTCGCGAAATTCGATCATTTCACGGAATTTCCAGGTGGTGTCGACATGTAGCAGCGGAAACGGCGGCTTGCCGGGAAAGAATGCCTTCAGCGCCAGTTGCAACATGACCGCAGAATCCTTGCCGACGGAATAGAGCATTACCGGTCGCTCGAACTCCGCAGCCACCTCGCGGATGATGTAGATGCTTTCCGCTTCAAGCTGTTTCAAATGGGTCAACTGATATGAGGTCATGCGGGTAATCTCCTATGAAAGGGTATAAATTTGGGCGCACAGCTTTCATGCGGCATATCCCTATGCCGCACCCTTCGGGCGCGATGCGTGCAAATCGGCTCTCCTGCCGATTTGTGGTGTTTTATGTGTAGCCAAAACCATGAGGCGCTCCAGTAAAGTTAAGGATTGCAGTAATCGCAATATCGGGCGGGGGCGTATTCCCGATCCCGCTCCACCAGCAGTTGATGCTCGCAGCGAACGCAGCGGTGAACATCCGCCTTCGCCTCGCCGGTTGGGCTACCGCATTCCTCGCATGGAAGTCCCCGCACCTGTCCGGTCAAGGAAAATCCCGGCGCACCGCATGCCGGACAAAGCGAAGTAAGACGCTGCGCCAGATTCTCAGCAGCCAGTCGGATGTTTTCCAGGCGGGTCGGATTGGCGAACGCGCGCATGTCGGTCTCGATGAAAGCGCGCCGATTCGGTGCCAAATCCAATGCCCAGGTTACTGCTTCCTGTAAGCTGGCCCAGTCTGCCAGCCCTTTGCGGATTTCGGGGTGATTCTCGTCCACCGGACGAACCACCAAATGATGTTCGGGAAATCCGACCGATCGGGCGAAATCTTCGGCTTCCTCCCAACTCTCGGCCAGACAGTGAGATAAATTGGTCTTGCCGGACGAGGTTGCGACGACCTCAATGCCGAGCCGGTCGTCAATCCAGATCAAGAGCTCCCTGTTCCCTGGCAGCATAAAGGCCAAAGGGTCTGGACCGAACGCGCCCTCGCTGGCGATGCCGATGGAAAGCCCTGACAGCTCCATGCCGATGCGCGCTTTTTTCCGCGCCGCGTCCAGCTGGCTTCCCTCGCGTGCGATGTCGCGGGTAAAAGTGCCGAGAAGGTCGGTGTCGAACCCGTCCACTTTTTCTACGCAGCAACCCAGCAGCTCTGCCAACACAGGCGCAATCACGCCTTCCTTGCCGTGCTGGGTGAGCAGGGCGACCCGTTGGTTGCGATAACTACTTGCCGATGGTTCAATGTTTAGTTGTTGTGTTTTCTCGCTCATGTCCTGTTCGATAACCGGCTGATATGGCGATTCTTGCTAATCAGGTAAATATTTGCGCCATCGTTAAGATTAAAAAATAAGGCAGATATTTAGATCAGCCTGAAAGCGGTTTTACTTGGGATTATTAATAATTAAAGTATCGCCATAAAAAGTGACTTCACCTGTTGTAATATCATGCGTACCGCCAACAATTCCGATGCCGCCTGTTTCAATCATTTCCTTTAAAATAGGGCTGCGTTCGATAATGGCATGTACCGTTCTTTTTACATTGATGGTTGACACTTTTTCGACAAATTCATCGTTGTCCGAATTACGGTTTTCTGTGACGGTTTTTTCATCATAAACCGCAGGCTGTATCTTGCTTAACAGGGCTGTCAGATTGCCCATTTCTACATGGTCGCAAGCGCCCTTTATTGCGCCGCATTTGCTATGACCCAACACCACTATGATTTTAGAGCCAGCCACTTTGCAGCCAAACTCCATACTGCCTAAAATATCCTCATTAATAATATTGCCGGCAATACGGACACTAAATACATCGCCCAAGCCCTGGTCGAAAATCAACTCGACCGAAGTGCGGGAATCTATGCAGCTTAAAATGACCGCAAACGGATGTTGTCCGTCGGATGTTTCATTGGCCTGTTGCAACAGGTTACGGTTGACTTTAAGGTTATTCACAAAGCGTTTATTGCCCTCTTTTAATAAGTCCAGCGCCATTGCCGGTGTAATAGCCGCTTGCATTTCTTTGGTTAATGTTCTCATTGTTTTTTATGAGGGTAAGGAAGGGTTATGTAGTTAAGTCGGCTCAACAAATTCTATAGTTTCAACGGATATGTTTTTCAGCTTTGCACTACTTCTATAATCCTGTATGAACTCAACGACATCATAGGCAATTGATTTTGATTTGGCGCAATCAACAATCACTTTTGAATTGGCCGGAATGGCCTCCAAAGCCTGTATGATGCTAGCCTTATTAAAGAACGAAACTTCTTCTGCCAAAACAAGATGATGAACCTCATGCCCCTCTTCTGTAGTCATTACATCTTCCATATAATATGCGTTTCGGTAACTATGGCGCAAGGTATAGAAGATGCCGAAGGCCATGCCTATGGCGATCCCTTTCAGTAAATCGGTTGCCAATATGCCGGCGATAGTAGCCGCAAAAGGCACAAACTGCTCCCCGCCCAATTGGTACATCTGTTTAAAGAGAGCCGGTTTGGCCAACTTATAGCCCACCATAATCAAAATAGCCGCTAAACTGGCAAGCGGAATCCTATTCAGCAATTCGGCAATGGTCATCGCGCTGATCAATAAGAAAACGCCATAAAGTATTGCTGACAGTTTTGTTTTGGCGCCAAAGGTTATGTTTGCAGTACTGCGTACAATAACCTGTGCAACAGGTAACCCACCAATCAGGCCGGAGACAATATTGCCCAATCCCTGAGCCTTCAACTCCCTGTTAGTCGGCGTAATTCTTTTATACGGGT
>JAYTLW010000230.1:0-3774 GCA_043729025.1 Methylobacter sp.
TTAGGTTGTCCGGTTATCAATGTTGTAGTTCTGTGTTAACCGTAAGTTTTTATTTTAGGAGTTTCAAAATGGCAACAGGCACTGTAAAGTGGTTTAACAACACGAAGGGTTTTGGTTTTATTGCACCTAGCGATGGCGGCGAAGATGTTTTCGTTCACCATTCGGTTATTCAGGGCGAGGGCTTTAAAACTCTGACTGAAGGCGATACGGTCACTTTTGACATCGAATCAGGTCCAAAAGGTTTAACAGCTGCTAATGTTCATCCCAAATAAGGGATAAGCCCGACAGCCTCGGTGAACCTCACTAAGGCTGTCGATCACTTCAAAGCCTATTTAAAAGGGCGGCCTTTGGCATCTAAATGGATCTGCCCGCCAAACAGCAAAATGCTGTCGACAAACCCCCAGAGCATCGCAAATCCAGGCAGGCCGGTTACGTAAAGCAACACAGTCACCGTTAGCTGGATAACAGCCAGTCGGTAAAAACCCAGATAAAGTCTGTGTACGCCTGCCCAGCCCAGCAATAACGCCAGCACAGCGGCCAGATATTTATATTTGACGGCTTTAGGCGGCTCCAAATATGCGCCGACCAGATTAATATTGTTCGCTATGGTTCCCGTAGCCTCAAAGCTGACGTCATCGCCTTCATCGGGGGGCACATCCGCAACCCAATTATCTTCCACATGAAACGTAAACAACGTTCCTTTACTGTTTATTATCCCGGCTTGCGTATCCGGGTCATAACTTTCAATCTGTCCAATCATTTATTATCCACCTCAAATATAAGACGACCTACCGGCTCGCCCTTTACAACAGCAAGGGCCATGCCCTACGCCACCAACAGCCTGATATTACTCATCATACAAACGTACGGCTAAAACATCGCACAGCGCGTGATGCAGCACCCCGTTTGCGGTCGAACCCAGCAATAACGCGAAACCATGACGACCATGCGAACCGACTACGATTAAATCCACCTTGTTTTGTTCGGCAACCCTGATTATTTCCAGTTTAGGACTGCCTGTTTCCATCCACCGACACTCCTCAGCAATATTGAGCTTTTGGGCCAAACCGGCCAGTCTTTTTTTTGCGATCGCCATTAACTCGGCCGTTAAATCGAGGTCAAAAGGAATAGTCGACCCATAGGCGGCATCGGTAATCAGCAAATTGTCCATCACATGCACAATACTCAAGTTAGCCTGATATTTGTCAGCCAAATCCCTCGCTCTATCGGCAACTATCTTGCCATGCTCGGAAAAGTCAGCCGCCAATAATATATGTTTGTAGTTTTCCACGATTCCTCCTATTTAACACCGAAAATCCCCCCTAACCCCTTTGCAAAGGGGGGTTAGGGGGGATTTAATAACCCCATCACCTGATAAGACACCAGTAAGTATAAAAACGCCAAGCCTAAACTAAAAGCCAAGGTTTGTCCCAGTGCATTGCGAATAATATGTCCGGTAACCGCCCAATGCCAGACCATTAACGCTATCGTGACCATAAATGCCAAGGCAGCACCTCTTCCAGTCATCATTGAGGCGATTCCCGGCAGGGCAAAAAAACTAATCATGGTATCGGCGCCCAATAGAGCGGCGGCGGTTTGATAAAACCGCGTTCTCTTTTGGCCGAGGTATAACATAAGCCAGCTCAATACAACCATCAGCAAGGCAGAGACGGCAGCCTGCAACAGCGAAACAAACCAATCCTTACTGATGCTTACCATTAAAAAACTGACGACAACGTCAATTACAATCAATGTCTGCAACAGACCCAGCGAAGCAGGTAAATGCTGTGGGCCTTTTTTAAACAGGCAAATATCAAAGCATAGTTTTATGATCTCAAACATGATTTTCCTGTTATGCGGTCGTCGCTACAATGATTATTTAACCCCCTCAATCTTTTCCTCAGCCTCCATCCAGGCCGCTTCTGCGTCATCCAGCGCTTTATCGATTTTTACTTTCCGTTCCAACAGCTTTTTAAAACGCTCTTTTTCCGATTCCGCATAAATGGACGGATCAGCCAATTGATGTTCCAATTGCCGCTGCTCATTATGATATTTTTCAACGGCGATTTCAGCTTTTTTCAGTGCGTCAAATAATGGCTTATGCTTTTGTCTGCGCTCTGCATCCAGCTTGCGCTGATCTTTGCGCGATACTGTATTCGCGATGGTCGCGGCTAAAGCCGCTCCTACAACTTTTTCTTCGCCTTTTTTCTGCTCGGTCAGCCACTGGCGGTAATCGTCCAGGTCGCCATCGAAAGGCTGCACCTTGCCCCCCGAAACCAATAATAACTGGTCGGTAACCGAGCGCAACAAATGCCGGTCATGCGAGACCACCACGATCGCGCCTTCATAGTCCTGCAAGGCCACGCTCAAGGCATGACGCATTTCCAGATCCAGATGGTTGGTCGGCTCATCCAGCAGCAATAGGTTCGGATTTTGAAAAACCAGTAGAGCTAAGACCAGACGCGCTTTTTCGCCGCCTGAAAAAGGTTTGACGTCTTCCAACACCTTGTCGCCGCGAAAATCGAAACCGCCCAGAAAGTTGCGCAAATCCTTCTCGGTTGCCTGTTTGTCCAGTTGCTGCAAATGCCACAAGGGACTTTCATCAAGGCGCAATTGCTCCAGCTGATGTTGGGCAAAATAACCGACTTTTAACGCTTCCGCTTCATGTCTTGTACCGGATAACGGCTGCATATCGCCTGCCAGCACTTTAATCAGGCTGGATTTACCCGCGCCATTGGGGCCCAGCAGCCCGATGCGGTCACCCGGCGAGATGGACAGGCCCGCCTGTTGTATTACGCAGCATTGCCCGTAGCCAATATCGACCTTATCCAATGTTAATAAAGGATTGGGCATTTTTCCGGGCTTGGGAAAGCTAAAATCAAAGGGCGAGTCGACATGCGCTTGTGCAATCAATTCCATGCGTTCCAGCGCCTTGATTCTGCTTTGCGCTTGCTTGGCTTTAGTCGCTTGCGCCTTGAAGCGGTCGACAAAGCTCTGTATATGGGCGATTTCCCGTTGCTGCTTTAGATAGGACGACTGCTGTTGCGCCAGCTTTTCTGCACGCATCCGTTCGAAGGCCGAATAATTGCCGGTATAAATTTCGGCCTTATTTTGCTCAATATGCACGATATGATCGGTAATGGTATCCAGAAAATCCCGGTCATGAGAAATCAGCAACAAGGTGCCTGGATATTTGCACAGCCAGTCTTGCAGCCAAATCACTGCATCCAGATCCAGATGGTTGGTGGGCTCGTCGAGCAATAATACATCCGAGCGGCACATCAAGGCCTGAGCCAGATTAAGCCGCATACGCCAGCCGCCGGAAAACGAATTAACCGCATTATTTTCCTGATCGGCGCTAAAACCCAAGCCGCTCATTAACCGTGAGGCTCGAGCCGATGCGGTATAGCCGCCGATGGTTTCCAAGTCCGCATGCAATTTTGCCTGTTTTAAGCCGTCATCGGCCTGTTCGGCGGCGAGCAGTTGGGCTTGCAAGCGTCTTAATTGTTGATCGCCGTCAATCACGTAATCAATCGCGGAACTTGAAACGGCTGGCGTTTCTTGGGCGACGTGGGCGATTTCCAGCCCCGGCGGCATCGAAAAATCGCCTTCATCCAGATGTAGTTCGTTTTTGACCAGCGCAAATAAACTGGATTTACCTGCGCCGTTTGCGCCGGTAAATCCAACTTTCTGGCCTTTGTGAATGGTGAAAGAAGAGTTGGCAAACAGCACTCGTGCGCTGCGGCGCAGGGCTATATTTTTAAAATTTAGCAT
>JAYTLW010000231.1:0-32145 GCA_043729025.1 Methylobacter sp.
ATGCCGAAGCTGGCGCCGATATTGTGGCGCCGTCGGACATGATGGATGGCCGTATCGGCGCAATAAGGCAGGCGTTGGAGACCCAAAACCACGTCAACATGCTGATACTCGCTTATTCCGCCAAATATGCATCAGGCTTTTATGGCCCGTTCCGGGATGCGGTGGGTTCCGCCGGAATGCTGGGCAAAGGCGACAAATACAATTATCAAATGGATCCGGCCAATTCCGATGAGGCCATGCGCGAAATAGAGCTGGATTTGCAAGAAGGCGCAGATATAATCATGATCAAGCCCGGAATGCCTTATCTGGACATCATCCGCCGGGTAAAAGACCGCTTTGGCGCACCGACCTTTGCCTATCAGGTCAGCGGCGAGTACGCCATGCTCAAAGCCGCGGCCATGAACGGTTGGCTGGATGAAAAACAAGTCGTGCTGGAATCGCTGCTGGCCTTTAAACGCGCAGGCAGCGACGCCATCTTGACCTATTATGCCAAATCTGTAGCCCAGTGGTTGCAAGACAATAATCTTTAATCCAACTACTTAACAGGAGCCAGTTCCATGTCAGAATACCTCTTGAATACCGAAAAAAGAAGATTTCACATTGAAGAAGCCATTTTGGTATTGTTGCTGATCCTGTCGCTAGTTGGTATCGGAATTACAGACTTTTCCCCCGCCGACGGCTATGGCTACTGGCTTATTTTGGTTTTTGTATTTTGCCTGTTTGCAATGATTATCGGCTGGCTGCAATCCAAGCATCGCAGCGATGATTTCAAGATTATCTTGCGCGAGCAATCCATGCATTGGGCCGCATCGTTGTTGGCAGTCGGCGGCGCATTTTTGATCCATCAGTCCGGCCGTATAGCCGATGAAGATGCGGGACTGATTATTCTGCTGATTTTATCGCTATCAACCATACTTGACGGCCTGCGCGTCGGTTGGCGGTTTAGCATGGTTGGGCTATTTCTGGGTGTCGCCGCCGTTGTTTCGGTCTATACCACGCACTTTCTCTGGGTAGAGTTGGGCATCGCTATTGTGATCGTGGCGGCTACCATTTTGTGGGAATTATGGACGGAAAAAAAAGCATCATTATGACCGACCGTTACGCAGTATTCGGGCACCCGATCAAACACAGCAAATCACCCCGGATACATCAACTTTTTGCGGCGAAAACCGGACAAGCTATTGAATATACAGCGCAAGATGTTTCTGCCGAACAATTCCCAGCCGCCGTTAATAAGTTTTTTAATGAAGGCGGCAAGGGTTTAAATTGCACCTTACCGTTGAAAGAGCTGGCCTGGCAATACGCCGATCATAAAACCGAATGCGCCCAACTGAGCAAGGCTGTCAACACGCTCGCGCTTCAGGCAGATGGTTCCCTGCTGGGCGATAATACCGACGGACATGGCCTGGTAACCGACTTGATCGCTAATCATGCCATCCGCTTATCGGGCATCCGCATATTGATAGTGGGTGCAGGCGGAGCCAGCCGGGGCATCATCGCCCCGATTCTTGAGCAATCCCCGCAATCCCTGGTTGTCGCCAACCGTACCGCAGAAAAAGCCGTGATGCTGGCCGCCGAATTTTACGATAAAGGCCCTATTACCGGCTGCGGCTTAGATGCTTTAACAAACCGGCGTGTTGATTTGATTATCAACGCAACATCGGCCAGTTTGAGCGGTAGCGTGCCGCCGCTGCCGGACGGCTTATTGTCGGCAGGCGGCAGCTGCTATGACCTCGCCTATGGCAACGAGCCCACGGCTTTTGTGCGCTGGGGACAGGCGCATCTAGCGGAAAAGAGCCTGGATGGTCTGGGTATGCTGGTTGAACAGGCGGCGGCAGCGTTTTTTATCTGGCGTGGTGTCAGCCCCGAAACCCGGTCTGTTATTGAATTGCTGAATTCAGAGCGACAAGACGGCTAAAGGCGAAGGGCGAAGGGCGAAGGGCGAAGGAAAAAGTTTGCATTTAAGTTTAGGGAATATTTCAATTTTTTAACCTTTAACCTTTCATCTTTCATCTTTCATCTTTAAATACTCGTTTTTCAACTGAACATACTGCTGTGAAGAGTACTCCAGGGATTCTTTTTCAGACGCGTTCAAAGGCCGGATTTGTCTGGCAGGCACACCTACATAAAGATAGCCGCCAGACAGCTTTTTCCCGGGCGGAACCAGAGCGCCGGCGCCCAGCATGACGTAATCTTCAAGCACTGCACCGTCCATAATAATCGCCCCCATCCCTATCAAACAATAATCGCCTACGGTACAGGCATGAACCACTGCCCTATGGCCTATAGTCACGCCTTTGCCTATGGTTAAAGGATAGCCTTGATCCGTATATTTGCCGGCGTGAGTGACATGCAGCACGGAACCATCCTGAACATTCGTGCCCTCGCCGATGGTAATGCTTTCAACATCGCCCCTGACCACCGTCATAGGCCATATCGAGACATCGTCACCCAAGGTGACGCCGCCGATCACCACGGCGCTGTCATCAATAAAGACCGACTTGCCGACTTTAGGTTGTTTATCGTTAAATTTTCTTACCGTCACGCGACCCCCCTGCTGTTACATTCGCATCCACCGTCTACTCCAGCGGACTTACTATTAAATTTTTTTGTTCGACCACTATCCACCGAAAAGCATAATGTGTCATCCGATTTTCAACTATAATTGTGCGGTTGTGGTTTCCTACTGCTATCCACCGTTATTTTTTCTTAAAAAACAACCATGTCCATTCTAAATAGCTTTTTTAAAGATAAGAAAAATCTTTCGCCGACACCGAGTATTCCCGGTGAAGCTATTTCAATGGAGATGCTGCAAGAACTGTTTCCTATCAGAAATTATGATCATGAAAAACTTCTGGCTTTTGTATCCAACCTCAAATCCGAGCTATTTCCCGCACAAAGCACCTTGTTTCATTCCGGCGATCATACCGATTCGGCTTTGTATTTGTTAAAAGGCACTATTACTTTAGCGGATCAGAATGGCAATACTTATGACATAGTCGGTGGAACGGGAACCGCGAAATTTCCGCTTTCCAGCGGCTCCATACATACCACTACGGCCGTCACTAAAACCGAAGTGAGTGTTTTGCGCGTGTCGCAAAAAATCATGTCCAGCAAATACGCCCCGGCATCACCGCTTTCGGCGCTGCATATTCCGGATCAGTTAAGTAAAAATCGTTTGTTACACAGCTTTGCCCAGTACTATACCCATGAAGAACTTGAAATACCTTCGTTGCCCGCCATAGCGGCTAAATTGCAGCGCGCCATGCAACATGATATCGGCATTGCCGATGCGGTAAAAATTATTCAACTCGATCCGGTCATTTCAGCCAAGCTTATCGGCTTAGCCAACTGCCCACTTTACGTCAGCGTAACACCGGCAAAAAGCTGCTTTGAGGCGGTAAACCGTATCGGTTTAAATGCCACGCGCAATCTGGTCATCGGTTTAAGCCTCAGCCGTATTTTCAAACACAACTCGCCGCTGATAAAAAAATGCGCCGATAAAATCTGGAAACAAAGCCTCTACATTTCCACGCTCAGTTATGTTCTGGCGACCGTCACCAAACAAGCCAATCCTGAAGAGGCGCTGCTTGCGGGACTCATCTGCAACATAGGCGCTGTACCTTTTTTAAGTTTTGCCGACAATCTTCCGAAAGACTATTGCACTGAAGCGGACATCGAACTCGCTTTGCCTTATGTTAAAGGCCCGGTAGGGTACAAGGTTCTGCTCGACTGGGGATTTTCCGAGGATTTTCTTAAAGTGCCGATTTATTCTGAAGACTGGTATCAAAACAGCAGCGTAGAGCTTAACTTAACCGACATCGTGGTGCTTTCCCGCTTACACAGCAAAATCGGGCAGCCGGGACTGCCTGAATTGCCCGCCATCACTTCTATTCCTGCCGCCAGCAAATTAAAGAACTTCGCCCTGTCCCCGGAACATTCATTGAGTTTGCTGTATGAAGCCAAACATCAAATTAATGAGGCCTTGAAAATATTCGCCAGCTAATCACGCTTGCACCCGATTCAACGCAAATAGAGCCAGCGCCAACACCGTCAAACTGGGAATAACCGCCATAAGCGGTGGATTAAGGTCATAAATCAAGCCGATATGTCCGACGATCTTATCGACGATATTAAAGCCCATGCCGATGACCACGCCTATCATCATCCTTCCGCCAACGTTAACGCCGCGTTTAACACCGATAACGAAAGGCGCAGACACCAGCAGCATCACAAACACCACCAGAGGATTGACCACGCGGCCCCAGAAAGCCAGTTCAAATTCGTGCGATTTTTGATGATTGTCCTTTAAAAAATCGATATACATAGCCAGATCATACATGGATAAATTATTCGGACTGACCACTACAATCTCCAATAAGTCGGGAGCAACGGTGGACTGCCATAGCTGCTCGGTTTGGCGGGTTGCGCCCATCTGCTGTAATGAAATGTCCGATTGCTTGATCTGTTCTAATTGCCATTGCTGATTACCCAGAAAAGTAGCTTTCTCTGCATGGGTTGAACGGCGCAAATGACGCTGATCATCGAGCTCGTAAATACTGATGTCGGCTAAACTTCCGTCGTCCTGGATTTTTCGCACATTGATGAATTTTTTGCCTTCACGCAGCCAAAGCCCGTATTTGACATTCATGACCACCTGCTCATTCTGGGCGGTGACCTTCATGATCCGCGCCGCCCGCTCGGCTACCGGCGCAACAAATTCTCCGACCACTATTGAGATAATGACTAAAATGGCGCCGGCCGCCATAACCGCCCTGATAATGCCCAAAATGGACAAACCGGCGGCGCGCATCGCAATAAGTTCGCGGTTATTACCCATCGCACCCAATATAAACAGGCTGCCTAATAAGGCGGATGCCGGCATCAATTCATAAAAAACGGTAGGCGAAGTCAGCGCAAGATAATAAAAAATCTCTGTTAAACCGTAATGGCCCTTGCCCAGATCCTTAAGCTGGTCACTGAAAGTAAACAAATTGAATAAGGTCAATAATAATAAAACAGCAATAAAAGAGCCCTTTAATATTTCCCTGACGATATAGCCTGTTAATACATTCACTGACGCACCTTTTCCGAGATTTTCATAGCCAGCCATTGCCATCCGTATAATCTTGCCAATAGTATTCCGCCTATCAGCAACAACAGCGTATTGACGCCGAAAACGCCCAGCCACGCAGGAATAGTTTGATTCATCACCCAGCTCTGGCTGACACGGGTAAGATTGCCATAACTGAAATAAATCAAAAAGCCGGTCAGCATATTCCCGTAAACACCGCCGCGAGGCGACATCTGAGCCAAAGGCACGGCAATAAAACTAAGCAACATAGCGCCCATAGGTATTGAAAATCGACGCTGCAATTCGGCAATATCGGTTGTTTGACCGGAACCGGCCAACACCTCGGAAGACACCGACTCCCTACCGACATGGGCGATTGATTCTTTGGTCTCCAGTCTCACCGCATATTCCTCGAACTGTTCCAGCACGTAATTTAAATCTCCCGGTTGTCCCTGTATGCGCTCGCCCTTTTCCAAAATAACATAGCGTCCTCCAGGTAAATCCTTCAACCTGCCCGCTTCGGCATTGATAATCGCCAAGCGATTTCCCTGTCGATGCTGGACGAAGATCTGATGCATTTTTTTATCCTCATCAATTTTTTCCACGTAAAAAACCAGATCACCTTGACTGTATTCACTAAATTTTCCTGCGGCAATGCCTCTGAAATCGGCCGAGTCCTTATCCTGATGCATAAGTCGCTCTATCCTGGCTTCCGCCCAGGGCGAGGCATAGAACGACAAGCCGACGGCCAGTACAGTTACAGGAAATACCAGCAGCAATATCGCGCGATAAATCGTTCCCGCACCGCCTCCGGCTGAGGCCACTGCCGACATTTCCTGATCCCGGTACATTCTGCCTAAGACCATTAACACCGCCATAAACAAGGCCGCAGGCAAAAAGTCGGCGCTGGCGATTATTGTTTTCAAACCCAGAACGCTCATCAAGGTTTGATTGGAAACCTGTCCTTCAACAGCCTTGTCCAATATCCTGATAAACTGTCGGCTGACGATAATAACCACAATCACCGACCAAACCGCCAACAGCGTACTCAATAAATCCAAGGCGACCATCTTGTCCAGAATGGTGACTAGATGACGCCGACCCGCTTTATAGCCTTTAATCCAATGTGCTTCCAAGCGTATCTCCCCCCGTCAAAAACGAACTATGTGTATGTAGTACAACGAAACTGTAAGCCTCAAGGCCAACAGAGTATCGACTTTTGCCTTGGTCGGTAAATTAGGGAGCATTTTATACGATACAGGCTGTTTGTAGTGGTTCATTATGCATGTACCGACATTTTGGCAAGCTTCGACTTCGCTCAGCCTGGGTTTTTGTTGACTGAGCGGAAGTGTGGAAAGCGCTGAATTGTATTATCATTGTCGGCATTTACCAAAAACCAGCAGTTCTAAAGGAACAGCAACACATGACATTAGCGTCTTTGCGTCAAAGCCGAATAAATGGAGCAAGCCTAATTATTGCTGGATTTATATGGTTTTTTTTACTGGGTTACCGTGATCTTATAGATCCGGATGAGGGGCGCTATGCCGAAATCGCCAGAGAAATGCTGAACACCGGAAATTGGCTTACCCCGCGTCTCAACGGCTTTAAGTATTTTGAAAAACCGCCTTTGCAGTATTGGGGCACAGCGATCAGCATGGCCTTATTGGGCGAAACCAATGCGGCGGCTAGAGTGTGGTGTTCAGGACTCGGCTTTATCGGCGCCTTGTGGGTGGGTTTTGTAGGCAGTCGACTTTATGGACTTAGCGCCGGTTATTTCGCCTTTCTATTCTTAATCAGCACGGTGCTGTATGTGGGCTTAGGACACGCCAACAGCCTGGATATGGGCGTCAGCGTATTGCTGATCATCGCTGTCGGCGCGCTGGCGCTGGCTCAGTCGGAACGGCATCTGCCCAAACAGGAACGCAACTGGATGCTGCTGGCCTGGGCGGCGCTTGCCGGAGCGACCTTAAGCAAAGGCCTGATCGGACTGGTGCTGCCCGGAGGCGCGCTGGTGCTGTATAGCCTCTGGCAGCGCGATTGGGCTTTGTGGCGCCATTTGCATATGGGCAAAGGCATACTGTTGTATTTAGCGATAGCCGCACCTTGGTTTGTTGCGGTCAGCTGGGCAAATCCTGAGTTCCCCCATTTCTTTTTCATCCATGAACATTTCGAGCGTTTTACCAGCGATGTCCACGGGCGCACCCAATCCAATTGGTATTTCTTCTCCGTTTTTGCAATTGGGGCAATGCCCTGGCTATATTCGACCTTACACGGCTTGCTTAAACCGCCTTTTTCCTGGCGAGCCGAAGCCGGAAAATTTGAAGCCTCACGCTTGCTTTGGGTTTATACGGTGTTTGTTTTTTTGTTTTTTTCAATGTCCCATTCCAAGTTGCCGGGCTATATTTTACCGATGTTTCCGGCGCTGGCGTTGTTAGTCGGCGAGAATATGACCAAGCGCAAGCATTTTATTGTCGACGGTATAGTCGCGATAGTGCTGGCCTTGGTTATGATCGTTTTCTTTATCTGGAAAGTCGATAACACCGCCAAGCTTGGCAGTTTAACGGCGCATTTGATGCTGTTCCGCCCCTGGATTATGGCGACTGCTGCGTTAACCGGCACGGCCGGTATTGCTGTACTGGGGTTAAGGCGTCATAAAAATCTGGCTATCTCCGTTTTTGCGCTTTGTACCCTGCTTGGCATACAAATGATTTCATGGGGTTATCAAAGCGTCAGCGATTTACGTTCCAGTCGAACCATGGCAAACGCGATACAATCCTACTTAGGCAGTGACAACGCGGCGATTTACGACGTCAACCGCTACGACCAGTCTCTACCCTATTATTTAGGCCGAACTATTAACCTGGTGGGCTTTACCGGCGAGCTGGAATTCGGGATAGGTCAGGAGCCGCAAAAATGGCTGAATGTGGATGATTTTTTGATTTTATGGCTAAATTCAGAACAGGCCATCAGTGTGCTGAGTAAGGCCACCTATGAGCTGTGGCAACAACAAAAAATTCCGATGCAATTGGTTTTTCAAAATTCCCGTTATATTGCGGTGGCCCGTCGATGAACATGCTCAGTTTCAGCATTATCCTGACCGGCGTATTGCTGAATGCGGTCGCGCAACTGGCGCTCAAAGCCAGCGTCAAGGAAATGGGCGTTATCGGCTTGAATTTTTCCTCCTCCGCCATGGCATTTTTGAGGTTGGCCTCTGAGCCTTTTCTGTGGATCGGCTTGTTTTGTTACGGCATCAGCGTCCTCGTCTGGATCTTGGCGCTGTCCAGGGTCGATGTCAGCGTCGCCTATCCGATGTTGTCCATGGGCTATGTGGTCAATGCTTTTTTCGCATGGCAGTTATTCGGCGAAGCCATGAATCCTGCCCGCATGGTCGGAATGGGCGTCGTCCTGCTCGGCGTTTATATTTTGGCCAGGAGTTAAGATGCTGCCATTCACGCGGCCCACGCTCGATAACGAAGAATTTGAAGCCATCAAAGAAGTGCTGCAATCCGGATGGCTGGCAACCGGACCAAAGGTTGCCGCATTTGAAACCGCGTTGGCCGATTATGTCGGCGGCGATGTCCAAGTTCGGGTGTTCAATTCAGGCACCAGCGCGCTGGAAGCCGTGTTGCTGGCTTACGGCATCGGCCCGGGCGACGAGGTCATTGTACCGGCGATGAGTTTTGCGGCCAGCGCCAATGTCATCGTTCGCTGCGGAGCAAGGCCGATATTTGTCGATGTCGAGTTGATCTCCCGCAATATCGATGCGGCGGCGGTTGCGGCGGCGATCACGCCCAACACCAAAGCCATCATACCGGTGCATTTTGCCGGTCGCGCCGTCGATATGAATCCGATTTATCGGTTGGCAGAACAGCATAAGCTACTGGTGCTTGAAGATGCCGCCCAGGCTATCGGCACATGTTATCAGGGTCGCCGGATCGGTAGTTCGGGCAATCCGGTGTGCTTCAGCTTTCATCCCAATAAGAACATGACCACGATTGAAGGCGGCGCGCTTGCGATAAATGATCCTGTGTTGCTAAAGAAAATCGAGGGCATACGTTTTCACGGCATCGAAAGAGACCCGCAAGGCGGCATGGATGTCACCGCTTGGGGCGGCAAAATGAATATGCCGGATGTGGGCGCGGCGCTGGGTCTGGTGCAATTGCGGAAACTGGATGGCTTCAACCGGAAACGCCGGACATTGGCCGAGCGCTATTTGCGGCAACTGCCCAAGCATGAAGCCTTGGTGCTGCCTGCCGATGCCGAAGGTCACAGCTGGCATATGTTCTGCGTCCTGCTCGATTGGGAGATGATAGGTCTGAGCCGCAACCAGGCGCTCGAAGCGCTGAAGCAGCAAAATATAGCTGCGGGCATTCATTACCCGGCCATCCATCTGTTCTCGCTGTATCGTCATTACGGCTATAAGCCCGGTGATTTTCCCAATGCCGAAACAATCGGCGAGCAAACTCTAACGCTGCCGTTATTTCCCGGCATGGAAGAAAAAGATGTCGATCAGGTCTGTTCGGCAATAATCTCATTGCTAAATAGCCGTCATTAATCCAGCCTTTGCCCGATAACCCGTACCCCTTAACTGAAATGACCAACAATTTTGCTACACCTGACGTATCCATCGTTATCCCCGTCTATAACGAAGAAGCCGTTTTATCGTTATTGTTTGAACGACTGTATCCGGTTCTGGAAACCCTTCAGCACAGCTACGAAGTCATTTTTGTCGATGACGGCAGCCGCGACCACTCGGCCGCATTGTTGCGCAAACAGTTCCAGTTGTACCCAGACACCACCCGCATCGTGTTTTTACGCGCCAATGCCGGACAACATGCGGCGCTGATCGCAGGTTTTGAGCGAGCCAGAGGGCGTTATATCCTTACCCTCGACGCCGACCTGCAAAATCCTCCTGAAGAAATCCCTAATCTGCTGCTGCAAATGGATGCAGGCTTCGATTATGTCGGCACCATCCGACGCGAGCGCAAGGACAGTCGCTGGCGGCATTGGGCGTCGTTGGCGATGAATCGCCTACGCGAAAAAGTCACCCACATTCGCATCACCGATCAGGGCTGCATGATGCGGGCTTATCACCGCGACATTATCGATGCGGTTTTAGCCACCACCGAAACCCATACTTTTATACCGGCGCTGGCCTATCTTTATGCAGGCAATCCTACTGAAATCGTTATCAACCACGAGGAGCGGGCGGCCGGGGAATCGAAATATTCGCTGCTCAAGTTGATCCATCTCAATTTCGACTTGATGACCGGATTTTCCATCGCGCCGTTACAGGCATTTTCACTGATCGGCATCGGCGTGTCGATGTTCTCGCTGCTCTTCGTCGTCTATCTGGGTTGGCGCAGATTGACTGTCGGCCCGGAAGCGGAAGGCGTTTTTACACTGTTCGCCATTGTATTTTTTCTGATCGGTATCTTGCTGTTCGGTATCGGTTTATTGGGCGAGTACATCGGGCGGATTTATTCCCAGACCCGGTCGCGTCCCCGTTATCTGATCAAGGCTGTGCTGGATAATTCTGTAGGAGCGGCTTTAGCCGCGACTGTCGCGGCTAAAGCCGCTCCTACAGACGATAATAAGCCTTGATGAAGCCCTCAGTCGTCGTTTTTGCCTACCACAATATAGGTGTTGTCGGCATAGAATGCCTGTTGCAAGCCGGAGTCGAAATTAAGCTGGTGGTCACTCACCAGGATGACC
The DNA here is from genome assembly GCA_043729025.1 of Methylobacter sp. Classification (GTDB taxonomy): domain Bacteria; phylum Pseudomonadota; class Gammaproteobacteria; order Methylococcales; family Methylomonadaceae; genus Methylobacter_A. The sequence continues at coordinate 10,790 of JAYTLW010000231.1, forward strand.
CCGAGGAAAACATCTGGTTTGACTGCGTCGCCGAATTGTCCGACAGGCATGATATTCCGGTCATAACGCCGGACAATCCCAATCGGGCGGAGGTCATAAAACGCATTGCCGAGCTTAATCCGCAGTGGTTTTTTTCCTTTTATTACCGGCACCTGTTGAGTCCCGAATTGCTGGCGATACCAAGACTAGGCGCTTATAACCTGCACGGCTCGTTACTGCCCAAATACCGGGGCAGGGCGCCGGTCAACTGGGCGGTTTTGCACGGCGAATCGACTACCGGCGTCAGTCTGCATCAGATGGTGGAAAAACCCGATGCCGGCTCGCTTATTGACCAGCAAGCCGTGAGTATTTTGCCCAACGATACCGCACATGCTGTTTTTTTGAAGCTGACCCCGGCCGCAATAACGCTGTTGAGCCGCTGCTTGCCTTTGTTGCTGGTCGGCAAGATTGAACCCCAGCCTTTGGATCTTGCCCAGGGCAGTTATTTCGGAGGCCGCACCCCGGAACACGGCCGTATCGACTGGAGCCAATCGGCCTGGGCTATCCATAATCTGGTCAGGGCCGTGGCGCCGCCTTATCCGGGCGCATTCTTTGATAGTGACGGCAAGCGGTTTTTTCTACTCGGAAGTCAATACGGCGGCGAAACCTCTCAGCATTCGGGCAAGGTGTGTATCTATTGGGCGGACGGTCATTGTTATGCCGACTGCAAAGACAACAAACGCTTTCGTATCGAACAGCTTAGCTATGACGGAACAGCACTGGATCAGGGTACTTTCAAAGCCCTAACCGGTGGCGAGCCGCTATTCCCAACCGTAAACGATTAACAATTTGTAACTTTCAGCTACAGATTGACACAGATGCGCACTGATAAAAGATTAAAGCCTTAAGGCAAAGAGCGACCGTGTGTAGCTTAGGTTTTTTCGCATTTCGCCTTTCAAAGCAATCTGTTTAATCTGTGTTGATCTGTGGCTAACTATTTTTAATATAACCAACTAGGAACTTATGAACGTATTGATACTCGGCGTCAACGGCTTTATCGGCCATCACCTTTCAAAGTGCATACTCGAAACCACCGATTGGCATGTCTACGGCATGGATATGCAATCCAACCGTGTTGCCTCTTTTTGTGACCATGAACGCTTCCATTTCTTTGAAGGCGATATCACCATTAATCATGAATGGGTGGAATATCATGTAAAAAAATGCGATGTGATTCTGCCGCTGGTTGCGATCGCCACCCCGGCCACGTATGTGACTCATCCGCTGGCGGTATTCGAGTTGGATTTTGAGGCGAATCTGCCGATTATCCGCGCCTGTGTGAAATATAAAAAACGCGTGCTGTTCCCTTCGACCTCGGAAGTTTACGGCATGTGCAAAGACGATGAATTTCATCCTTATGAATCCGAGTTGGTATTAGGCCCGCTGAACAAACCGCGCTGGATTTACTCCTGCTCCAAGCAATTGCTGGATCGGGTTATCTGCGCTTACGGCCAGGAACAGGGTTTTGATTACACGCTGTTTCGGCCCTTCAACTGGATAGGCCCCGGCCTCGACAGCATCCATACGCCAAAAGAAGGCAGTTCACGGGTGGTGACCCAGTTTCTGGGACATATCGCCCGGGGCGAAGCCATTAAACTGGTCGACGGCGGACAGCAACGCCGCAGCTTTACCTTTATCAGCGACGGCATAGACGCCTTGATGCGGATCATCAAGAATGAAAACGGCAAGGCCACCGGCAGTATTTACAATATCGGCAACCCGGTCAACGACTTGTCTGTCAGGGAACTGGCCGAGTTGATGCTGAAAATCGCTGGGGAACATCCTGCATACCGGGAACTGGCAGCTCAAGTCGAATTAATCGATACCAGCGCCATCGATTACTACGGCAAAGGCTATCAGGATGTGCAAACCCGGGTGCCCTGGATCGGCAATACCATGGATGATCTGGGCTGGAAGCCTGAGGTCGGCGTGGAAGACGCCTTGCGCGCTATTTTCGATGCTTACAGCCATGAAGTGGCCGCAGCAAGAGAGTTGATCGATCAAGACCTGACTTTATGAAAATTGCGCTAAAAGTCGATGTTGACACCCTGCGCGGCACCCTGGAAGGCGTGCCTGCATTGCTGGATCTGTATCAACGCTACGGCGTAAAGGCCACCTTTCTTTTCAGCCTCGGCCCCGACCATACCGGCCGGGCTCTGCGCCGTATATTCAGGCCCGGATTTTTCAGCAAGGTTCAGCGCACCTCGGTGCTCAGCCACTACGGACTGAAAACCTTGCTCTACGGCACTTTGCTTCCCGGCCCGCATATCGGTCGTCGGGGCCATGACATCATGCGTCAAACCGAACAGGCCGGACATGAAGTTGGCGTACATTGCCATGATCACGTCCGCTGGCAGGATTTTGTCGCCGACCGCGATGCCGAGTGGACCCGAAAAGAAATGCAGGCGGCCATCGATTCATTTGAAGATGTTTTCGGTCATCGACCTTTGGTGCATGGCGCGGCCGGTTGGCAGTTGAACAAACACGCGCTGCAACTAGAACAGCAACTGGGTTTTCGTTATGCCAGCGACTGCCGGGGTTTTGCGCCCTTTATTCCGCAGATGGATAGCGAGACTTTTCAATGCCCGCAAATCCCCACCACCCTGCCGACCCTGGACGAACTGCTAGGCTGCTACGGTATCACCGAAGCCAACGTGCATGAAGCGGTATTTGCTGCCAGTCGCAAGCCCGCCCCGGAAGGTCATGTGTATACCTTGCATGCAGAACTGGAAGGCATGAAATTGCTGCCGGTCATGGAAAAACTGCTGCAACTGTGGCAAAAAGCCGGCGATCACATCGGTACGCTGGCAGATTATGTCGCCGACCTCGATACAGCTACACTGCCTTGCCATGAACTGGTCATGTCAGAAATAGAGGGTCGTTCGGGGGTATTGGCCGTGCAAGGATCGAAGATCGACTGTACGGTTTCGCGATAGCAAACCGCAAATCACCAACAGTAGGCGCTTTAGGCGACGCACAATGCTAATGACAGCCAGCCGAAATTGTGGCGGATTGCCTCGGCAACTGCTCCTGTGTTGCTCTACCTCCTGCATCCATGCAGTCGTAGCGGCGAATCCGCCCTACTGATCAATACGCCTTACAGCGATTTGGCGCCTGGACTGTGTGAATCGACGTAAGCATCAAGTAAGCGGCGGATCATACGTTGATATTGGGTATGGTTTTTAGCCGCCTCAGACTTAAAAAACTCTATGCTTTTCTTACTCAGCGCCAACGTAACCTTAATGCCTTCTTCATTGAAAGCCAGCTCAGCAGGCGATGGTAAAAAATCTGCAATCACCTTAACATCACCCAAAGGTTCATTGGTGTATTTTTTCACGCTCATAAATTGCCTTTCCTTTGCGCCTATTAGCCGCGCATGGATCGAAGATCGCCCCACAGCTACGGAGCGGGGTTGGTCAATACTCAAAGCAGCTTAACCAAAGCGGCAACAACGCCAATGGAAAGCGCCATAAGACCGCCTAACTTAATGACCAATCGTTGCTCCGTTTGAATAAATCGCGAGTCTATATCGTGGCGCAAGACGTCAATGTCGCGTCTTAAATCATCAATGTCGCGTTTAGTTGCCAGATCAGCTTCGCCCTGCGCCTCTTTAAACGCTTCTGAGAAAGCCTCGGCTTGACTTTCCGGCACACCGGCATCCTTGAGTGTCCGAACAAATTTATGGGTATCAAACGTAATGGCAGTCATGAGCTTACCTCTTGTTTTTGATTTGACGTCCAGTTTACCATGCTTGGCAGCCAAGACAAGCTGGACGTACAAGGCAGTCCCGTAGGCCGGAATAAGCCTGTTTGAGCGATAGCGAAAACGGGTGTTTCCGGCACACATTGCGCGAATCCGCCGGAAACGCCATCTCGCGCAACGCACTTGGATGGTCTTTTTCCGGCCAATTTGAGACATTAGCTTCATGTTACGATTAGGATTGGCTATAAATTAATGAAAGGGGATTAAAGAATGAACCACATCGGTTTTGACAAGAAGTTCAGTCTGCTTGTTCAAGAAGCACATCTAACCAAGAGCACACTTCTATCTGGGTTTGAACTTCTTTTGAAAGCCAATTTCTCCCAAGATAAATATGGCTATTTCTATTCTGCCTTCTTCCATCTTTCTATCGGCGCGGAAAGAATGCTTAAATTGGCAGTCATTACGCATTACATGCTGACCAACAATTACCAGACGCCCACCATTCAGCAGTTAAAAAAAGATTATGGTCACGACATTAAGACACTCTACAATGAATGTCAGAAGTTGATGCCCATCTATCGTAACCCGCAGGCTACCCAGCCAACAAGAACAGCCATTGATGATGCATTGATTGTTTTCTTTACTGAATACGGGATTGGCTCACGATACTTCAATCTAAATGAAGTATGTGAGGCAAAAATGGATAGAAACCCCTTGTATAAATGGCTTGATATTGCAAGTTCTGTGTATGAGGAATACACACCCTATCAGGTCAGGGAGAAGTCAGCACTCAACCTGTTATATCGCATGGATAGAGGAGAATCGCCCAACGTATTCACGATTCATCTCACTGAACAAGGGCACCCAATGACGGTGTTCGAACTCCGTCATCGGCAGTATGTGATCGAGAAAAGCGCACCTCTTGCCATTTGGCGCATCGTTGAAACTCTTCAGCCCATCCACTTCCTACTTAAAGGGATGGCAGACAAAGCCCAGGATTACGAGATAGCAAACAATATGTCTTCAATGGTAATTCCGCACTATGAAGATTTTTTCTACTTCCTGTTAGCAGACAAAGCCACGATTAAAAGAAGAAAGAAGTGGCTAGATATATTTAATTCTTAAAAATTTTACTAACCCATTGACAAACATAAATTAATTTTCAATATACAATAAAGTCAGTTCGACAATTTGATAATGCACGTTGTTTAGCCCAACATTTTTCCGATGACCGCATTGGGTCGTTACCAGGAACTCGTAGTTTTATCTTTAAAAAAACCAACACACTTTGAGAGGAAGCTTGAGTAAAAACTTCGTGTTCTTCGTGTCTTCGTGGTGACACATCTATTTAAATCTTCCGCCTGTCTTGTCTCCCAATCAAAAACCAATATTTGTGTTGTATAATCCCAATTAAACGGCCCATCTTGTGCCGACTCCTTGACAGGCTCAGGACAGCATTTCCAGACTGATTAAGTTAACGCTCTCTTAAATAAACGAATCAAATTATGGACTATTCAATAGAAACCGCACCCTTAGAAGAATTGCAATGCGATTGCATGATTGTCGGTGTTTATCAAAACCTGCAACTCAGTCCGTCAGCCCTTGCCCTTAACCACAGCACCAATGGGCTCATTAGCAGCATCGTCAAACGCGGCGACCTCGGTGGAAAAAACGGCGAAACCGTGTTAATCAACGCGATCCCAGGCAACAAGATTGAACGCATTTTGCTGGTCGGACTGGGCGAAAACAAAGCTTTATCCGGCAAAAACTACAAAAAAGCCCTGCTGGCCGCCGCCAACAGCCTGAAAAAGCCGCACATAAAATCAATCGTCTGCTGTCTGGCCGAATGCGAGGTCACGGATCGCGACTGGCAATGGAAATCCCGGTACATCATCGAAGTTTTTAACGACGCCGTCTATCAATTCACCCATACAAAGTCCGATAAAGAAACCGAAAGCAAGCTTGAAAAAATCGCCATTGCCGCTCCGGAAACCGAACGCGCTTTAGCGCATGTCGGCTTGCTGCAAGGCAAGGCGATTGCCGAAGGCATGAACCTGACCAAGCTCCTGGGCGATTTGCCGGGCAATATCTGCACCCCGGCCTATCTTGCCGAACAGGCGCTGGCGCTGGGCCAACAATATCCCAGCCTGGACGTTAAAATCCTGGAAGAAGCAGACATGGCCGCATTGGGTATGGGTGCTTTGCTGTCGGTGTCGCGCGGCAGTCGGCAACCGGCAAAATTCATTATCCTGGATTATCAAGGCGGCGAGGGCAACGCCAAACCCATTGTGCTGATCGGCAAGGGCCTCACTTTTGACGCTGGCGGTATTTCATTAAAACAGGCCCCCGGCATGGATGAAATGAAATACGACATGTGCGGCGGTGCGACGGTTCTGGGTACTTTGCTCGCCGCTGCGCAAATGCAGCTGCCGCTGAATATTGTCGGTTTGGTGCCCAGCTCGGAAAATATGCCTGATGGCGACGCCAATAAACCGGGCGATATATTGACCAGCATGGCTGGCATTACCATTGAAGTGTTGAACACCGACGCCGAAGGCCGTCTGCTGCTTTGCGACGCCCTCACTTATGCGCAGCGCTACAATCCTGACGTGGTGATAGATATGGCTACGCTGACCGGCGCGTGTCTGGTGGCTTTAGGCCGCGTTCCCAGCGGTTTGCTCGGCAACGACGATGCCTTGTGCAATGAGCTGATTGAGGCCGGTGAAACCGCCAACGACAGCCTCTGGCGTTTGCCGCTCTGGGAAGAATATCAGGAACAGCTTAAATCCAATTTCGCCGACATGGCGAATGTCGGCGGCAAAGACGCCGGCACCATTACCGCCGCCTGTTTTTTGTCTAAATTCGCCGAAAAGTTCCGCTGGGCGCACCTGGACATAGCAGGAACCGCCTGGCGCACCGGTCAAAGCAAAGGCGCAACCGGCCGCCCTGTGCCGTTATTAAGCCAGTATCTCATTAACCGGGCTCAAACCCACAAGGCATAAGTGGCTGAAGTCAGCTTTTATATATTGCCGTCGGAATCACTACAGGAACGGTATCTATTTGCCTGCAAGCTCATCGAGAAAGCCTATCGTAGCGGTTGCTTCTGCTATGTGCTGACCGATGATGCTGAACAAAGCCAACATCTGGACGAGCTGCTCTGGACTTTCAGGGCGGGCAGTTTTATACCGCACCAGATCTATGCCGACGAGCCGCCAGGTATCGCCAAGGATGGTGTGTATGCCGCAAGCCAGTCGGGAACTGGCGCGGCGATTGAAAAAGTCATTTTGATCGGCTCATTGGCTGCGCCGGAAAACTGGCGACATACCCTGTTCAATCTGTCTTCGCATTATCCTGACGTAGGGCCGCAAACCGAGCGCATTCTCGAAATACTGGACAACAGCGAAACCACCAAAGCCGCGGGCAGGGAGCGTTATCGCCGCTATCAGCAATCGGGCATGACGGTGACTACGCATAAAGATTGGCAGTGATAAAAAAATAATACATATCAACTCCTTACAAAAACAGAGCGCCCCATCCATGGAAAAAACATACGCCCCTCATTCAATCGAACAACGCTGGTATCAAACTTGGGAAGAACAAGGCTATTTTATCGCCAGGGATGGTGTGTATGCCGCAAGCCAGTCAGGAACTGGCGCGGCGATCGCCAGGGATGGTGTGTATGCCGGAAACCTGCCGGGAGCAGGTTCGGCGGCGCCCAAGCCTGAGAGTGAATCTTTTTGCATCATGATTCCGCCGCCCAACGTCACCGGCAGTTTGCACATGGGCCATGCGTTTCAGGACACCATCATGGACGCCCTGACCCGCTATCACCGGATGAAGGGCTATAACACATTGTGGCAGCCGGGCACCGACCATGCCGGTATCGCTACGCAAATGGTGGTGGAGCGATTGTGTAATGCCGAAGGCCTTACCCGTCATGATTTGGGGCGCGAAAAATTCCTGGAAAAAGTCTGGCAATGGAAGGAGGAATCCGGCGGCACGATTACCCGTCAATTGCGGCGCATGGGCTCGTCCCTGGATTGGGACAAGGAGCGGTTCACCATGGACGAGGGTATGTCAGATGCGGTGCAGGAAGTATTTATCCGGCTTTATGAGGAGGGCCTGATTTATCGCGGCAAGCGCTTGGTCAACTGGGATCCGGTTTTGCATACCGCTGTTTCCGATCTGGAAGTGTTGTCGGAAGAAGAAAATGGTTTCATGTGGCACATACGTTATCCGCTGTCCAATGGGCAGGGGCATTTGATCGTCGCGACTACCCGCCCTGAAACCCTGCTCGGCGATGCGGCGGTGGCGATCCATCCCAACGATGAGCGCTATAAACATCTGCTCGGCGAGTTTGTGGAGCTGCCGTTGACCGGCCGCCGCATTCCGATTATTGCCGATGACTATGTCGATCCCGAATTCGGCACCGGCTGCGTCAAGATCACTCCCGCCCATGATTTTAACGATTACGAGGTTTGGACGCGCCACCGTCACACTTCGGTTATTCAGGATTTACCGCATGGCGGCCTGATCAATATTTTCACTGTCGATGCGAGCATCTGTGCCGATGATTTAATTCCGGCTCAATATCAAGGTTTGGATCGCTTTGCAGCGCGGAAACTTTTGGTCGCCGATCTTGAGGCTCAAGCATTGCTCGAAAAAATCGCCGACCATAAATTGATGGTGCCGCGCGGCGACCGTACCAACAGCGTGATCGAACCTTTATTGACCGACCAGTGGTATGTCAAGGTCGCACCATTAGCCGAGCCTGCGATTGCCGCCGTGGAAAACGGCGACATCAAGTTTGTGCCGGACAATTGGAAAAATACTTATTTCGACTGGATGCGCAATATTCAGGACTGGTGCATCTCCCGGCAAATCTGGTGGGGGCACCGCATCCCGGCCTGGTATGACGAGTTGGGCAATATTTATGTCGGCAAAACCGAGCAGGCCGTCCGCGCCAAGCACAATTTGCCCGAAGACTATGCGCTTAGGCAAGATGAAGATGTGTTGGACACCTGGTTTTCGTCCGCCTTGTGGCCTTTTTCCACCTTGGGCTGGCCCGAACAAACGCCGGAATTGGCCAAGCATTACCCGACCAGCGTACTGGTGACCGGCTTTGACATCATTTTCTTCTGGGTGGCCAGGATGATCATGATGGGACTGAAGTTTCAGGGCGAGGTGCCGTTTAAGGAAGTCTACATCCACGGTTTGGTGCGCGACGCCGAAGGGCAGAAGATGTCCAAATCCAAAGGCAATGTGCTCGACCCGATCGATATTATCGACGGCATAGAACTGGAAGCTTTGGTCGCAAAACGTATTTCCGGGATGATGCAGCCGCATCTGGCCAAAAAAATCGAGCAGGATACCCGCAAGCATTTCCCGAACGGCATTCAGTCCTATGGCACCGATGCCTTGCGCTTTACCTTCGCGTCCTTGGCGTCTACCGGGCGCGATATTCGCTTTGACTTGGCCCGCACCGAAGGCTATCGCAACTTCTGCAACAAGCTCTGGAATGCCGCGCGTTTCGTGCTGATGAACACCGACGACTGCATGGATGCAGGAGGTAGAGCAATGCAGGGAGCAATTGCCGGAGAGCAGGATAACGGTTTATCCAACGCAGCTTGCCAATACACGCAAGTGGATCGCTGGATTACCTCCCGCCTGCATCAGGTAACCGCCGTAACCTCCGAGGCGATCGACAATTACCGTTTCGATCTGGCGGCACAGGCGATTTACGAATTTACCTGGAACGAATACTGCGATTGGTATTTGGAGCTGGCGAAAATCTCGCTGCAAAGCGACGACATCACTCTGCAGCGCGGCACCCGTAAAACTTTGCTGATGGTTCTGGAATCAATTTTGCGCTTGGCGCATCCCATCATGCCGTTTATCACCGAAGAAATTTGGCAGCGGGTCGCGCCGCTGGCGGGTGTTATCGCCAGGGATGGTGTGTATGCCGTAGGCCAGTCGGGAACTGGCACGGCGATCGCCGCCACCATCATGCTGCAACCTTACCCGGTGGCCGATGAAACTCAAGTCGACAGCAGCGCAATCACCGAAACCAACTGGGTGATGAATTTCATTCTGGGGGTGCGCCGCATTCGCGGCGAAATGAATATCGCCCCCGGCAAACCGCTGCCGGTATTGCTGCAAAACGGCTCTGCTGTCGATCAACAAAATTTAGCCAACAACCTGATGTATTTGAAAAAACTGGGCAGATTGGAGTCGATTACTTGGTTAAACCCTGATGAAACCACGCCAGAATCGGCCATGGCCTTAGTAGGCGAGATGAAAATCCTGATTCCGATGGCGGGCTTAATCGACAAGGAAGCGGAGCTTATGCGGCTGGAAAAAGAAATCCAAAAAATCCATAACGACCTGCCCCGCGTCGAAGGCAAGTTGAATAATCCGGCGTTTGTCGATAAAGCCCCGCCGGAAGTTATTGAAAAGGAACGCGCCAAGCTGGCCGATTTACGCTCAATGCTTAACAATCTTGAACAACAGCAACTCAAGATCCAGGCATTATGAGAAAGGCAGAATGAGCAAGACGGGCGAGTGAATTCGCCCCGATAGCCTTGTAGCTTGTAGTTTTTTCACCTATATTTGCTTAAACAACTGACAAAGCAACTATCGCAACCATCCTATGAGCAACGCACCCACAGATTTACAATTTAGCGGACTTACCCGGTGCTTGATTGAGAAAGGCTTGCTGACTGAGAACGATGCGCAAACTTATAGCGAGGCGGCGCAAAAAATCAAAGTCCCGTTAATACGTTATCTGATTACCAATAAGCTCGTTGACAGCATGGCCTTGGCCTACCAAGCCTCAATTGAATTCGGCGTGCCTTTTTTTGACCTCAACGCTATAGATCACCGTAGACTGCCTATCAATCTGGTCGGCGAAAAGTTCATCCGCAAATGTCATGTGTTGCCCCTTTTTACCCGGGGCAAAACGCTGTTTATCGCCATTTCCGACCCGTCCAACTTTCATGCTCTGGATGACATCAAGTTCCAAAGCCGTCTTAATCCCGAAGCCATACTGGTTGAAGAAGACAAGCTTAGCAAAGCCATCGAAGCCGCCTTGGAGGCCGCCGACACCTCGATGACCGATATGGATGAGGATCTGGACAACCTGGACATCTCCGGCGGCGAGGAAGAGACCGCCAAAGCCGAGGTGAATTCGGATATTGATGATGCGCCGATCGTGCGTTACGTCAACAAGATACTGCTGGACTCGATAAAACAGGGGGTATCCGATATACACATGGAACCCTACGAAAAAACCTTCCGCATCCGCTATCGATCGGATGGCATACTCCGCCAGGTCGCCATGCCGCCCAGCAGCATTGCCAATAGACTGGTTTCCCGCATTAAGGTCATGTCTAAAATGGATATTGCCGAACGCCGGGTTCCGCAGGACGGCCGCATCAAAATGACCTTATCCAAAAACCGGGCGATTGATTTTCGGGTAAATACCTGTCCTACCTTGTTCGGCGAAAAAGTCGTGCTGCGTATTTTGGATCCTACCAGCGCCCAGTTGGGCATAGAAAAGCTGGGTTTCGAGCCGGAGCAACAAAAGATTTTTCTTGAGGCCATTAACAAACCCTACGGTTTAGTGCTGGTGACCGGGCCTACCGGCAGCGGTAAAACGGTTACCCTCTACACCGGTTTAAATATCCTTAACACCATGGAGCGCAATATTTCCACGGCCGAAGACCCGGTTGAAATTACCGTGGAAGGCATCAACCAGGTCAATATGAACCCTAAGGCAGGCCTGACCTTCGCTAGTTCTTTGCGCGCTTTTTTACGGCAGGATCCCGATATCATCATGGTGGGTGAAATTCGCGATTTGGAAACCGCCGAAATCGCCGTTAAAGCCGCACAAACAGGGCATTTGGTGCTTTCGACCCTGCATACCAATGATGCGCCTCAAACCTTGAATCGACTCCTGCAAATGGGCATACCCGCCTTCAATATTGTGTCTGCGATCAATCTGATTATGGCGCAACGTTTGGGTCGGCGGCTCTGCGAATACTGCAAAGCCCCGGCTGACTTTCCCGATAAAGTCCTGATCGAAGCCGGCTTCAAACAAGAAGAGTTGCGCGACCTTAAAATATTTACTGCGATGAGCTGTGAACATTGCACCAACGGCTATAAAGGTCGGGTCGGCATTTACCAAGTACTGACCCTCACCGACAAGATGCGCAGCCTGATATTAAACGGGGGCAATACCGATCAACTGGCGGAATGCGCATTGGCTGAAGGCTTTAATGATTTGCGCAGATCAGGGTTAAACAAAGTGCGTATGGGCATGACCAGTCTGGAAGAAATTGACCGAATCACCAAGGAATAAACATGGCAGAGCAAACTGAACAAATAGATTTCGTCTGGGCGGGCACCGACAAAAGCAAAAAAAAATCCGGAGGGATCATCTCTGCAAGAAGCGAGGTAATTGCAAAAGCCGAGCTGCGGCGGCAAGGCTATCGGGTTGTTAAATTCAAGAAAAAACCCAAGCCCCTATTCTCTGCAAAAGTTCAAGCAATCACGCCGGGCGATATAGCCATTTTTGCCAGACAATTAGCCACCATGCTAAAAGCCGGTGTGCCTTTGGTTCAGTCATTCGATATAGTCGGTAAAGGCCACGACAATGCCAGCATGGAAGTTTTGCTGATGAGCATCAAGTCCAACATCGAAGGCGGCGATACCTTAGCTCAAGCGCTTAACAAAAAATCGCTGTATTTTGATGAATTATTTTGTAACTTGGTTGAAGCAGGCGAACAGGCCGGGGTATTAGAAACCCTGCTGGATAAAATCGCCACCTACAAAGAAAAAACCGAGTCGATGAAGAAAAAGATCAAAAAGGCGCTGACCTATCCGATCGCAGTTGTCGTCGTGGCCTTTATCGTCACCACCATCCTGCTGATTTTTGTAGTACCGGTATTTTCCGATATGTTCAAAAGCTTTGGCGCAGATTTGCCCGCCTTCACTAAAATGGTGGTCAGCATGTCTGAATGGATGCAGTCATGGTGGTACATTGTTGTCGGTGTTGTGGTCGGCGCCATTTACGTATTTGGCTATTTTAAAAAACGCTCCAGAGCATTTAATCATTTTCTGGATAAAACCATGCTAAAACTACCAATAGTCGGCTTGATTTTAAACAAATCCGCCGTTGCGCGGTTTTCCCGAACCTTGGCGACCATGTCGGCGGCAGGGGTGCCCTTGGTCGAGGCGCTGGAGTCCGTTGCCGGCGCCTGCGGCAACATTATTTATTCCGAAGCCGTGTTAAAAATGCGCGAGGAGGTGGCCACCGGACAAAGGCTCCAATTTGCGATGCAACAGGTCAATCTTTGGCCCAACATGGTTATACAAATGGTGGCTATCGGCGAAGAATCAGGTTCCATGGACTCTATGCTGTTGAAAGTTGCCGATTTTTTCGATGAGGAAGTCGATAACCTGGTCGATAATTTAAGCAGTTTAATGGAACCTATCATCATGGTTATCTTAGGCATTTTAGTCGGTGGTCTGATCGTCGCGATGTATCTGCCGATATTCAAAATGGGCGCGGCCGTAGGCTAAGCGCTTTCAAACTTAACGCTGACATAGCAATAAACCCCATGCAAGAGCTCGATGCGATTTTAAATTCAAGCGCCCTATTTTCGGCTCTGGCCGGTATTATCGGTTTGCTGGTCGGCAGTTTTCTGAACGTTGTGATCCACAGATTGCCGATCATGATGCAACGCGGATGGCGTAGAGATTGCCTGGAATACCTGCAAAATAATCCTGTCGGCGACTGCATAGATGAAGAACCCTACAATCTGGTTTTTCCCTTATCCCGCTGTCCAAGCTGTAATACCCCGATCAAGCCATACCAAAACATTCCGGTCATCAGTTATATCTTTTTAAGAGGCCGATGTGCACAATGCGCCGCTCGCATTGCCATGCGTTACCCGATTATAGAAGTCTTAGCTGCACTAGGCTCCATCACAGTGGCCTGGCATTTCGGCTACACGCCACAAGCCGTTTTTGCCCTGATCTTGACCTGGTCGTTGATAGCGTTAATTTATATCGATATTGACCACCAGCTATTGCCTGACTCGATTACCCTGCCCGTGCTCTGGCTGGGGATGTGCCTTAGCTTGTTTAATGTATTCACCGATGCCCACGCCAGCATCATCGGCGCTGTTGCTGGCTATACAGCCCTGTGGGCGGTTTTTCATCTATTTAAACTGGCAACCGGCAAAGAAGGCATGGGCTATGGCGATTTCAAATTGCTGGCATTATTCGGCGCCTGGCTTGGCTGGCAATATTTACCGATCATCATTTTATTATCATCACTGGTTGGTGCAGTCGTCGGCCTTGGCATGATTGTTTTTGTCAAACATGATCATAATATACCCATCCCCTTCGGCCCCTATTTAGCAGTCGCAGGATGGATAGCGCTGTTATGGGGACATGACCTCAACCAACTCTATTTGACCATCGTAGGCCTCTAAGGCCATGCTGAAAATCGGTCTAACCGGCGGCATAGGCTGTGGGAAATCAACTGTCGCCAAGATTTTCGCCGAGTTAAATATCCCGGTGCTAGATGCCGACGAAATAGCCCATAGTCTGGTCGAAAAAGGCCAGCCTGCCTTGACGCAAATACGACTGGCGTTTGGCCCGGAGATACTCAACCCGGATGGCTCGTTGAATAGAAAGAGCCTCAGAGAACGGGTTTTTTCCGATCTCAAGCAGAAACAAAAACTTGAATCGATACTTCATCCCTTAATCTACCAGACTCTACAAGCAGAACTGGAACAGTTGATCGCGCCTTATTGTATTATCAGTATTCCCTTATTATTTGAAGCCGACATGGCTCATCTTGTTGATCGGATACTGGTTATCGATTGTCCTGTACAAACACAGATTGAGCGCGTTAAGCTTCGGGATAAGCTGACCCTGGAAAGAATACGCTCCATAATCGATGCTCAGGTATCGCGCACATTCAGAAATGCACAAGCCGATGACCTGATTAATAACTCGGGGGATGATTATGGACTTGCAGAACAGGTAAAAAAACTGCACAATTTGTACCTTTCATTAAGCGCTTGCCGGGATTAACTTGTCTGTGAACACCACTATTACCTATGAATTCCCTCTCAATGAACGCATCCGGGTTTTCATACGGCTGGAGCAATTATTCGAACAATTCAGCCATTTTTTAACGGGGATAACCGTCGCTGATAAACGCGCCGCAATTAGCGTGCTGCTGGACATCATGACCATATTCAGACGTAATGATCTCAAATCGGAAATTCTTAAAGAACTGGATCGCCATGCCAACGTGCTGAATAAAATCGCCGATAACCAGCGCGTCGACACCCAAAAACTGGAAGAACTGCTTAGCAAATTAAATAAAACCAGTAAAAACCTCTATGCCACTAGCGGGAAAGTAGGTTCCCACGTCATGGAAAGCGATTTGTTTCAGAGCATAGCCCAGCGCAGCTCCATCCCAGGTGGAACTTGTTCTTTTGATTTGCCCGAATTCCATTACTGGTTGGAACAGAATGAAGCAACTCGATTAAAAGATTTGGAGCATTGGAGCAGTCCGTTTACCGACATTCGCATCGCAGTTGACTTGATTCTGAATTTTATACGCCACTGCGGCTCGCCTAGTCATGAAGTTGCGGAAGCCGGTTTTTTTCAATTTGTACTGGACGCCAACCAGCCCCATCAACTGCTTAGAGTAAGCCTGGACAACTCCATACCTTGCTTTGCAGAAATCAGCGGCGGCAAGCACCGCTGCACCATCCGATTCATGGCGCCATCTTCCGACAACAAACGTCCAACGCAAAGTCCTGACGACATTCCTTTTTCCCTAAGCTGCTGCCTTTTTTGATGCCGCCAACCAACAAACCGCTGATGGTAAAATGCCCTAACTGCGGTTGTTGCGTACCCTGGGTTCCTGAACAGCCATCTAAGCCTTTCTGCTCCGAACGTTGTAAATTGATCGACCTGGGAGAATGGGCCATGGAAGAAAAGCGGATACCCGGGGAGCCTTTGCCGCAAGATAGCGATACTGAGGACGATAGTTTTTTTCATTAACCTGGAAAATTAATATAGTCCCCGAAAAACACAAAAAGCACGAAAATTTCAAAAACACGCCATGCTGTAAACCGTCACGGCTATGCAATACAACAAAATGATTTATTTTGTGTTTTTTGTGGATCAAGCGTCGTTTTTAGGGTTAATCGGATTAATCCTGGGTTTGCCGCCCGCCAATAAGTTCCCCTCGTAATGACCGCCCCAAAAAAGAAATCCAATCATGGCTATAGAGATAGAACATAAATTTTTGCTCGCCAACGATGCTTGGCGCAAACACGTTAGCCGTTCGGTAAAATATCGGCAAGGCTATTTAAGCTCACAGGCAACCAGCTCGATCAGGGTTCGCATCGGAAATGACCATGCTTGGTTGAATATTAAAACGGCCACTATCGGCACTCACCGGCATGAATATGAATATGAAATTCCGCTCGCCGATGCAGACGAAATATTAACTAATTTATGCAGAAAACCGTTAATCGAAAAAATCCGTCATTTTGTCACCGATAATGATCATCTTTGGGAAATAGACGAGTTTGAAGGCGCTAATCAGGGCTTAATAGTCGCAGAAATTGAACTGAACGCAAGCGGTGAAACTTTTTCAAAACCGCCTTGGTTAGGTTTGGAAGTCACCGATGATTTGCGTTATTACAACAATAATCTAGCAATACATCCTTATTCTGAATGGAAATAAGAGTCAATATTTCATATACATATTGAAATATTGCGGGTTTTGTTCTATATTTCCTGCATGATAAAATTAATTTTTGTTGTTTTATTGGTACTATCGAACCAGGGTTTTGCGGAGCCTCTGAAAGAGGCTTCAAATGCTATTGAAACTGAGTGGGCGTCTATTTACTACAGCCATCCCAAAAGCAAACAGGGGGATGCTTATATTCGCCTGCTCGATAAGGCAGCGGACTTATCACGGCAATATCCCGATGCTGCCGAACCTCTGTTCTGGCAGGCCGTGCTAAAGGCAAGCTATGCTGATCAACAAGATGCTTTTTCCGCGCTTAGCGCCATACTTGAAGCGCGTGATTTGCTGATCAAAGCCATTAAAATCGACCCGAAAACCATGGGCGGGTCGGCTTATGTAACCTTAGGCACGCTTTATTATATGGCGCCCGTGTGGCCCATCTCATTTGGCGATGACTTAGCCGCCCAACAAATGCTGGAAATTGCGCTTAAAATCAATCCTGTCAGCATAGACGCCAACTATTTTTACGGCGAATTTTTGATGAGGCATAACCGGCCCGACGATGCAGTCCTTTATTTTGAACGGGCAACCGCAGCTCCGGCGCGCGTCGAACAAATTTACGCCGACAGTCAAATCAAAGCAGAAGCAAGAATCGCCTTAAAAAACACCCAAGAAAGAAAAATCAGCAGCGAAAAAGGCCAGTTTTTATCTTTATTTAATCCGGCGAACGCAAACAGGCTATTGCTCCCTTGAGTAAACCCCATAAAACCCGGTTAAATGCCTTCTTTAACAAACTCCGCATTCAATCGTTCAAAACTTTCTGCTAGAATACCGGCTTAAACGAAAATCAACTTTCCTGGTAATAATTATGACTTTTGTAGTCACCGAAAACTGTATCAAATGCAAGTTTACCGATTGCGTAGATGTATGTCCTGTAGATTGCTTTCATGAAGGCCCTAACTTTCTGGTTATCGACCCTGACGAATGTATCGATTGCACCTTATGTGAGCCTGAATGCCCGGCCAACGCTATTTTTGCAGAAGATGAGCTGCCGGAAGGGCAGGACGGTTTTATCGCCTTAAATGCAGAACTGGCTAAACTATGGCCTGTTATTACCGATGTAAGCCCCGCCGCACTTGATGCTGATGAGTGGAACGGGAAAGAAGGTAAACTCAAGCTTCTGGAAAGATAAATATGCAGTGATGCGCCGCAAACGGTGAAACACGGCGCTACAAAACCGAAACGACTAAAGCAAATACAAAGACGAAAATCACAAAAAGTGCAAACACCTGTTTTTTAGTCAGACCCGCCTTGATCAGTCCCAGTTCGCTCAGCAATGCCTGTTTAACATCTGTCGAATTAAGGATTTTCCTACAGCGTCCACTCAAGGTTTGCATGTCCTCATGCGCTTCATGTTCGGAAATAATCTCGGCAATTTTTGAATAAAAACTGCCGCATTCCGGACATTTTATAGCGCCCTCAACCCGTTTGTGACCGCATGCTGAACATTTATTCATACACTCTCCATAAAACTATTTCTTAAGACTCGTCAATCCGGTACGGCTCCATCTGAATAGATTCGACTCGCTGCCCCAGCATAATACAAACGCCGTTATAACGCTCATTTCCGGTTGAAGAAAATTCAAATAAAAACCTCCGCCGTACCCGCATTATGCCGGTGGGGTCTCGGTTTAGCCGGATGCTGTTTAGGGCCACATACTCATCCAGCATTTGGACTTCCAGATTCAAGCAATGCGCCCTGACTGCTTTGAGTGCGCTTTCTTTCACTTGCTGCGCGTTAAACCAATACAGGTAGGCGCCCGACAATAAAGCTATTAAAATAAGATCGTCCAGCATGGTTTATAATCGGATACGGTTGACCAGGGTTATATTGTACTAAAGTTTGCAGCTAAACCTTCCCGGCAATCGCTCCTGCGTTGCCCTATCTCCCTTTTCTTGGGGTCGTATCGTCTGCATCCATGCAGTCAAAGGAATATATATGAAACTTCCCATTTCCGGCGGCTGCCTTTGCGGCGCAGTCCGCTATGACATCATGGCAGAACCTGTCGGAGGCTTCAACTGCCATTGTCGAACCTGTCAAAAAGCCATTGGAGCGCCCTATTTTGCAGGCCTGTTTGTTCCAGCCTCAGCCCTCGTCATCACCGGCAACTATAAAGAATATGCCACAGTAGCGGCCAGCGGCAACACGGTTTATCGCGCTTTCTGCCCGGAATGCGGAACCTCGCTGTTTGGCAGGAACAGCGCCTTTACCAAGATAAGGCCGGTCGCCGCCGCCACTCTTGACGATCCAGGCATTTTTCAGCCGCAAAAAGACATCTGGGTGGCGGAGGCCCAGCCTTGGGACATTATGAACCCTGATTTGCCAAAATTTGACGGTAATCCCTGGCATTAGCCGACATTTCTATTTATCGGAGCACTTATGAATTCCAGACAACTTAGCACCATTGAAATACAAGCTGAAGCAGAGCACCAATATTCTGTGATATGGCTTCATGGATTAGGCGCGGATGGACATGATTTTGAGGGGCTTATCCCAGAACTCAGGTTAGCCGCGCAAGCGCATATCCATTTCATTTTCCCCAATGCCCCGATTCAGCCTGTCACTGTCAATGACGGAATGGCGATGCGCTCCTGGTACGATATTTTAGAGATGTCGCTGGAGCGCAAAGTCGATATGGACGGCATCTATCAATCAGCCAATTTGATTGAATCCTTGATCTTGCAGGAAATTGACCGGGGCATTCCAGCGGAGCATATTTTGCTGGCCGGATTTTCCCAAGGGGGCGTCATTGCGCTGCATGTCGGCTTAAGATTCCGGCATAGATTGGCAGGCATCGTTGCATTGTCGACTTATTTGCCTACGGTTGGACAATTAGCTGCCGAACGTGCAAGCGCCAATAACGCTACACCGATATTTATGGCCCACGGCATCATCGATCCGGTCGTAGCGGTCGAGTCCGGCAAGGCAGCATGTGACGCACTAAAAGCGATGGGCTACGACGTTCAATGGCATGATTACCTGATGGAGCATAGCCTGTGTATTGAAGAAATCGAACACATATCGGTGTTTATAAACTCAATCTTTAAGCCATTCAACAGCTGAAAGCCTTTATGTATCAGTATGACGTATACAGGCGCTGAGGCTACCGGTGTATGCCGGGTTTAATGTGCTGCGGCGGTATGTCGCGCTTAGTTGCGCCGGTATAAAGCTGTCTGGGTCGTCCTATTCTTTGTTCCGGATCCGCTATCATTTCATCCCAATGAGCAATCCAGCCCACGGTACGCCCCATCGCGAACATGGCGGTAAACATGTTGCTGGGTATGCCTAATGCATGCAGTACGATGCCGGAATAATAATCGACGTTCGGGTAGAGCTTTTTCTCGACAAAATAGTCATCTTCAAGCGCAATGCGTTCCAATTCCAGAGCTAGTTTAAATATTTTGTCATCATGCAGGCCGAGCTCGGTCAGCACTTCATGACAGGTTTCGCGCATTAATTTTGCGCGCGGGTCATAATTCTTATAAACCCGATGACCGAAACCCATCAGCCTGAACGGGTCATTTTTATCCTTGGCCTTGTTTATAAATGTATTAATATTTGAAACATCGTCAATCTCCTCCAGCATGTTGAGCACCGCTTCATTGGCGCCGCCATGGGCGGCGCCCCAAAGACAGGCAATCCCGGCGGTAATGCAGGCGTAGGGGTTTGCGCCGCTGGATCCTGCTAAACGTACGGTTGAGGTCGAGGCATTTTGTTCATGATCGGCATGCAGGATCAAGATTCTGTCCAGCGCTCTGACCAATACAGGATTGGGCACGAAATCGTCACAAGGTGTGCCCAGCATCATGCGCATAAAATTCTCAATATAACCTAGCTTGTTTTGCGGGTACATAAACGGTAAGCCGGTGCTGTATTTATGGCACATCGCCACGATGGTCGGCACTTTAGCAATCAGCCGGATGGCGCTCAGATTACGATCCTTCTTAGATTTAATGTCCAGTGCATCATGATAGAATGCCGACAACGCGCCCACCACGCCAACCATAATGGCCATCGGGTGGGCATCGCGGCGAAAGCCTTTGAAGAAATTAGTCAGCTGGTCATGAACCATCGTGTGCAGGGTTATGGCCTTTTCGAAGCGCTGCATTTCACCTGTGCCGGGTAATTCACCGTTCAGCAGCAGATAGCAAACTTCCAAAAAGGTGCAATGCTCTGCAAGTTGCTCGATAGGGTAGCCGCGATAGAGCAGTGTCCCTTTTTCACCGTCTATATAGGTTATCGATGAGCTACAGCTGGCCGTAGAAGTAAAACCGGGGTCATAGGTAAACATGCCGGTCTTTTGGTACAAGGTTTGAATATCAACCACATCGGGGCCGACGGATCCGGATAAAATAGGCAACTCACATACAGACTGAGTTTTCTCATTCAAGGTAACACTGCGCAGTTTAGTCATAGGTATTCTCGATTTTTTAAACAAGGTCTTTAATGTCGTCATCAGGCCAAAATCCGCGAAGTTTAATGGCTTATATAGGGGCTATAATTGATTGCTTTGCCAATATTTTAACCAGAGTTTGCTTATAAAATAACAAACTCCATCGGCAACGCCAAACAATAACGTTCAAACCGAAACCACTCTGTCTAGGGTCTGTTTGGCTAATTCGGTTACTTTAGCCCAATTTTTTGATTTTATCACATCCGCCGGCACCAGCCATGATCCGCCCACGCAGGCAACATTGCTTAACTGCAAATAACTGTTGTAATTTTCGGGCGAAATGCCGCCTGTCGGGCAAAAAGTCACGCCTGGAA
>JAYTLW010000232.1:0-16144 GCA_043729025.1 Methylobacter sp.
GTCGAAGGCACCGGGTCTTATCAAGTCGCCGGGCTTCGAGTCAGCAGCACCCTAATCAGAGACGCGCTGGGCGAGGGTGATTTGGCGCTGGCTGAAAAATTACTCGGTTGCTGTTATTCTGTTTGCGGACGCGTGGCCCACGGCGACAAGCGCGGAAGAACCATTGGTTATCCTACCGCCAATATACTGATGTTTAGAAAAAGCACCCCGGTTAACGGTGTGTTTGCGGTGACCATGACCGGTATTGCTGGGCGTGAATTTCAGGGTGTTGCAAATGTAGGCACTCGGCCCACGTTTGATGGCGGTTCAAAAGTTATACTGGAAGCACATTTATTCGATTTCGATAGGGAAATTTACGGACGTTATGTGGAAGTGCATTTCAAACAAAAGATCAGGGATGAAACGCGTTTTGAGTCACTGGATGAGCTTAAGCTTCAGATTGTAAAAGATGTAACTGCAGCCAAAAAGATTTTTGCCGAGTTTAATTGCGATGACGATGGATTATAAAAAAACACTGAATTTACCCAACACTGCATTTCCGATGAAAGGCAACCTGGCTCAACGTGAGCCGGAGCGTCTGAAAAAATGGAACGAAGTCGACTTGTATAACAAAATCAGGCAGGAGTTTGCCGGTAGGCCACAGTTTATTCTGCATGACGGCCCGCCTTACGCCAATGGCGAAATTCATATCGGCCATGCTGTCAATAAGGTATTGAAAGACATCATTGTAAAGTCGAAATCGTTAAGCGGTTTTGATGCGCCTTATGTGCCGGGCTGGGATTGTCACGGCTTGCCGATTGAATTGCAGGTGGAAAAGAAAATCGGCAAGGCGGGCGTTAAAGTTTCCCCGGCCGTTTTCCGTAAAGCCTGCCGAGACTATGCCGGAAAACAGGTCAATATCCAAAAAGAAGCCTTTATCCGGCTGGGCATTTTGGGCGATTGGGAGCATCCGTATTTAACCATGGATTTTGCTTTTGAAGCCGACATCGCGCGCTCGTTGGGCAAAATCAGCCAAAACGGCCACATAGCCAAAGGTGCCAAGCCCGTACACTGGTGTACCGATTGCGGTTCGGCACTGGCTGAAGCGGAAGTCGAGTATGAAGACAAGCATTCGCCTGCGGTCGATGTGCGCTTTCAAGTTGTCGATGAAGCCGGATTTTTGAGCCGGTGCCATCATGTGCCTGAACATGAAGGTTTTGGGCCGTTATCGGTGGTCATCTGGACAACCACGCCGTGGACATTGCCTGCAAACCAGGGTGTTGCGTTAAACCCCGAGCTGGAATACTCAGTCGTGCAATGCGAAAAAGACGGTAAAAAAGAGCGTCTGGTCGTCGCAGAAGCCCTGCTTAAAGATGCGATGCTGCGTTATGACATCGAAAATTACCATGTGATTGCCTATTGCAAAGGCTCCGATCTGGAGCATCAATTATTGCAGCACCCTTTTTATGATCGGCAAGTGCCGATTATTCTGGGTGATCATGTCACCACCGAGGCAGGTACCGGTGCGGTGCATACGGCACCCGGACACGGCCAGGATGATTATATCATCGGCTTGAAATACGGCTTGCCGGTTGATAATCCGGTCGGTAATGACGGCGTTTTTCTACCGAACACGGAACTTTTTGCCGGTGAACATGTGTTTAACGCCAATGCCCATGTTTTGGAAGTGCTGGAACAACAAGGCAAATTGGTGCATCACGTCGCGATACTGCACAGCTATCCGCATTGCTGGAGGCACAAAACCCCGATTATTTTCCGGGCTACGCCGCAGTGGTTTATCGCTATGGATAAAAATAAACTGCGCGAACAGGCCCTTGATGAAGTCAAACGCGTTGCCTGGATTCCTGAATGGGGTCAGGCGCGGATTGAAAGCATGATGGAAGGCCGTCCCGACTGGTGTATTTCCCGTCAGCGCACTTGGGGCGTACCGATCACGTTTTTTGTCCATAAAGAAACCGGCGACTTGCATCCGCGCACCGCTGAACTGATTGAGCAGGTGGCCCAGCGCATCGAACAACAGGGCATTGAAGCCTGGTTTGAACTGGAAGCGGCTGAATTGTTGGGTGATGAAGCCGAGTTTTACGAAAAAATGACCGACACGCTGGATGTTTGGTTCGACTCCGGCGTGACTCACGCCTGCGTCTTGGATAAACGCGAGCAGCTGAGCTTTCCCGCCGATTTGTATCTGGAAGGCTCCGATCAGCATCGCGGTTGGTTTCAGTCATCCTTATTGGCCTCGGTCGCGATGAAAGGAGTTGCGCCCTACAAGGCCGTGTTGACGCATGGATTTACCGTCGATGCCGAGGGCAAGAAAATGTCCAAATCAAAGGGCAATGTGGTCGCGCCGCAATCGGTAATGAAGGATCTGGGTGCGGATGTGTTGCGTTTATGGGTTGCTGCAACGGATTATCGCGGCGAGATGACTGTGTCGGACGAGATTCTTAGACGCACATCAGACGGTTACCGGCGTCTTCGAAATACTGCGCGGTTTTTATTATCCAATCTGGACGATTTCGATCCCGCGCAACATGCGGTCGAAAATAAAGATTTGCTAGCGCTGGATCGCTGGGTTGTGGACAGGGCGTACACCTTGCAGGAAGAAGTCAAGACCGCCTACGAAACCTACCAGTTCCAGCATATCTACCAGAAAGTGCATCATTTTTGTGTGATCGATTTGGGCGGATTTTATCTGGATATTATCAAAGATCGTCAATACACCGCAAAACCCGACGGTTTGGCGCGACGCTCGGCGCAAACTGCCATGTATCATGTGCTTGAAGCTCTTACGCGCTGGTTGGCGCCGATCGTCAGTTATACCGCTGATGAAATCTGGCAGTATCTGCCCGGTGAACGCAGTGAGTCGGTGTTCTTGGAAACCTGGTATCAGGGTTTGGTTAAGCTGAATGACGATGCCGCTTTGAATCGTGAGTTCTGGCAAAAAGTCATGGCCGTTCGAGCGGCTGTCGGCAAGGAACTAGAAAAAAGCAGAGCCAAAGGCGACATAGGCTCCTCGTTGAATGCCGAAATAGAATTGTACTGTAATGTCGATTTTTTTGATGTTTTAAGTCAATTGGCAAATGAATTGCATTTTATCTTTATCACATCCAATGCCTCGGTCACGACTGAACACAATGCCCCAACAGGGGCAATTCAGACTGAAATTGACGGCATTAAATTAAAAGTCGTCGTTTCCGAACATCAAAAATGTGTGCGCTGTTGGCATCAGCGGCCTGACGTGGGTAAAAAGCCAGAGCATCCAGAGTTGTGCGGTCGTTGCGTGGAAAACGTAGCGGGCGATGGCGAACACCGTCGCTATGCGTGATTTCATTATGTTGAAATGGTTGTGGTTGTCGTTGCTGGCGGTCATTCTGGATCAAGGTAGCAAACTTGCCGTTGCGGGGACTATGCAGCTTTATCAATCCATTCCTATAATGCCGTTTTTTAAGCTGACCTATGTACACAATACCGGCGCGGCTTTCAGTTTCCTAAGCGAAGCCGGCGGCTGGCAGCGCTGGTTTTTTGCCGGATTGGCTTTGGCGATCAGCGTAATCATAGCGGTTTGGCTGACCCGGTTGAAAAAACACGAGACCTTGCTGGCGGTGGCTTTGGCGCTGGTTCTGGGCGGCGCTGTCGGCAATTTGATAGATCGGCTGGCTTACGGTTATGTGATCGACTTTCTTGATGTTTATTACGATGCCTGGCACTGGCCCGCTTTTAATATCGCAGACTCCGCAATTACCTTGGGGGTGATTTTAATGCTGGCGGAGTCATTCGGCTTAGGGCATTCGAAAGCGCCGGATTTATTGTAGCTACAAGGTAGCTACCCAGCTGGCGTTTTGTTGCCACAGATCCGCAGATTATAAAATGACTCTTTTTGTTAATCTGAATATTTCATAAGTTTAATTCTGTGAATCTGTGGCGTTATATTTTTCTAACTGCCGAGTTTATTTCAATAGTCCTGAAAGTCTTTGCCAATCAAACGATGCGCCCGGATCGGTTTTTCGCCCAGGAGCTATTTCACTATGCCCCACAATGCGTTGCGTCGACAGTTTGGGATATGCTACAAGCAGGTCGCGAATAACCGCTGCGAGCTGCATATATTGCTGATCGGTATAGTCGACCGACTCGGCGCCCTCAAGTTCTATACCGATAGAAAAATCATTACACCGTTCCCGGCTCCCATAGGCTGACTTCCCCGCATGCCAAGCGCGCTTGTCAAACGGCACATATTGCACACAATGCCCATCGCGCTTAATCAGTACATGTGCTGATACGGTAAGTTGATAAACGTCTTTGAAATAGGGGTGTTCATTGGGATCCAGCTGATTACGAAACAGTTGATCGATATATTGATTGCCGAATTTCCCAGGCGGAAGACTGATGCAGTGAATAACCAGCAATGAAATATCTTCCGGGTCAGGCCGGTCATCAAAGTTGGGTGTAGCGCTTCGGGTAATTTCAGTTAACCAGTGTTGGTCTATGTTCATGGGCTAGGCTAGGAAGTAAAAAACGGAAATAAAGCACATATATTCAATATTATCCTCTCTATTATTGGTCATAATACGACTGAGGTACTAGGCTATGACTAAATTATTTTTAAATAACCCAAGACATATTGCTATGGACAATCGGCAGCAAATAAATTCAGGTTTGAGTAAAGCAAATAAGACCATAATATTAGGCCAAATTAAGTCGGTTTTTTTTCAGCATTTTGAGCAATCGGTTGATGATTTTTGTATGCGAATTGATGCTGAGTTTGGCTTGCAGTTAGGCAAAAATCGCGAAAAAATAAGCAAAGATCAATATATGAAATTGCTGGATTATCTTCGTTCAGTTCGGAAAGATATTAAGCAAAATTATTTGTTCAAAGTTAGCGATATGTTCGACGACAGTTATAAGAAAACTGCAAATAACCAGGGTGGACAAATCGATTTTTCTAAAGTCTCGCTAATCAGCGATGATGTGGTACAGGAAAGCCATGCAATTACTCAAATTGTCCGCCAGTGCGAGCATTTATTTTATGAAGAATTGGCTAGCCTTAATAAGCACCTTGCAATTTCGCAGGGCAAACAAACTATTGCTGACAGTCAAAACCCTATATTTCCTGAAAAGTTGGTTCGTGCCTTGGTTGAGGTCGTCAAGCCGCTTAAATTAAATGCCGATGGAAGGATTACGCTGTATAAAGCATTTGAGGTTAATGTCTTTAGTCAGCTGGGCTTTATTTATCGTGAACTTATTAAATGCTGTGAAACCGCTACGACTACACGGATGCAGGATGACTGCACGGATGCAGGAGGTAGAGCACCAACAATAGGCGCTTTAGGCGACACAGGAGCAGTTGTCGAGGTAGAGCAAGGCAGTGGGCAGCGTCGCGGTGCGCCGAGCTCAACGCAGTTGTACGTAGTGGGCGAGATCAAAGAAGAGGTTGGACCTGCTTCTACACGCGCCGAGCAGCCCAGCGTAGAGTTTGGGCTGTTACAGAAAAAATTGGAGCTTTGGCGATGCTCTCATTCCCCCTCTGCTTACGATTTAATGCCAGTGCATGGGAACGCCTTTTACGAACACTTTGAAATAAAAAATGCATTACAAATTCTTCAGCAGTTTAATGATGACTCAGATCCGGATGAAAAGCAGCAGCCGTTAAAATGGCGACTACTTAGAAAACTGGAAGAGTTGAGTTTTAGTGATAAGGTCAAAAACCTGAACCAACATGATGAAGACGTGCTGGATTTGGCCGCTTTAATTTTTAGTGAAATAGAGCGGGATGAATTGCTCCAGGACGCAATAAAAACAGCTGTTTTACAGTTGGAAATTCCGATGTCATCTGCCTCCCTGGGGCGATACAGTATTTTTATTAACCAAGATAATCCTGTTAGGCAGTTACTCGATGATTTGTTTTCAGCCGGATTGTTTTTAAATGCGGATGAATATGACGATCGGTTAATTCAGGAACGTATTACCAGCGCTGTTAACAAAATAACCCAGGAGGGTGGTTTTGAATTTTCCGGCTGGTCAACTGAAGCGGGTGAATTTTCGAATTATCTGAACAAGCAAAAACTACGCAGCCGGAGTATCGAAGAGAATGCCAAGCAGTTTATGATCAATAAACAGGTATTGGCGTCGAACCGGAAAATAGTCCTTATAACCATTGAAAACAGTTTGCAGGCCAAACCGCTGCCTATAGCGATAGTCGAGTTTCTCCGTAATGTTTGGTCGGAGGTCTTACTCGTCGCTTATGCGGGCAAAGATGAGCGGCCGGAACAATGGGAAAAATCGGTGCAGGCCATGGACGAGCTGATTGTAAGCGTCATGCCTGCGGTGGACGACCACGCAAGAAAACAAATTTTAAAGCTGTTGCCGGGGCTGATTGCACAATTAAGACATGGCTTGAAGCAAATTTCATACGATAAATCGGCACAATCACGTTTTTTTAAAGATTTGGCTGTTTGGCATATTATTTTAATGGATAAAAAAGAAGCTAAAAAGTCGACAGGCGATATGGTTGAAAACTGTGCAATACCTGAGAAAATAAAAGTCGCAGTGATAGTCGACGACAGCTCGGAGCAGATCCGAAATCTTGCTTTGGAAAGCTGGGTCTTATTCAACGCAGAATCCGGAAAGCAATGGGGTAAGTTGATTTGGCAAGACGCCGCAACTGAAAACCTGTTGTTTGTCGGGAAAAACGGCGTGAAGATGTTTGAAATTCAAGCGGACGAGTTGGCAAAAAAGTTGCGGCTAGGACAGGCTGCCATTGTTAAGATTAATGAAAAAACTATCACCGAACGAGTACTTTCAGAATTGATGGGCTTATGACAGAACAACTGAAAATGGTAGAAATAAAATCTTTCCTCGAAGAAGACATTGGCTCCGGCGATATAACCGCAGCCATCATCCCTAAAGCTATGACAGCCGACGCCGAAGTTATTACCAGAGAAGACATGGTGCTCTGCGGTCAGGCGTGGTTTGATGCGGTATTTAAATCTCTGGATGCAAATATTTACATCAACTGGTTGGCGGCTGAAGGCGAGGTGGTCGGTAAAGATGCGGTTTTATGCAAGCTTAGCGGTTCGGCTAGAGGTTTGCTGACCGGCGAACGTACTGCGCTGAATTTGCTGCAAACCTTGTCTGCAACGGCAACGGTTGCCAGACAATATGCCGATGTGGTTGTCGGCACGGGCTGTAAAGTGCTGGATACCCGCAAAACCATTCCGGGCCTGAGAAATGCGCAAAAATATGCGGTAGCCTGTGGCGGTTGTTATAACCATCGGATCGGCTTGTATGACGGAGTCTTGATCAAGGAAAATCACATTATAGCGGCTGGTTCCATAGCTCAGGCAATCCGGTCGGCGCGTGAATTGACTTCGGTTCCTGTGGAAGTGGAGGTCGAATCCATGCAGGAATTTTTGGAGGCTGCCGCAGCAAAGCCTGACCGGATCATGTTGGATAATTTCAGCATTGAAGACCTATGTGCTGCGGTAAGATTAAATGCCGGAGCCATAGAACTTGAGGCTTCCGGCAATATCGGCTTGGATAATATTAGAGTTATTGCCGAGACAGGCGTCGATTTTATTTCCATCGGCGCATTAACCAAGCATGTCAGGGCGGTTGATTTATCCATGCGTATTAAACTGGTGCATTAATATGTTTGAAAATCCTGCGACTGCCAGGGATGGCGGAAGTGTCGCAATCGGTAGGGAACCGATGCGACAAACAGTGGTAAAACAAATCAGTCACGGCGTTTATGTGATCGGGGTTGGCGTTGGCGATCTTCAAAATGCCTTTACTGCGGCCTGGGTGATGCAGGTGTCTTTCGATCCGTTGATGCTGGCGATCAGCATTAATCCCGAGCATTATTCATATCAATTATTGCAGGATAGCGATGTGTGTACGGTTAATGTCTTAGGGCAGGATCAGTATGCGATAGCGGAGCATTTTGGACGATCCGCAGCGGACAAGATGACTGGCTTCCATTGGCAACAAGCCAAAACCGGTGCGCCTGTTTTATCTGAAAGCCTCGCCTACTTTGACTGTCAAGTCAGTCATTATGCCGATGCCGGCGATCATAAGATTGTGGTGTGCAAGGTGGTCGCTGCGGCAACGCTTAATCAGGGGCGGCCATTGCTGTACAGCCAGACCGGCGACATGGACGGCAGCAGCGAGTTATACCAATCCCAATAAGTTCACATGCTATCCCTTCTCCAGCGGGAGAAGGTTAGGTTGAGGAGTTTCAAAGAACAACTTATTGGGATTGGTATTATGTCGTTTTCAGAAGACGACTGCACCATTTCATTGACCTAGGAGTCTGTCGGCCTTAGGAGTCAATTAAAAACAATAACTTATATGTTTTTTTATATATCGTGTGCCATATTCTGTGTACATTTAATGCAAATTTAAACGTAGTTTAAAATAAATTTTATTACATTCAATTATTTATAAGCCTGAAAGGCTCCTAGAGCCTCCGGCCAGGAGCGGTTGTTAGTTACACGCAAAACCTGTCGCTACCACAGCAGAATCCACAGCAAAAAAATAAGCGGCATATGACTTAGTGGACAAATGTTTTGCTTGCGACGCATTATGTCGTATCAATTTGCTATCCTAGCAATCTAAATAACTCAGAAGGATATGCATCATGTCTTGCCATGGACTCTCAAAGTCTCGCATTATCGCGTGGAAACAGTGCCCCAAGCGGCTGTGGCTGCAAATTCATCGGCGGGATTTACTGGAAGTTTCGGACGACACCGAACATAGATTTCAAGTCGGCTATGAAGTGGGTGAAGTTGCACAGGGACTTTACCCCAATGGCATCCTGATTGAGGATGCAGATGACCTGTCGGCAGCCCTGAAGTCCACCAAGACTGCAATGGCAGCCTATCCCGACCGCCCTATATTCGAGGCGGCTTTCCAGCACGACGGCGTGCTGGTGCGCGCTGACCTGTTATTGCCTACTGACGCCGGTTATCGCATGGTCGAAGTCAAGTCCAGCGCCAGCGTCAAACCTTATCACATTGACGACTGTGCGGTGCAAGCATGGGTGGTCAAGCAGAACAATATCATGCTGACCTCCATCGAACTTGCGCATATCGATACCTCATTTATTTATCAGGGAGATGGCGACTATCACGGTATTTTGCGACATGAGAAATTGGACGATGTGGTTTACCCGTTGATTGAGATGGTGCCTGACTGGATTCAAGAAGCACGCAGCACACTATCCGGAGATGTGCCAACTGTTGAACCAGGAGCACAATGCAATGATCCGTTTGAATGTCCATTCACGGCCTATTGCACACAACATATCAAGGCCTCGGTACAGCCCGAATATTCGCTTGATGTTTTGTACCGGATGCACACAGGGACAAAGGTAGCGCTCCGCTCCATGGGATACGAAGATGCACGCTATGTGCCGTCAGGATTTCTGAACGAAACACAACAGTGGATTCAACGCGTCAGCCAGACTGGTGTGCCCGAACTCTCGCCGAATGCCGGAGTGTCATTGGTTGGCTTGACCTATCCCCGCTACTACCTGGATTTCGAGACGATTAATCTGGCTGTGCCACGGTGGGCAAATACTCGCCCCTACGCCACACAGGTTCCGTTCCAGTGGTCCTGCCATATTGAAGAGTCGCACCATCAGTTAGGCCATGAGATGTTTCTGGACGTATCAGGCAATGACCCGCGCCGACTGTGTGCGGAAATGATGATTAAAGTATTGGGCAGTGATGGGTCGGTATTCGTGTATTACCAAGCGTTTGAGAAAGGCCGTATTGCCGAGTTGGCTGGATTGTATCCAGACCTGGCTCCCGCGCTACATGCCATCAACTTGCGTGTCGTTGACTTGCTCCCTATCGCCAGAGCGAATTATTACCATCCTGAAATGAAAGGCTCATGGTCAATCAAGGCCTTGTTACCTACCGTCGCCTCGGATTTACGCTATGACTTGCTGGTTGTTGGTAATGGTGGAGATGCTCAAGCTGCATACCGGGAAATTCTGCATACAAATACCTCCGATGCGCGTAAGCAGGAATTGACAGAGGGGCTGCGCGAATACTGCAAACTGGATACCTTGGCGATGGTGCGATTGGCGTGGTTTTTTCAAGGAATATCGATAAATAAAGGGTGCGAATAATGATTACTAGATCAGCGGAGAACTTGTAATGCCTCAAAACGAAAAGAAATCTACTCTGCTGCGCCAGTGGGAAATGATGCGTATGCTTACGGTCAGTCGATACGACAGCAAGCAGGATGGCCGTTGGGACAAGGCCAGCGATATTACCACCAAGCTTAACGAAGCTGGCTATGCGGTATCAGTGCGCACCGTACAGCGCGACCTCAAGGAATTAAGTGGAATTTTCCCGATTGAATTGAATGATAAAAACGCACGGGATTACGGCTGGCGCTGGATCAAAGGCGCGAACCTCAACATTCTTGGCATGAGCGTTTCCGAAGCACTCGCCATGCGTTTGGTGGAAATGCACCTGAAACAGTTATTGCCGACAGCCATGCTGGAAGGCTTACAAGGCGTGTTCGGTCTGGCGAAAACCAAGCTTAATGAAGTGGAAAAGCACAACAATAACCACTCCAAGGACTGGTTGGATAAAGTTCGCGTCGTGCAGCCTGCGCAACCCTTATTGCCGCCGTGCGTAAATCAAGAGATTCAGTCCGACATCTACCTTGCCGTATTGGAAAACTGTCAGCTTTCGGCAAGCTATAACGCCGCCGGAAGCCAGGAAACAAAGGAGTATGTGCTACATCCTCTGGGCATCATTATGCGCGGCTCGGTATCCTATCTGGTAGCCAGCGCGTGGGATTACCCCGATGTGCGACTATACGCCCTGCATCGTTTCAGCAAGGTAACGATATTGGACAACGCTACCAAGACACCCAATGGATTTAACCTGGATAAAGCAATTGCCGGTGGCTTGGCGGATTTTGCCTATCAGGGCGAACCGATTCAACTGGAAATCCGTTGTGAGGAATATGTTGCCGCCTATCTGGCCGAGACGCCGCTCTCGACTGACCAGACGGCAAAGCAGGAAGCGGATGGCTGGATACGATTTACAGCAACGGTCAACGACACATGGCAATTGCGTTGGTGGATATTGGGGCAAGGGGCGGGGATTGAGGTGTGCGCTCCGGAGAGGTTGCGTGCTGAGATTAAGTCCGCATTGGTTGACGCGGCTACCTCTTACAAATAGAAGTGGGAAAACCGAAAACATTAAGAAATCAATTTAAATTACAAGGAGAAAAACATGTCTAATTCGTGGTCAGACAACCTGCTGGAAGAAACTCGCGACGCATTACGTGACGGCTTTGTTGGAGCCAATGGATTTTTGCATATGAAAAACATTAATCGCAGCTACGGAAAAATACGGTTAGAAGATGTGATGAATGGAAAATTATTGATTCAAGACAAGGATTCTGATGCTGAATATTCTTACAGCACCGTCGACGAGTTGATTGCAGATGGCTGGGCGATTGATTAGTTCGTCTGAACTAGTACAAGTAAACGGAATACGGGAAACCGGTATAAACTACCCCACATTTCGTGCTGCTCATGCGAGTCAAATCTATTAATAATTTTTGAGGATGTAAAAATAATTATGTTTATTAATGTTTCTGAGTTATTTGGAAATCAAAATATCTACGTCATACCAACTTTTCAGCGTCCTTACTCTTGGGACGAATCTCAATGGAAAGATCTAAAGTCGGATATTGCCATCGCTGCTTCTAAAACATCACCTTATCATTATTTTGCGCCTATTCATGTTATACCCATTAAAAGCGCAGGTGATAAATATTGGACTGATTACACTGATCAAGACAATGATGATATAAAAAATTTATCGGTATCTGAATTTCGTGATAGTTATGGAAAAGCTTTAAATGTTTTTTTAGTAGTCGATGGACAACAGCGAATAACAACGCTTTACTCTCTTATGTTTAACTCTACTCCAAAAGATCCCGCTCACTTTATCAATTTGCCATCTAATTATCAGATACCTTGTGTTATTTTAAATCCTAAAAATGATCATCAGCGCCTTCGTCATCATTTGGGCTTAAACACTTATTCTGTATCATCATTGTCATCACCGAGCTCACGTAGTCAAGAAAGGCTTGACAATCTTTTTGGTTTCCTTGGCGGCTCAACTTCTGTATTTCCGGTTGGCAGTCCTGGATATCGGTTTTTAACCAGTGCAGATTGTCAATTGCTTAGAGTGATTCTTCATCCGGGAGCAAAACTGGCATCATTTATGACATTGAATGATCGTGGTAAGGATTTAACGATTCTTGAAAAATCCAAAAGCCTTCTGATGGAAATTGATGAAAACTACCCAAAATCTATAGGTTCAGACCCGAAACCCATCAATGTAACTTATGGGGAGGCTTACGTTTCGATAGAAGCAAAGCAATCGTATCTTAACGATGATGAATTTATCAGGCAAATTGCCATGAAGCTCTGGGAATATACTCAAGACTCAATTCATGAAAAAACGGCAGTGACAATTTACGACACGCTGTTTAAAAGAATAGCGACGGGGGAGCTATAGCTATGGCCTATTGGTAAAGCGCCTATACAAGGAGACTATATCCACAGCGATGTTCTGCCAGCGATTCGGCATATTGTTGAGCAACACAATAATCTAGTCGCTAAAACAATTGATGCCTGTAAAACACCGCCTGCTAATTTAAGTATTCCAAGTTATATAACTAATGTTGGTGTAACCAATTTTCCGCGTGATGCAATCGAGGATTATTTTAATGTACTGCAATCTCTAAAATTACAATCTAAGCAACTTGGCTTTTTAATGGCGGTTCGGAGAACATTTAATATTGAATTACATGATGTTTTAGGTTCATTTGATTTTTCAAATACCGACATAAAAAACGCATTAATAAATGATTTTAATGCATTAAGACAAGAAGTGGAAAATTCTGATTGTCCGCAATTAAAGGGCGTGGCTAACCAAATTGAACGCGAAATAGCAAATATCCCCGTCTTAATTCAAAAAGACATGACACCACTGCATATAGCGGAA
This sequence comes from Methylobacter sp., assembly GCA_043729025.1. GTDB lineage: Bacteria > Pseudomonadota > Gammaproteobacteria > Methylococcales > Methylomonadaceae > Methylobacter_A. The sequence continues at coordinate 13,038 of JAYTLW010000232.1, forward strand.
TTGTTACGCCTTATAGTCGGAAATGCTAAACCAGGTACATATAGTGATGCATGGCATAGTACTTTTGATTCGACATGCACTCCACAATCCTGCGTTGATCAATGGATGGCTTATCTGTTAAGTTGGGGTAGCCGAGATAAATTTATAATTGAGATTGCACGTACAACAGGCGCAGATAACCAGCTAGATTGGGTTAAATATCTTCTCAAAGAATATGAATATTGTATCTCGGGATGGAATGCACATCGCCATGGTTTGGATTTGGATATAGAACATTTTTTCGGAACGTGGCAATCGATTACTGCATTGGTAAATCCGAGTATTTTTATTGACGAAGATCACTATAACAATCGTTTTCGTAATAGTATTGGTAATAAGCTTGTTTTGGATAGCTCATTAAATAGAGGGATAAGACTTCTTACACCCATAGCAAAAATCAATCCTTCTTATTTAATAGCAGCAGGGGCTACAGGTTCATCTAAGCAGATAAGTAGTGATCTAATTGGGGCTTCTGATATTAATTATTATCGATTGTATGTATTACTGAGATCACTGCGTCTAGCTGCATTTGTAGCCATTAGATTTTAGTACGGTAAAGCTGTAGAGGTGGATTCGCTCGCTAGGCAATCCACCATAGACTGAGTCTTGAACCGGACTCACGCTCGGACTTTTCCAAGCGGTTTTTTATGTTTTGCGCTGATTGGTGGTTTGCTCGGCAATTGCTCTACTTCATGCATCCCAGCAGTCCTTTAGCGAAACAGCCAGATCGCTCTGAATACGTCCTATTCCGTCGCACATAAATCTTACATTGGAATCCAATTTTGTATTGAGTTAGCCCCTCGTAAGGAATTGCGTCATGACCTCATCCAGAAGTCCCCATATAGCTCGCCGCCGATTTCATCGCGCTTTTTTTCAATGGCTGCATGAAAATAAATCGCAGTTTTTGACCGCCCCGTTCCGGTTGGTCAAGCGCACGGATCGTTGTCTGGAGTTCAGGATACCTGGGTTTAATCCTATATTTTCATTTACTTTGACGACTTGGGAGCTGGGAGTTCATGTGGAATGGCAAGGCGTATGGTGGGATGCGCTGGTGTTTTTCGAGTGCTAACCAGAAGCGGTAGCCGACGGGTACATTTGCCGTCTGTGCGATTCAGAAGACCGCAAAACCTACCCCAACCGCGAAGCCCTCTGGATCGAACACGACTTTGAGCTGTTTCTTGAGTGGGTGAATACCAAACTGGCTCCCGCACACTGGCTGACTCTACACGGAGAACCCAATTCCAGCACCTGGGCCGAACTGGTTAATTAACCCAATCCCGAAGCCATGGTCATAGTGCCGGTATGGTTGACATAAAGCGACAAGCTTTAGATTTTCTATCAAGCCGAATAAATAGCAGCTAAATGCCAGAGTCAAGGCCACTCAAAAAAAACGTTAAATGCGTAAGGATGTGAAATGAATATTGCCCCCAATTCAGAAATCAAAAACAACGTTGATGCGATTTACGATCAGGCGGTTGCCTTTGTCCTTAAGCGCAAAGATACCTCCTGCTCGGGTTTGCAGCGGCATCTGCTCATCGGTTATTCATTGGCTTTGGAGTTAAGAGAGCGAATGGAGAAAAACGGGATATTTGCCGGAATTGAATCGCGCATCTATCGTACCGACCCTGAGCGCGTCACAATCAAAGTCATTGACCTTAGTGCTACTGGTAGTAACCTGGAGCAGGAAATGATCGGCAAGGATATTTTCGGCATCGAAATTATTTCGGTTAGAGTGGATGTACCTATGCTCATGTGTTCCAGTCAGCAAAAAGTCATCCTGACAGGCGAGGTGCGCGACGACGTTGAAATCAAGCCGGAAGGCTCATGCCAACTGCTGCTGGCATCACGTCCTTCGATCGAAGAGGCCTTGCTCGGGGCTCATATTGTGTTCGTTGTTGCCGGTATGAGGGACGATACAAGGTATGGTGATGCGGCCATTATTGCGCAGATTGCCAGGGAACAGGGGGCTTTAAGCATTGCCGTGGTGTACGAGCCATCTGCCTTTGACAATACGTCATGCCAAAAAGTCGCCGATGAAGAGTTACGAGCCATGACATCACATGCCGATGCATTGTTCGTTATTCCGAAAATCCAATCTGGAGAACTTGATGATTATCCCACCATAACATCACAATTCGGAACTCCAGGGGAGATTGTCTCTAAATGGATTCACTGCATTGCATCTGGCATAGCGATGCATAGATTATCCTATGTCGGGCTTAACGATTTTTCTCACGCCATGACAGGAGCACGTAAGAACGGTTGCGCCATCATTAAACCGGCGAGGGGCGAAGCGCAAGGTCCGGATAGAGCTGTGCATGCAGCGGTAAAAGCTCTTGCTCATCCATTATTCCGCGAGCGCTTGAGTCAAGCCGATGGAATGCTTTTTATAATTACCGGCAATTCGGAAAATCTGATGCTATGCGAGCTGAATCAAATCAGCGAAGAGATTCGAAAGCATATTCCCGAAAACTGCTTCAAATAGGTGCAGTGTTTACTATGACCAGGACATGCCATCCGATGTGTTAAAGGTGGAAATTTTGGCTTCCCAATGGGCTGTGTGAGTATTGCTATTGGCTTGACTATGGGTCCCCGGCCCATTCGTAGTCACCCCATGAGTCCAACGCTGCCCATTCTGATCCTGGGAAAACAGTGGAGGATTCCTCAGTAGTGCAATCAGCTTCTGATTTTCCGAGCAGTCGTCTTCTGAAAAAGACAAGTTATACGGATAAGATTCAAACCAGCGGAAACATTTTGTCCGGATTGAGTATGCCGTTCGGGTCAAACTGGTGCTTAATGCCCCGCATCAACTCCAACGAATTTGCATCCAGTTCCCGATCAACAAAATCCCTTTTCTCCAGGCCTACACCATGCTCGCCGGACAGCGTACCGTTTAGCGCCAGCACCAAAGAAAAGATTTCATCCAGACAAGCGTGGGCTTTTTTGCCTTGTTCAGGCTCATCAGGATTGAGCAGTAGATTCACATGGATATTGCCATTGCCCGCGTGACCAAAGTTAATGATGGGCAGGTCATATTTTTTTGACAGCTCGCCTAATCCGGCTATCAA
>JAYTLW010000233.1:0-2123 GCA_043729025.1 Methylobacter sp.
ATAGGGCGATTAGGAGCAAACGCGCGAATAGCCCATTATGGCCAGAGCAAATAAGCTCAATTAACAGGCCGGATATACGTGTGCAGTCGTACCCCAATCTAAAAGTGATGAAATGCTTGCAAAACGGGAGGAGTCCATATACGGTGTTAGCCGCGCAACCCCACTGAACCCAAGCAACTGCCGACATTCCCGTGCGGCGTAACCCGCCGCATGAGATGTGCCTTGGCCTACGAAATCCGCTTCGCCACTTCCTTGCGGCACTCTTCGTCGAAGCCTTGTAGGTCAGGTTGCGCCTGAGCGCTAACTGACATTTTTATGCGCCGAATGTCACATAACCGCTCATGCGGCAATGCGACCTACTCGGCTTGAATTTAACACAATAATGGTATATTTTATATACCATGTTGACATTCGAATTCGACGAAGCCAAGAGCTTAGCCAACTTTTCTAAGCATGGTATCAGCTTTATTGATACACAGATGTTATGGCATGACCCCAGGCTATTGGAAATCCCGGCAAAGACAGAAGATGAACCAAGATACCTGGTCATTGGACTTATCGAGGAAAAACATTGGTCAGCCGTCATTACTTATCGGGGTACAAATATTCGGATCATTTCTGTCCGTCGATCACGAGCTGAAGAGGTAGTATTCTATGAAAGCTAAAACTTTAGATAAACAATTTGACGAGGGTGCTGATGTCACCGCATACCTCGACTTAACCAAGGCGAAACGCGTTTTGCTAGAACAAAAACGCGTGAATGTTGATTTTCCTGCGTGGATGGTTGAATCACTGGATCGGGAAGCAGGCAAAATAGGTGTTTCCCGGCAATCTATTATCAAAGTTTGGTTGGCTGAACGCCTTGAAGAATCAGTTTCTAATAAAGCGATCAAACGAGTTACTTGAAGGATGTCATATTTTCTTCAAGGTTACTTTGTGAATAACCGTTCACCGACTGCTTTGAATTAAAGTTTTGACGTTGATTTCATTGTCGCCTTTGCCGACATTCAACCCTGGAGCTAAGACCCGTCAAGTATATTGTTTATGCCCAACATTCATTTGGCGACGAATTTTATATTTGCCAAGCGGCTCTGTTGCCGACGATTTTCCTGGTCGCGCCGAATCAAATCCCGAACATAGTCACTATTTGTAGCACATGCCACCTTCAATTTGAGATTGACCCCAATCCCGCGTGGTTTCCAGTAAAAAATTAGTCATAGTCGCCATAGCCGCGTCTTCAAAACCTAAATTCGCTGATAACGGCAACCTGTGCCAATTATTGCGAGGCGCTAAGGAAAGGTTTTTTTTGCCCTGGCGTTAGTGCTTGAGTTTATGGTCCGGGTTCAAAGCACGCTATAATCGGCGCACTTTAAACCCCATTCCCCGAGCTCTCGATGAACCCCGACTGGAAAGACTTTTTGCAAGCTGAAAGCGCACTCTTTGACAACGATGCCGACATTGTTTTCCCCCCGTCTGAGCATGAAGGCGACAAGCGTATTTATCCTATTGCCCATCTGGGCGTTTTAACGGTAGCGGGCAGTGACGCGGCACAGTTCTTACAAGGACAAATCACCTGCAATATAAATGACATCACCGACATAAAAAGCAGTCTGGGCGCATTATGCAATGCCAAGGGCCGAGCGATCTGCACTTTTTTACTGGTTAAAAATAACGATGCTTTTTTGCTGATTTTGCCTGAAGAACTACTGGCAGCCGTCAAAAAAAGACTCCAGATGTATGTGTTGCGGGCAAAAGTAAGCTTAACGGACAGTTCGGATCAGTGGTGCCTGATCGGCGAGGATGCAGCGCTATCCGACGACGCACCGGAACACCGGTTTGCAACCGCTCGCCGGGAACATATCGGGGTTGATTTTCACCGCCGCTGCTTGAATATTGTCGAAGTTGATAAGGCTCAGAAGTTCTGGTCGGAACGACTCAACATGGGTTTTCGGCCCGAAGATTCCGCGCAATGGCGCTATCTGGATATTATGTCAGGCATACCCTGGCTGACTGCAGCAACGTCGGAAGAGTTTATTCCGCAAATGCTTAATCTGGATAAGTTGGGCGGCATAAGCTTCACCAAGGGCTGCTACACCGGCCAGGAAATTGTCGCCCGAACGCAT
>JAYTLW010000234.1:0-9623 GCA_043729025.1 Methylobacter sp.
AAATCAATTGGCTATTGGTATGCGTTGCGCCGCCTGCGTCGATAACGGTGACATTGGCGGGTACGTTGAGCACCACCCGTCCCGGTGTGGCAATGCCGGTATTGTCCACGGTGACGGTCAACGGGTATGCGCTGTGTGCGTAAGGCACCAATGGCTCTGGATGGACGCGGTTTAGGGCGTCAAGAAGCAGTTGCCCATGGCGGCTATCAGCACCGGGCAATGCGGCCTCAGCCAACAGGTCGTAGCCGACATGGACGCTGCGTCCCAGCCCATAACGGCGCTCGGCAAGCGACCAATAGGAGGTCACCACGCCGTCCTTTATGAACCGGCCTAGCGCAGTGGCGCCGTCCAGCGTGAAGCGTAGGGTCTCATCGGTCAATTGCAGCGGTAGCTGGCCGGGCGGCGTAAAACCACCGGCATTGATGCTGATACCGGTCATGCGCGGGTGCTTGCCAGTGAATTTAAGGCCTAACACCTCATCAATGCGCCCTTGCCGTTGGTCTGCGCCTCCGGCTTCAACCAGGCCTTCGCCACGGTTGACCGCCTCACGCAGTTCTTTTTGGACGGCTTCGTCCAGCTTAACGCTGGCAGACAGCAGGGCGTAGAGCGTATAGCGGCCACTACGCAGCGCTTGAGTGTAGTCCTTAGCCGTGTCAACGCGGGTGTAGGACCAATCGCCGGTTTGCAGCAGGTTGTCCAGATAATCGCGTTCCGCTTGCTGGGCTAGGCAGGTTCTTTTATCACCCTCATCTTCATCGTGATTATCTGGCCCATTATCCTGACTATCGTCGTGCCCACTATCGTGTTGGTCACTTTGTGATGATTTGCCGTTGCTGTCGTCCTTGTCATCATGCTCATTGTCGCCTTCATCTTTTCGGCATTGCTCAGCCAGCGGATCGATTAGCACCAACAGGCGTCCATGTTTACCTGCCTCGAAACCGGCATTGATGCGAATGGGCGGTTCCAGCACATCAAATAAGGCGGCACCGAGTTGCAGGCTTTGCCCGCCGATGTCGGCCAATAAGAGACAGGCGTATGTGCCTATCGGCAGATTGCCGGTAGCAATACTGCGCGTTTCGGACAGTTGCGCATGGGCGGCGAAATCCACATTCCGCGTTTGCGAACTGAGCACTTGTTGGGTTTGCCCGGACACTAACTTACTGGTCAGCACGGCACCCGGTATCGGGCTTGCCGCCCTGTTTTGGACAGTTTCCAGGCAGCTTGCGGGGTCGCCTTGGTACACTTGCTGTGGTGTGGCATCCACTTCGCCGCTCAAGGCTTGTATAGTCTGGCGGTCGACATGGAAAACGGTCGCACGGGTGATGAGCGTTGCACGGCTTACGGCATCCTTGACGGTCACCTGCACAGGATAATCACCGCTTACGGCATCGGCCAGATTGAGGGTGAACTGCAAATCCCGCAACGCATTCGGCACCAGTTCGCCAAGCGCAGTATTTTCAGTGAGGATCACTTTACCATCAGGTGTGGTTACGGTGATTTCCACACGGGTCGGTGCTTGGATCGCATTCTTGGTGATATTTTCCACCCGTGCGGCAATGCTGACTGTGTCCCAAGCGGTATAGACTGGCTTATCGGTGACCACGCGGACATCAATAAGCGCGGTAACACCAGCGGCAATTTGGAACGGTGCAGTGGATTCATCCACGACCCGGCCTAGTGCATCCAATAACCTTACATAAACTTCATAGTTGCCGGTCAAGGTCGTACCCGTATTCCAGGGTGTTTCCAGGGCAAGGCTTGCACCAACTGCCATGCTGGGTACGGGCAGGGGATGGAGTGTCGCCAGGTTTTCTGGGTTTCCGGCGGTTCTAATGCTGACTTCGACGCTACCTCCGGTGATGGTCGGCCCGGTGTTTGTCACCACAGGCCTGATCAAAACTGAATCATTGGCGGCATAGCTGCTGCGGTCGGTGGTCAGCGCTAACGCCAAGCCACTGGCCGCCCTGACAGTCGGTATATCAAGGGCGACACGCAGTTTTTCGGCGGTGAAGGAGTTGTCGAACTCAATGTAGGCGGCACTGGCAACGGCTCGTTGCTCTTTAAGCGCCATATCTTTGAGGGTCAAGTCAAAATCGAGTGACCGTTTGTTGGCGGTGACACCCACCAGCCTCCAGAAATAGTCGATTCCGCCATTGGCATTTGCCGCTTGGGATGTCGGTGCTGGCACTGGGTTGTTTAGTAGAACCGATGCCGGGAAGTTCACATGCAAATCAACATCAATACCGCCCAGCCGTTCCAAGGCGACCGGCAAATAGGCCACCACTAAACTAGTCGATGCCAAGCGGGTGCTTAAGATGCCGTTACTGCTTATCCAGGAATGGTCGGTTTGTTGCACGGACACTAGGTATTGAATGGTCTTGCGTACTGCCGGGTCATCTGCGGAGGGATTGGTGTAATCGATCGCGAGTCCAACCAACGCGGTGACCATCGCATCGCTACCAGAACCAGCCGTCCGCCCCCAGCCGCCATCTGCCCGTTGCCGGGCACGCAGGGTGTTGCTGATGGCAGTTATGGCGGTGTCAATTTGGGCTTTCAAAGCGTTATCGCCTATAACCTTTCGTACTTCTGCTAACCCGGTCAGCCGCATCGCCTGGACAATGTTATCAGTCGTGCCATCGTTATAGCGGGCCAGGAAATAATTGCTGGCACGGGTAACTTCGGCTGCGTAATTGCTTAATTGGGAAGTGTTTAATGCAAACGTGGCAAGCTGATAAAGCTTGTTTTCGGCCGAATTGACCACGTAGGCTTGCCCATTACCATTGATGGCTACGCCCATCATCAGCCCGGTCATGGATGTCAGGCGCTCAACCACGCCTTTAGCACTAAGTGAATTGATGGCGAAAGGGGTGTATTGGCCGGAACTTGAATACTCATAGGAAGAATAATAGAAGCCACCGTCCGGTTTATGGTCTATATAGAGTGGCTGGTACGCCAAACCATCGGCAAATATCGACACTTTCTTTGTGGGGTCTATTTTAACGATATTAAATGCCCCAAAATTGGCAACGTAAGCATTGCCGGTTTCGTCAAAAGTCATCCCATAAGGCAAGTTTAAAACACCACCGGAAACCCATGTTTCCCATTGTCCACTGTCACTCATCCTTAAAATACGTGAGTTGCTAAAATCGGTCACATAGACGTGGCCATCCGGGCTAATTTCGACATCGGTCAAATAGCCGCCTCCTGACAATAAGCTATCGACTGTACCGCTCAGGTTATACCTCAAAAGTTTACCGCCATTACCAGAGACATAAATCGTGCCGTCATCGGCCACAGCAATGCCGTAACCATCGATAGGCAATTTGGTGATGACCTCTACGTTATTGGTAATGGCGTTAATACGAACAATTTCACCGGTAGATTTAATGGCATAAAGAAAACCGTCTTTTGCAAGCTCAACGTCGCGCGGGTAAGCGCCTGTTGCCAGTAGAGCCTTGCTATCCAGGCGATAATCGTTAATCTGGCTAAGATTGGCCGATTGCGCGGTGGTCAGTAAATGGCTGTATGCTTTGATGGTCAGCGCGGTTTGCGCTTCATCGGAGTACCACCATCCGCTGGCATGATCCGGCGACCACCACGTTTGATTGCCGGATTGTAAACGTCTCTCGTAGAGATGTTGGGCTGAGCGATATAAGGTCCTAAAGGCTTCTGCGCCATTCCAGGCAGTCAACGACCAAGCGCCCAAAGCTGTTTGGGTCTTGGTATACTCAGGATGATTGGCCCGCAGCCCGCCGTCATTTTGTTGGGTGCTTGCCACGGCATTGTATAAATTTATAGCAGAAGCTTCATCACCGAGATTTTTTTGGAATGCTGAGGCAACACCAACCAGGCTCTGCGTTTGAATGTGGCAGCCTGAACAACGGTTGCTCTTTTGCCAGAGCGTCGCCCCGCTAGAGGCATATTCGCTGCCGGTTTTGACAGCGCTGCCTACAGCAACAAACAATGGGTCGGTCGCCCTGCCGCTTGCAGTGTCGACACCTTCCAGTGTTATTTTGCCATGTGCCGATTGGGTGCCTTCCGGGACGATGGTTTTATCGACGCTAAAGGTGCCGGCGGCTTTGTCGCCAACATAGAGATTTCCGGTGATTTCACCAGGCACACCATTGGTCGCCCGAATTGTTATCGGGAGGTTGCCTTCTGCGGTCGGAATCCAGGTGCCAAACGACAGGTATTGGTAGCCGTTGACAGCCAGTTTGGCTAGTGTGGTCGTTGCTTGATGCAAGATGCTGCCAGTTCCCGGCTGTTCAACTGTGAGTGTCAATGGGACGTTTTCCAAGCCGGTATTGCCGGTGTTGCCCAGGAATATCTCAAGTTTGACCGGGATTTTAGAACCCGCTTGAGTCAGCGGCGGATCGAGACCCAATGCGCCGCCGAAAGAATGGGTGGCAATAATCTGGCCGAACGCTTGGTTTTCGGCCAAGACTTGTCCGAACGGCAATGACCGGTTGATCGTACCAGGCTTAATCATACGCAATATCAAGCGGTAAGTGCCTGGTTCGGTTTGTGCGGTGTTCCACGGTACGGTAAGTGTTTTGGTTTCTTTGGCGGTGAAACCGAATTGGGAAGTCAACTGGGTAGTACCCTGCGCATAAGGCGATACCGTGGCAATACTGATACCTTCCGCGTTGACGATTTCGCCTAGAATGATGGCTTCTTGGGCCTCATCCAGCAAATTGGCAATTTGTGCGGTAAACAACAAGGCTTCATTCGCCCCTACAGCCTCATTCGGCGGATTTAACGAGACGATTTGGAAGCTTTTCGCTGCTGCTTGTGCCAAGGATTCCATTGCAAGATCAGCCGTATATTGACCGTGCGCGGATAAAGTGACCTGCCGGGTGGTGGCATAATAACCTTCCGCAGATACGTTCAGTGAAAAGCTCAAGCTTGTGATGCCAGTAAATTCAAACTGGCCGTCGCTGCCGCTAGTCACCGTCAAACCTCTGCCATCGGCCAAAGCCACTTTCGCACCGGCAACAGGCAGACCGGTAAGGCTATTTTTAACATGCCCACTCAAGATGCTGTCGGTGGCGGCGGGATTGCTGCTGGTAGGCGGTAAGGAAAATTCTTGGTAAAACTCACCAAAACCGGTCACGCTTAAGTTGAATGTTTGTTCTGCATACCCAGGTTTAGTAATGGTTATAGTAAAATTGAGCGTATCGATTCCGGCTATAGCGAAGGAACCGTCTGCTGCGGTTTGTATAGTTTCCCCTGTATTTACCCGTTTGACTGTTGCATTAGTGATCGCCGTTCCGCTCAAGCCATCAAAAACACGACCCGATAACGTTAAGCTGGACGGAACCACAGAACCGCCCAAACGATACAGACGCACAATGCCTAAATCGCCATTCGCCCCTGGACTGAAGGTAAACGAAATGGCTTGGCCTTGGTAACCATCAGCCGAAAGCTGTGCCTGGTAGCCGCCACGCGCTAAGGCATTAAACACAAAACTGCCATCACTGCCAGTTGGCACGGTAGAGCCGTTAACCATCACAATCTTGACACCGCTTAACGGTTGGCTGGTTTCGCCGTCAACAACTTTACCTATAACATTGCCAGGGGCTTCATCTAAAAAGACACCGACCTTGATCAGCGCTTGCTTCAGCGTGACGCTGGTGCCACCTGCCACGGTTAGTGTGCCATTTACTGAATTATAACCCGCCTTGTCAACTTGGATCGTGTAATCGCCCGGTGGCAGCGACGACCATTCGAAGTTGCCGTTGCTGTCTGTCACCGTCGTGCGCGTTTGAGTGCCCGTTAGTGTAACCAAGATTCCAGCAAGTGCTGAATGGTCTTGGCCATCCTCGATATGGCCAAGCACTGACCCAATTTGCGGGTCGGCAGATAGGCCCAAAGTCCCGGCATCTGAAATTTGGCCGAAAACAACGGTCACGACCCGGCTGAGACTGTTATAGCCGTTTTTACGCACAACCAGTGTTTGCGTGCCGACAGGCACGCCGGTCATCTTAAAATAACCGGCGCTATCGCTCAGGACGGTGTAACCGGATACTGAAGCAAGGGATATTTCAACATTGGCAATGGGCTCATGGCCATTTGCCTTGACGATAATGCCTTCTATTGTCCCAGTTTGGCTACCTGAAACACCAGAACTGGCCGCGTTATACGCCGCCAGTGCCCTTAAAGCCAATGCCGTAGTGTAAACATCGTCCGACCAGCTACCGTTCGCTGCTTGCTTGTTGGTTAATGCTTCCGCGCTAGCCTGAAATAATGAGGCCTCGGCACCATCAGATAAAAGCGCGATAAGGGCAACAGCGCTGGTGTGATCTTCACCCCACAAACCAGTGCCATCACGTTTAGAAAGCAAAAAATTACGCGCGGCATTCAGTGTCGTAGAAACCCCTGAAAAAGAGGATTTATAGGGGCTCAGTGCAACAACAGCAAGTGCCGTAAGATGTACGCTGTTATCATTGCTCCCCATTGCCCAACCGCCATCGGATTTTTGGGTATTCAACAGAAACCTGACACTGCTATTGGCTGCCTGAACATTACCGTAACCGGAACTATTTAACGCCTGCAATGCAAAAGCCGTATCCAGTACGCTACTGTCATAACCCTGTAGCTCCCCAAATCCGCCATCGGCATTAACACGCTGTTTCAATTCATCGATCTGGTTGGCTACGTTTAGCCCCGAATCGTCCCTTGCCAAAATTAAACGCGCTAAATATTCAGTACCACCATAATTTTCATTTTCGAGATATTGCAACGCAGTAGGAATGATGGGTTTATTGTCACCAACCGCTTTCCACAAGTGCAAAGTCTCTGCCGTCGATTGGTAAGCGGTGGCTATCCCGGTATCAGTGGCTATGCTCCCGTCTGTTTGGAACTGCGCGGCCAACCAATCGTTTCCGGTATCGGCACGGGTCAGCGTAACTGTCGCAAACAGTAATACCATCGTAACTACAAACCGCCATCTCAAAAGCGTGGGCAGGAAACTGAATTTATTCATTGGTTTTGTATTCCATAGTGCTAGGCAAAAAAGCTTAAATGCAGTGCTGACAATTATCTGATTTCATAAGCTTATAAATAAATATTTTTGCTAATGTATCTGGCGTTTGATTGACTTTTGGCACCGTTTTGTAATTTTATCGGTCAACAAGATATTGATCTTGCCGTGTAGTAGCTTGATTCAAGGTAACACTGCAACTATGGACTGGATTCTCTGTTTCCAACGCTTTATCCTATCCATTATTGTCTTCTGACATTTCTTGACTTTTATGGAAGCAAAGTGCCTTACTTTGATTAGCCTAATAACGCGCAGGCTACCAGTAAAATCAGTAGCTGTAGCAAATTGATAAATTTGTAACACATTGATTTTTAAAAATGAATACTTGGCATTAGCTAACTAAGAAACGCAATATCTACAGGAAGCGGAAATAGCACTTAAATGTGCCTAGAATTTCAATTCAACCATAATTCCCTATGTGATTATTAAGCCTCTATCTCTAACAAATCTGCTACATTGCAAGAAGCATAGTGTATTTTTGGTAAATTTCTAGTAATTACGATTTTGAGATTTAATTTTGAAGCCTGACAGGCAATGAATGGTTATTTTTTGGTCGATAGCATGCTTTCAATAGTTGCTTGAGACTGGTTAAACTGGAATACACAACTTTCAACCAACATTGCCTATAAAGAGGGCTTGCCTGGGCAATATCAGTTTGAATCTTTATTACTCCCTGGTATCTGCAATTTCGCAGGATAGCTAAACTTTTTCACACACCCGTTTTTTTAGTGGCTGCCAGGGTTCGATAGATGGAAGCTTCCCCAATGTTGAGCTGACGGGCAATGTGGGTTTTCGCCATGCCGCCTGTAGCAAGGCTAACAACCTCTAGCTGCATCGCCTCTGCCAAGGGCTTGCGGCCTTTGTACTTACCCGCTGCTTTGGCTTTGGCAACCCCTTCCCGTAGCTGCGCTTCTAGGCCGACGATTTGCTCGACCATGCCCGATACTACGCAACCCTGCCCAACATTCCGTTTTGGACAGCGTCTGCAAATCGTCAGTAATCCAATAGCGCCGGGTTTCCAAACGCCCGTGGCTGTTTCAACTTTCTCGATATAGTCATGTTTTATCTGTTTAAACTTAGCCGCTTGTGCCGTCGTGAAATAATCCGCCACGGCTTCATGCAGAGAGCCTTGGTTTCCTTTTAGCCCCAAGACATAATCACCGTCTTGATCAACGATCTGTTTGGCAATCTCGCGTTGGCAGCCCATTGCATCCAATGTCACGATGCAGCCTTTAAGTTCCAGCAATGCCAACAGCTTCGGAATAGCAGTCCCGTGAGCCACGCGCTGTTTTACCATCCACACTGATTAGCTCATCCTCAGTTTGTGTGTACACACCCTTCGTCCAACTAATAAAGCAGTCTTGGAAGTCTTTGAGCGACAATCTTGAGATAGCATATGCTATACAGTCATGGGAAGGAACTCCATTTTTTAGCGGAATATAGCGCCTAAGCCCATCTAACTGATTACGTCCAAAATCAGCCATATCTTCCCAGCCTTCGGCACCACTGATCACTGCACATATCGTAAGAACAATGAAGTCCATTAACGCGTGGAGCTTATTGCGTTCTATTCAGGGATCAGGTAATTTTGAAAAATGTTCTACAAAACAAGGACTCATCTGCTTTCTTTGCAAAAAGCGTTAATATAAACTCTTAGCATCTTGTTTTTGAATATTTTTATATGCGTTTGCCCTGAACAGATACATTCTTGAGCGGCTTGCAATACTCATTCTACGTTATAATGAATCAATTAAGCTGTAAGCTTGTAAACTTTCAGCCCCGTTTAGTAAAGTTAGTTTAGCTTTTAGTTCCACACTGTCCCGCCAACAGCGGGTTAGCCTAAAAAATGAACTATGGGGCGTAAATAGCGAATCCATGTTTGTTGATGACGGTTGAACTATGCTGTAATTTTTTTATGTAACCCTACAGCGAGCATGTTGACTGTAGAATCTGTAACCTTGAGGAGAGCTGTGTGGCAAAGGCGAGTGATTTAAAGCGAGGAATGGTCATCGAAATTAATGGCGTACCCCATGTGGTTAAGCAAGTCGATGCAAAAAGCCCTTCATCCCGAGGGGCATCAACGTTGTATAAAATTCGTTTTACTAATCTCAAAACCGGGCAAAAACTGGATGAGTCGTTGAAAGGCGATGATTTCTTTAAAGATACTGATCTGGTAAGAGCCAAAGTGCAGTTTTCTTATATAGATGGGGATAATTATATTTTTATGAATATGGAAGATTATACCCAGTACAGTTTGAGTCGTGAGGAGCTGGAAGACCAAATAGGCTATTTGACCGAAGGTCTGGAAGGGATTGTTGCCTTATTGATAGATGATGCCGTGCTGGGCATTGAACTGCCCAGCTCGGTCGTATTGGCAATTATAGAGACAGCCCCTGCACTTAAGGGCGCGACAGCGTCAGGCCGCACTAAAACGGCAAGGTTGGTGACTGGCGCTGAGGTTCAGGTTCCTGAATATCTGGAGACTGACGAGTTGATTAAGGTCAATACCGAATCCGGAAAATTTATGTCACGCGCTTAATTAATCCCGAATTTGACATTCAATGCCTATTAAATCGGAGAA
>JAYTLW010000235.1:0-5215 GCA_043729025.1 Methylobacter sp.
AAAAAATCGCAGTTCACGACCTTATCCCAGCGCTTGCTCCAGTTCAGAAAAAGTTCGGCCTGTTCGGCCCAGAAAGCTTCCGGTTCGTCTATGGAGTGATGATACAGGGTTTTATAGCTTGCAGAGGTAATGTGCGCTTGGGCCGCTATGTCCGGCTTTATGTCATAAATTTTAGGGTCTGACATACGTTAATCCTTAGGTTGGGCTGAAAAAGAATTCAGTATAATACGGGCTTTGGTTGTGTTTTAACATCGTATGGGCAGGGCATCAATACTTAAAGTAGAAATATGTGCGAGGCTTGAGAAAAATCGGTATGTTTGTAGAATCGGTGCCTGTTGAAAGAGTTTATTTTTTCAAGTATCGCTATCCAGAACTATTTTATCCCTGTTACTATCAGGCCTAGCAAGTGATACAGCCCGGAACTTTTCCTGAAAACGCCTTAATTTACCCATGAGAGAGATATGAACAATCGATTACTATGCGCCGCATTATTGTGGCTACCGGTTTTTGCCAGCAGCGCCGCGACTAAGGTGTCGGAGCATGTGCTGGGGAATGGTTTAAAAGTGCTGGTCAAGGAAGATCACCGGTCTCCGGTTGCGGTGTCTCAAGTCTGGTACAAGGTGGGTTCAAGTTATGAGCTGGGCGGCATTACCGGCATTTCGCACATGCTTGAACACATGATGTTTAAAGGTACCGACAAGCATGCCGCCGGCGAGTTTTCCCGCATCGTCGCCGAAAACGGCGGCGAGGAAAATGCCTTTACCGGGACGGATTACACGGCCTATTTTCAAACCATGGAGGCTTCCAGGCTGGCGGTCAGCTTTGAGCTGGAAGCCGACAGAATGCGCAATCTGCATCTGTTGGCCGATGAGTTGAAAAAAGAATTGCAAGTGGTGACCGAAGAGCGTCGTATGCGTACCGATGATAATCCGCAGGCAAAAATGCAGGAACATTTTAATGCGATGGCTTACACCAATAGCCCTTATAAAAACCCTGTGATCGGCTGGCCTAGCGATATTGAAAATTATAAGGTTGAAGATCTACAGGCTTGGTATCAGCGTTGGTATGCGCCTAATAATGCGACGCTGGTCGTGGTAGGCGATGTGGAAACCAAAGCTGTTTTCGCGCTGGCGGAAAAATATTTTGGCCCGCTTAAAAATGTAGGGCGGTTTTGCGATAGCAAACCGCCGGGAGTGGTGGATTGCCTAGCGGCGAATCCACATTACACGCTGAAACCGCAGGCCGAAGTCGAACAGCTGGGTGTTCGGAAGATGACTATTAAATTGCCGGCAAAACTGCCCTATCTGGTGATGGGCTATAAAGTCCCTGTATTAAAAACAGCGCAACATGAGTGGGAAGCCTATGCGCTGGAAGTCTTGGCCGGTGTGTTGGACGGAGGCAGCAGCGCCAGATTGGAGTCGGGACTGGTGCGCGGCAAGCAAATAGCCGTTTCTGTAGGAGCAAGTTACAGCCTGACCTCAAGATTGCCGGAATTGTTTACGCTGGAAGCGACACCCGCCGAAGGCAAAACCGTCTGGAACTTGGAATCCGCCTTAAAGGACGAGATTACCAGGCTGCAAATCAAACTGATCGATAACGATGAATTGCAGCGCATTAAGGCGCAGGTTTTAGCCAAGGCGGTTTATGAGCGGGATTCCAATTTTTATCAGGCCATGCAATTGGGTATGCTGGAGACCGTTGGCTTGAGCTGGAAAGTCGTCGATGAATATGTAGCCAAGGTCAATCAGGTTACTGCCGAACAGGTGCGTGAGGTGGCACGTAAATATCTCATTGAAGATAAATTGAGTGTCGCTTATCTGGAACCCTTGCCTATCACCGGCAACATTAGCGAGATTAAGACCCAAAAAGGAGTTAGATAATGCGTATCCATCTGTTAAGTCTTGTTTTTTTATTGTGCAGTCAGTCAGTGTGGGCCGCTGCAAAAATTGAACACTGGCAAACGCCGCAAGGTAGTCGGGTTTATTATGTGCATACCGAAGGCCTGCCGATGGTGGATATACAGGTTGCTTTCGACGCGGGCAGTGCGCGCGACGGGAACCGTTTCGGTCTGTCGGCATTAACGTCTGCATTGCTCGATACCGGGGCAGGGCAGTGGAATGCCGATCAAATTGCCCAGCGTTTTGAAAGTGTCGGCGCGCAATTCGGCTCCAGTATTTCCATCGATATGGCTTCCATTTCGCTGCGCAGCTTAACGGATAAGCCCTTATTCGATAAAGCTTTGGAAACGCTGCGAGTCATTTTGACCAGTCCGAAGTTTAACGAAGCCGATTTCCAGCGGGAAAAAAACCGCACCTTGGCCGGATTAAAGCAACAGGAAGAATCGCCCGCCGAGTTAGCCAGTATCGCCTACTATAAGGCCTTGTATGGCGATCATCCTTACGGGCATTCCAGTTCCGGGGCTATCATTACAGTCTCAGGTTTGACGGCTCCGGATCTGCAAAAGTTTTATCAGCAATATTATGTAGCCGCCAATGCGATGGTGGTGATTGTGGGCGATTTGTCCAGGCTGCAGGCGGAGCACACCGCCGAGACTTTGGTTTCAAAATTGCCGGTAGGTCAAAAGCCGGAACCCTTGCCGGAAGTGGTCATGCCGGTAAAATCCGGCCTGCAGCATATCGAGTTCCCTTCCTCACAAACCCATGTACTGGTCGGGATGCCCGGCACCTACCGTAAAGATCCCGATTATTTTATGCTGTATGTCGGCAACCATATTCTTGGCGGCGGCGGACTGGTGTCCAAGCTCTTTGATGAAGTCAGGGAAAAACGCGGACTGGCCTATAGCGCCAGCAGTTCGTTTGCGCCAATGTTCAGAAAAGGGCCGTTTACGATCAGCCTGCAAACCCGTAATGACCAAACCGGGCAAGCGCTGGAAGTGCTTAATAAAACCTTGGCCGATTTTATTGCCGAGGGGCCGACAGAAGCAGAACTGGTTGCCGCCAAGAAAAATATTACCGGCGGTTTTGCGATGCGTTTCGATACCAATAAAGAACTGGCTAGTTACGTATCGATGATCGGTTTTTATGAAATGCCGCTGGATTATCTGGATACTTTTCAGCAAAACGTCGAGAAGGTGACGGCAGCATCGATAAAGGACGCTTTTAAACGGCGCGTCGTCCCGCAGTTAATGCAAACCATCACTGTGGGCGGGAGCGCTAAGAAGAGTGAAAGATAAGCTCAGAATTATCGGCGGAGACTGGCGCAGTCGGCAGTTAAGTTTTGTCGATGTGCCGGGCTTGAGGCCCACGCCCGCAAGAGTCAGGGAAACCTTATTCAACTGGTTGCAGTATGAAATTTTCGGCAAACACTGCCTGGATTTGTATTCCGGGAGCGGCGCTTTGGGTTTTGAAGCCGCCTCCAGAGGCGCCAAGTCGGTGATTCAGGTTGAAAACAATATCCAGGCATGCCGTTGTTTAAAGGACAATGCCGAGGCGCTTGCTGCCGGGCAAATAAAAGTAGTGCATAGCGATGTATTTCGCTATCTGGAGGGGGATGCACAAGCCTTCGATGTGGTGTTTATCGATCCGCCGTTCGGACTCGATCTGGTGGTTCAAACCTGTCGGCAGCTGGAAAAAAACGGCTGGCTGGCAAAACAGGCCAAGATTTATGTTGAAACGGAACGTGGTTTTGACTTGTCATGCCGGACTTTCTTGCCCGGCACCCTGCGGGTAAATACAAATTCGCTCCCGGCGAATTTGTCATGCGGAGCATCCATGCCCGAAAACTGGCGGCAGCTGAAAAGCAAAAACGCGGGCGAAGTCGGTTATTATTTGTTCGAGCGGACTGGATAATGTCGGGTTATGGGCATGGAGCTTGGGTTTAGTTATTTCGTCCTATTTAATCGGGTCAACTCGGCCCCATAACGTTTAAATGAGTATTTAAAACCAGTCTCTTAGTATAAAATTGCCGCTTTTTTCGAAAACCACACATTATGCAAATCACTGCAATTTATCCGGGCACTTTTGATCCTATTACCAATGGCCATGTGGATCTGATTGCCAGAGCGTCTAGGCTGTATCACAAAGTGGTTGTCGCCGTGGCGGTTAACAGGAGTAAAACGCCGTTATTTTCTCTGGATGAGCGAGTGGCTTTGGCTACAGCAGTTACCTTGGAGTTCTCCAATGTGCTGGTGATCGGCTTTGACAACTTGCTGGTTGAGTGCGCCAAACAGCAGGGCGCCCATGTGATTTTGCGGGGTTTGCGCGCGGTATCCGATTTTGAGTATGAGTTTCAATTGGCCGGCATGAACCGGCGTCTCGCGCCGGAACTGGAAACCGTTTTTCTAACCCCGGCCGAACAATATGAATTTATTTCTTCGAGCATGATTAGGGAAATTGCCCAGCTGAACGGCGATGTGTCCTGTTTTGTTCCTGATCTCGTTTATCGATCCTTAATTAATAAATTCGGCTGTGAGTAGCTTATTGATTAAGAACCCGAGTATCTGTAATGATGGTGCGGAACAGCGGTTTGCACCAACGCCGCCAAACAAGTTGAATCCGGGTGAGTATTCATTAATGTTATGTAGGAGTATGTATGGCCCTTATTATTAAGGATGAATGTATCAATTGTGATGTTTGCGAGCCGGAGTGTCCGAACGGCGCGATTTCCCAAGGCGCGGATATTTATGTCATTAATCCTGACTTGTGTACCGAGTGCGTAGGGCATTATGATCTGCCGCAATGCGTAGAAGTTTGTCCGGTCGATTGTATCGATAAAGACGCCAAGCATGTTGAGGACAAGGAAAGTTTGTATCAGAAGTTTCTAAAATTGACAGGTTAGGTGTCTATATTGTGGGGGCGAATTTACTCGCGCTTTTTAACCAAACCAAACTTTTAGCAGCAATTATAAGCGGTTTATATTCTGTTCCACCCCGTCCCGATTAGGCCGATCGGGCCATTGCTGAAAATTTCCGGCAAAGCTCATTATCTCGGATAGTCCAAACTCCGACAATTTCTAATGTCCCATTAGAGTAGGCGGCGATTAGATAAGTTCTTACGATATAATGCCCCTGATTGCGACTAAGGTCATCGGGCGCCGTTTTTTAACATAAACCCTTGCCGTATTTTGTCGGCAAGTATAATCGAAAGGAGATTTGCGTGGCAAAGGCTAGTGATTTAAAAAGGGGCATGGTGGTTGAAATAAATGGCATACCGCACGCGGTTAAACAGGTCGACGCCAAAAGTCCGTCGTCCCGGGG
>JAYTLW010000236.1:0-1956 GCA_043729025.1 Methylobacter sp.
TCGCCTGGCTTTGGTCGAGGCTGCAACCAGCGGCAATCCAAAATTCTTTCTGGGCACGGACAGCGCCCCGCATCTGACTTCTTTAAAGGAAACCGCCTGCGGTTGCGCCGGCTGTTACAGCGCTCATGCGGCTTTGGAACTTTACGCGGAAGCATTCGAAAGGGCTGATGCATTGGACAAGCTGGAAGGATTCGCCAGTTTTTACGGCGCCGATTTTTACCGCTTGCCCAGAAATTCAGGCACGGTTACTCTGGAAAAAACCAGCTGGGTAGTACCCGCCTTTTACGGAGAACATGACCTATCGATCACGCCGCTCAAGGCGAATGAAGAGTTGTCGTGGAAATTACAGCCTCCCTTAGGCTGAATCTCGCCCATAAAAAAGGGCCGGTATTTACCGACTCTTAGTGTGCTTAGAAATACAGTCTAATATGGCTGAACCGGCGCCAAATTATCCTTGTTAAAGTCCTCATCAAGCTCCAGAAAATCCGATCCTTCCGGCATATTGCCATCGTGAATCAGATATTCGCGTTGTTGAAAATAAGCGCTCTTAAAAAACGCATACCGGTCTATAGCCGCTTCCGTCGCAATTTTTTCAGTGCTCAAATTATCAGCACGCCGGTCGGCTGCGTTCAACGCAAACAGCCCACCGGTGATAATGCCACTGTCAAGATAGCTGATCGGATTCATCGCCGCATCGCCGATCAACCCGCCCACGCCTCGGGGAGAACTGGGCCCAAAAAACGGCAGCACCAAATAAGGCCCCGTGGGCATGCCCCAAACGCCCATGGTTTGATCGAAATCTTCATTATGCTTGGGCAAATCAATCATGGCTGCAACATCAACCAAACCGCCTATGCCGGCAACGCTGTTGACAATAAAACGCGAGCCATCCAGGCCGCTTTGCGAGATTTTACACTGCAACAAGTCATTGATGGTTACGCCGATGTCGTTAATATTACTGAAAAAATTAGTTACACCGCGATCTACAAACGATGGCGTTATCCACTGATAACCCTTGGCGACAGGTTTCATCGCATAACGATCAAGATTATCGTTAAACGTTTGCACCCCCCTATTCCAGCCTTCCAATGGATCTCGGGGATCATTTGCGACAGTCGCGCATCCTGCCAACATCGCCAATAAAACGAGGCATCCGCATGGCTCTATCAAATTTTTCTTTTGCATGACATTTTCTCCACAACGCTATTATTTTTATTACAGGTAAATTTTCGCGTAACATGTCCTAAATTGAAGCATTTATTCATGATCATATCGACACTTCCTAAGCATAGCTCAAAAAAATGGATACACCTGCAATTCCCTTAGACAAACGATTCCGGGGCTTCCTCCCGGTAGTCATCGACATAGAAACAGCCGGATTTAATCCCAAAAAAAACGCCTTACTGGAAATAGCGGCCGTGATCGTCGAGCTTAACGGCAATGGTGAGCTGGAAATTACCGAACGGTACACCACACATGTGATTCCCTTTAAAAATGCCGAACTGGACGAAGCCGCCCTCAAATTTAACGGCATAGACCCTCATCACCCGTTTCGCATGGCTATTGACGAGAAAGAAGCGCTGCACATGTTATTTAAACCCATTAAAGATGCCGTTAAACGCAACAACTGCACCCGGGCGATCCTGGTCGGCCACAATCCCGCTTTCGACATCGGTTTTTTGAATGCTGCTATCCAAAGAACCCAAATAAAACGCAGTCCTTTTCACCCGTTCAGCACCTTCGATACCGCGACTTTAGGAGGATTGGCCTATCAACAAACGGTGCTGGCTAAAATTGCGGTGGCCGCAGGATTGGATTGGGATAACGAAAAAGCGCATGCAGCGCTCTATGATGCGGAAAAGACAGCGGAATTGTTTTGCATGATAGTCAATCGCTGGAAGCGGCTGGAATCAATCGATATTTGATGATAAAATCGGTACACGGATGACACGAACG
>JAYTLW010000237.1:0-7793 GCA_043729025.1 Methylobacter sp.
CCGGTGAGCTGATCCAGCTCCTTGATCAAGTTTACCGTCTTGGTATAGTGGGGTTCCGCTTCCTTCCAGACGGCAACTTTTTCCGACGTCGCATTGTAGGAAATACAGATTTCCCCCCATTTCAGAGACGGTTCGTTGAAAAGGCGACGAAAGGACGGTTGATTGGCGTAATTTTGAATTTGGTCAAAAAGAAGGCAATTGTGAGCCCATTTATACTCGACCGTGGCGCTGGATTTTTCGAAATCACCGGGGTCGATGCTCGGCACCAGCAGGCGATTGTCGATTTGAGCTTTTAGGCTGTCGTCGACCGCCGACAATCTCGATGTAATGAGAGCGTTATAGACCTCTACCGCCTTGGTCGGAATTGCAAAAGCGTCATGGATGCTATCCCTTAAAATAAGTAAGGGGTTAAACTTGCTTTCCCAGGCGATAAAAAATAGAAACAGCCCTGCGGCAATCAAAGGTACGATCGTGTTTCCGTCCAAGCCATTCAGAAGATTAACCAACTCGCCGGGCCGAAGGTTCTTCACGATGAGCGTCACAAGCGGTTCCAAGGGCAGCCACCGCCAAGTAAGCAACCCGTATAGTGTTGCCATAAGCGTGCAGTACGATGTAATCCCTACCCAGTAGGTACTTCTGCGGATAAAGTATTGGGGTAGCGTCGGTTCAGCGCCTAACTGAATTCGGCGTTTTTGGAAGGACCGATAGGCAAGGAAGAATGCGGCCCCGGTTCCAAGAAACTGCACCGCAAAATTAATCAAGAGTTCGGAAGTCATCGTGCGGCTGCTCCTACGTACTTTTCACAAGGTTTCGAGTTTAGAAAAAAGCCAAGTCCGGCCTGATTATAAACGCGCGTATTAAAAAATTTCGGTCGTTTTTCACGCCAGTTGTGCAAGCCCTGGATTGACGTGAACTGTCCCAGCGCGCACTGGGGGAGCGAGTTTGTATTATAGCCGGACATAACGTGCGCATTGCCTCATTAAAATTCATACTATTTAGGGGCGTTGCCCCTTCCAAAATCTTACTACGTTTAAACACATTTAAAGAGGCTTTAGATGATAATAAAATCAATGAGCCTGTCTGTTCGACGGGAATTGTCGGCAAGTGTCCGGCAGAGCATCCAATTTAGCCGTTTTGCTGAGTCAGCATATCCTGCCACACTTTCCTTACAATCTTCCGGCAAATTTTGCTGTCAAAACAAAATTAAGCAGGGCTGTTTGGTAACATTTTTTGGTTATGCTTAACGAGCTAAGCAAAAATCGATTAAGATTAGAACCCTTACCCCGTAATTGATAAAGGATAAAAATGAGTTTCAAAACCGGTTTAATAAAAATGGCAATAAAATTGACGCCCAATATGATGATTTTATGGGTGGCAAATATAATGCTTAAGGGCATTGCTGAATTAACAGCTTTCAGTTTTGACCTCGAAACGCGAAAAGTATACGTTCAGACAAAGCTCTACGGTGAAGCAGAAATGATTGAAGTTTGGCTGGACGGTTTTGCCGTTGTTAACGATGAGGAATCCTACCGATTTATCATTCAACAAGCACAATCGAACCGGCCCTGGTTGAATAATATACTATCGCGTATCGTAGGAAAATCCTGGAAAATTCCTGTGATACCGCAATTGACGGCTCAAATGGAGCTTGTCTACGAGCTGTTCAAGGTAGAAAGTCCGGAACCGGAAGATAATTGATTGAGGGAAATAGGATTAGATCACGGTTACAACGCCCGGTTCATCAAGTTGGTAAGATGTGTGCATCTAATCCCCCTGCGCACTTACAACTCGCCAATTCAAGACAATCTGGTATTATTGCGTCCTTTGTTTGCCCTAAGGACATCCCATGTCAGAATTCACTAACGTAACCATCGTCAAAAAAGCCAATGTTTATTTCGGCGGCAATGTCAGCAGCCGGACTATCAAGTTTGCCGACGGCTCGACCAAAACCTTGGGCTTCATGTTGCCCGGCGAATACACTTTCAACACCGCTGCCCCGGAAGTCATGGAAATTATCGACGGCGATCTGGAAGTTTTATTGCCCGGCGCCGAATGGCAAAGCGTTAAAGGCGGCGAATCGTTCAATGTACCCGCCGACTCGGCATTCACGATGAAAGTTAAAACCCCTAGTGATTATTGCTGTTCATTTATCAAATAACACGATGGAAAAAGTCGCCATCTTTGTCGATGTGCAGAATATCTATTACACCACCAAGCAAAGTTACCAGCGGCATTTTAATTACTCGGCATTCTGGTCTCAAGCGACTGCGGGCAGGGAAGTGGCGGCGGCGTTCGCTTATGCGATCGACAAGGGCGACAGCAAACAGCAGGGATTTCAGCAGGTGCTTAGAAATATCGGCTTTGATGTCAAGCTAAAACCTTATATCCAGCGTAGCGACGGCTCGGCAAAAGGCGATTGGGATGTCGGTATCACGCTGGATGTGATCGATTATGCCGCCCGGGTTGATGTGCTTGTTTTGTTATCCGGCGACGGCGACTTCGATCTGTTATTGGATAAGGCTCGAAATGTTTACGGTGTAACGACGGAAATCTACGGTGTACGGGGACTGACGGCGGCGTCGTTGATTCATTCGGCCGACCGTTTTGTAGCTATAGACGACAGTCTACTCCTGTAAAACACCGGAAGGCTAAAACCTGTTAAAATGGTACTTTGTTACTCTAAATCGTAAAAAAAACGCTCAATGGCGCTTAAGTCCACCATCTATAAAGCCGACTGTCAGATTGCCGACATGGACAGAGGCTATTATCAATCGCATAACCTAACCATTGCCCTGCACCCCTCGGAAACCGAGGAGCGCATGATGGTGCGTCTGTTGGCTTTTGTGATGAATGCCCATGAATACCTGCAATTCACTAAAGGCCTGAGCAACGACGATGAGCCCGAGCTCTGGCAAAAAAGCCTGACCGACGATATAGAACTATGGATCGATGTCGGGATGCCCGATGAAAAACGCATCCGCAAAGCGGCTAGTCGTGCCGAAAAAGTTATCCTCTACGGTTATGGCGGACGCAATACGCTTTGGTGGAAGCAGATTCAGCCTAGGCTTGAACGTTTTAAAAACGTGGGCGTCATTAACCTGCCTAAAGAGGCTACCGATCAACTCGCACCCATGGTAAAGCGCACTATGCAATTGCAAATCAGCATCCAGGACGGGCAGATTTGGGTAAGCGACGATCAAAACACAGCCAATATAGTGCCTGAGGTCTGGCTTGCTTAACTAAAATAACGCGAATTTCCCCCTTTTAACCCAACACTCTTTTTACCCTTACTCTTCGGAACAAAATCTTGATTTCTACAGCTAACATCACCATGCAGTTCGGGGCGAAACCCCTGTTTGAAAACGTCTCGGTCAAATTCGGCGACGGCAACCGTTACGGCCTGATCGGCGCGAACGGCTGCGGCAAATCGACCTTCATGAAAATATTGAGCGGCGACCTTGAGCCATCAGCTGGCAATGTCAGCATCAGTCCCAATGAACGCTTGGGTAATTTACGCCAGGATCAATTCGCCTATGAAGACTACCGCGTACTGGACGTGGTGCTGATGGGCCACGCCGAGATGTGGGCGGCCATGTCCGAACGCGACGCCATCTACGCCAACCTGGAGGCTAGCGAAGACGACTACATGCACGCCGCCGAGCTTGAGTCGGTGTTCGCCGAATACAACGGCTATACCGCCGAAGCCAGGGCTGGCGAACTCTTGCTGGGCCTTGACATTCCTCTAGAACAGCATAACGGTCTGATGAGCGCCGTAGCGCCGGGCTGGAAGCTGCGGGTGTTGCTGGCGCAGGCTTTGTTTTCCAATCCCGACATTATGCTGCTGGATGAGCCGACCAACAACCTGGACATCAACACCATCCGCTGGCTGGAAAACATGCTGAACCAGCGCAACTGCACGATGATTATCATCTCGCATGACCGCCACTTTTTAAACAGCATCTGCACCCACATGGCCGACATGGATTACGGCGAACTGCGCGTTTATCCCGGCAACTATGACGACTACATGATAGCGGTTACCGAGGTTCGTAACCGCCTGCTCGCAGGAAACGCCAAGAAAAAAGTCCAGATTGCCGAATTGCAAACCTTCGTCAGCCGCTTCTCGGCGAATGCGTCAAAGGCCAAGCAGGCCACCTCGCGCGCCAAACAACTGGATAAAATCAAACTGGATGAAGTCAAACCCTCAAGCCGGGTTAATCCATTTCTGCGCTTTGATCAGACTAAAAAGTTGCACCGTTTAGCGCTGGAAATAGAAAATTTAAGCAAAGGTTATGGCGAGCAACCGTTATTCAAAAATCTGAATCTTATGATTCCGGTCGGCGAGCGCGTTGCGATTATCGGCCCTAACGGTATCGGCAAATCCACCCTGCTGCGCACCTTGGTCGGCGAGTTAACACCGGATACCGGCGAGGTTAAATGGTCGGAAAATTCGGACGTGGGTTACTTTGCCCAGGATCATGCCGAAGATTTCGCCGAAGACGCGACATTGATCGAATGGATGAATCAATGGCGCCAGGAATCGGACGACGACCAAGCCATACGCGGCACCTTGGGGAGACTCTTGTTCAGCGCAGACGACATTAACAAATCGGTCAAAGTCATCTCCGGCGGAGAGCAGGGGCGCATGCTGTTCGGCAAGCTGATACTGCAAAAAAACAACATCTTGGTGCTGGACGAACCGACCAACCATTTGGACATGGAATCGATAGAATCGCTGAATACCGCGCTGGAAAATTACCCCGGCACCCTGATATTTGTCAGTCATGACCGGGAGTTTGTGTCGTCGCTGGCGACACGGATTATCGAATTAACCCCGACTGGGATTGTGGATTTCAGCGGAAATTATGAGGATTATTTAAGCAGTCAGGCTTCGTAACTGTTCTGAATCGTGAAACGACCAAAGCGAGCTTCGGACTCCAAATACGGAGTACCAAGCTCGCTTTGTACTCGCCGGAAATTAAGCATAAATACAGCGATTTATCCACGAAAATCAAAAAAATTAGATCATTGCCAAAAGAGTGTAGGCTGTTTTACCCGGATAAATAGAGTTAAAGCTGAGGATTTATCCGTGTTCGCTCCTCAAGAAACGCGTATGAAATAAGTTGATCAGCTGTAGGGGCGAATTCATTTGCCCTGGGCGGATAAATCCGCCCCTACACGCTGATTTCATTTATGCGCGTTGCTAAGGTATTACCCTCCAAATCAGCGACAGCTCGGTTCGCCACGCCGTATACCTTGATGTCATTTTTAACCATACCGACATAATTTTCATGCAAATGGCCATGAAAAATATGTTTTACCCCCATCGCGGCGGCCAGTTCGCCTATCGCATCAAAACCGTGCCGGTGCGACCCCGGCGCTTCATGGCTTACCAGAATATCCGCTTTCAGCGTCTTCAGCGCCTCAAATTCATCATGCCAAATCGCCCCCTGGTATTTTAATGTCATGGCCGTATGCCTGATATGGGCAGGCTGATTATGCAGATAATGCTGCTTGCCTCGCCATTTAGGCTGTTGGGGCGGATACCAGACCCTACCCAGAAAAATACCGCCTAAACCGGCAATTCTCAGTCCTGCTATTTCTGTGACTTTCAAGTGCAAACCGTAATCGGCCAGGGCTGAATGAAACAGATTTTTATATTTTCCGGGGGTTTCAAAATCATGATTGCCCGCAATCCACCAAATTTGGGTTAAACCGACAATGTCCTGCAAACAAGTTTCCAAGGGCATTTCCAGGTCATAATCGCCCAGCAGCACGACGGCTTCGGGTTTATATTCATGCACTGCGGCTATCAACGGATTGAAATCGCCATGCGGATCGCCTGCAAATAAAATCTTGTTCTGTGGGTTCAAATCGTTACTCTTGTTAGCTGAAACCTGACCCTTATGCTGAAATTAACAACGTTTTGTTCCGTTGTTACACGCGGGTTCATAATTCCTCCCGATTATAGATAAAAGTCGCGGTGATTAATATCAGGCTGTTAGTGCGCGCGATTTGAAGCTAAGGAATCTTGTAAAAAAACGGCTCTATCCGAACATGAAGTAATGTTGATTGCCCCTCAGCAAAGATACAGCTTAATCGGTCAAGCGCTTGCCGATACGATAGTAAGCCTCTTTAAGCTCTTCGCCGACTATTTTGGCTTTGGCAATAAACTCTTCAGAAGTTTCTACCGAATCATCGGCAATTTCACCGGCTTTGATTTTTAAACGATGCCATTGTTTCTCGGCTTCTTCAAATTCTTGTTTGGCCTCCATGGAAGCTAAATGTAGTTTTAAATTGACTTCATCGCGTTCTGCTTGCAATTTAACCAATAAATTTTCAAAATCATCTTTAATAGACATGAATCACCTCACTTTAGTGTTTAACTAAATAACCGGATTGATCTTACATAAGCAACTGTAGGATAGAGAAATAAAACGCTATAATCAATAAGAAGTTCCACCAATCAAACGCGGTCATGCACATCGAATGCCTTACAACGCCTCTGTTGCAGAACTTTTTTAGTTCATGATTTAATAAAATTGTAAAAAATAACTGGTATAGTGTCGCATGTTCAGACATCGATCAACCTCCCTAGGCGGGCCTATTTTATGACGCATGAACTCCTAATATTACGCCATGCCAAATCAGACTGGTCGGTTGATGGTGATGATTTTTCCCGGCCCTTAAAAAAGCGCGGTCGACAGGCTGCCAAGCGTATCGGTCGATGGCTTAATGAGCAGTATTTGAAACCCGATGCTATCCTTAGTTCTCCGGCGAAGCGCGCTCTGGATACAGCGCAACGGGTTTGCAGACAGCTGGATATAAACGAATCCGCTATAGTCTGCGACCCGCGACTTTATGAAGCGGATGCACAGGCCTTGCTTGCAGTATTAAAAACCAGCTGTCATCAACGTCGAGTGTTGCTGGTCGGACATAATCCTGGCTTAGAAGACTTATTATTAAAATTAACCCACCTAACAGCTCCGTTATCGGCTAATGGAAAATGTCTGTCTACCGCCGCTTTAGCCCACCTTAGCTTTGAAGGCGACTGGACAGAACTGGCCGAAGGTTGCGCCACATTGTTGACGCTGATACGCCCGGATAGCTTGCTCAAGTAATAAATTTATCATGTTAAGACTGTTCAATATCGACAAAAGCGGCATGCTCAAGGAGCAAACACCGCATGAAGACCAGCTCAAGCAGCAGGTCTCTATAGCCGCCTGGATCGATGCCCACGATGCCAGCGACAGTGAGCGAGCGTTGCTGCAAGCGTTTTTGCGCACAGAGCTGCCCGAATCCGAAGACGTGGAGGAAATTGAATCTTCGGCGCGCTACTTTACCGATAACACCGGCGTTCATGTGCGTTCTTTATTTCTTGCTCAAAGCGAAGGACGGCATAGCACCGCGACCGTCGCCTTCATTTTGCAAAATAATCGGCTCATTACCTTGCGTGAAGGCGCCTTGGCGGATTTCCGCCTGCTGCGTATGCGCGCTCGGCGTGGGCAGGTTGAGGCTCATACGCCGCAAGAATTGCTGGTGATTATATTCGAACAAAAAGTGGAAAACCTCGCCGATGCGCTGGAGGACATACATCGTAAACTCGAAGATGTCAGCTATCTGGTGCTGGAAGAGATAGACTCTGATCTTGAAAACGCCATTGATCAACTGGCCAAATTGGAAGACAGCAACGGCAAGATTCGGCTATGCCTGATGGATACGCAACGTTCCATATCCTTCTTGCAACGGCATTTGCGCGATCACCCCGAGTTGCAGGAAACGGCGAGGGAGAT
>JAYTLW010000238.1:0-19114 GCA_043729025.1 Methylobacter sp.
CTAGCACGAGGTTCGCCCATGACCGATTTGCAAATGCGCCGGCTACTTGACTTCATAGCTCGCTCTAAAGTTAAACGGTTTTAGAGTAAGAAGGGAGTAAGATTCAATAGACATTCAGAATACATCCTCCTTTTCCTGGAAGGTTTCTATGACTTGAAAATCATTTGTCTTAGGGTTTAATTGGTCAAATATTAACTCTTTTAAGTTCTCGAAAACCTCCCATAGATTATCTGTCTTGGCTTTATGATGAATCGCAATATCATGAATTTTGCAATCCAAATAGACATTGCCCATCATCAAGGAACTTAATAGGTTATTAGCCTTTGTTAAGGCGGAGTCTGTCAGATAGGGACAGACAGGTTTAATATCAGCGTAAGTTAATTGATTCATAACATCCTCTAAATTATAAAAAATCAAGGTCTGCTTTTCGTGCGACTTTTATTATAGACAACGGCCTTCCGCCGTCAAGGTATTTCATTTGTTTGTGTTTTGTATTGATGTTGCGATCTTAATATATGCGGAATGGGGCAAATGCGTTGGTATTGATTTTAAGCGTTGATTATTTTTGCCATTTACATACCGTCTATAAATGATGGCGCATTGAATTTATGGATACCTAAGTTTTTAATGTAGACCAAAAAATCACATTCTAATTGGGAATCAAATCCTATTCAGCGACGCTTTTAGCGTAATTAAATTGCAAAGAATAACATGCTAAATACAGTAATAAATTTTTTTCAAGATAACTAACGGAGCAAAATCATGAAAAATCTTGGCGGTAAAATTGAACATATCGTGGTGCTAATGATGGAAAATCGTTCCTTCGACAGCATACTTGGTCAGCTTTATCCTGGAAATTTTGGATTCGACGGGCTCAAAGGGAACGAAACTAACCCGTTACATGGTGGAAGCGAAGTTAGGGTATGGAACAGTGGAAAGTTCGACCCGAAATCCATGTCGATTCCAAGCCCGGATCCCGGCGAGCTCTGGAATGACATCAACATGCAATTATTCGGGCTGGATGGCAAACCTGAGAGCGAATCTCCAAAGATGAACGGCTTTGTCAACAATTATCTCCGGCAGTCCGCCGAGCCATCCGGTAGCTATTTGCCGAAATCGATCATGCATTACTATACTCCCGAACAGCTTCCGGTCATCAGCACACTAGCGAAGGACTTCGCAGTGTGCGACAACTGGTTTGCCTCCGCGCCCTGCCAGACTTGGCCAAATCGTTTCTTCTTGCATTGCGCCACTGCTAAGGGGTATGAAAATAACTCGCCCGCGCATTTTCCTTATTTAATGGAGACGATCTTCAATCGTTTCAGCGATTCCAAATCATGGAAAATTTATTTCCATGATTTCCCCCAGACCCTCACCCTCACGCGTTTATGGCCGCACATAGAGCGATTCAGGCTGTTCGAGCAGGAATTCTCAAAAGACGCAGCTGCGGGTAAATTACCAGCCTACTCCTTCATCGAGCCGCGCTATTTTCCGGACGTGAAATTACCCAACGACCAGCATCCGCCCCATCATGTGGGAATGGGGGAAGAACTGATCGCAGATGTTTACAATGCGCTGCGTAGCGCACCGACTTGGGAAAAGACATTGCTCGTCATCATCTATGACGAGCACGGAGGCAACTACGATCACGTCCCACCGCCTAAAGCTGTCTCGCCCGACAACCGTGTTTCGAAACCGTTCAATTTTGACCGTTACGGGGTAAGGGTTCCGGCGGTACTGGTTTCTCCCTACATCAAGACCGGAACCATCTTGAAGACGCCGGTCGGAACGTCCTGTCCCTACGATCATACATCGGTCATCGCCACTCTCAGAAAATGCTTCGCTCTCGGCGAGTCTATCAGTCACCGCGACGCCGTCGCCCCGGATCTCGAGTCAGTGCTGAACCTCGATACTCCGAGCAACTTCGGCCCAGAAAAAGTCGTGCCCAGGTATTATCAAGTCAGCCCCACAGAATTGGAAAAAGCTTTGCACGCGCCCCTAAACGATTTCCAGAAGGCAATGCACGAAGCCGCTGCCTATCTCCCCATTCACCGGAGCGGTAATATTCTCGAAGAAATCGAGAGCCATCTCAAGAACCTTTTGAAGGGGGCAAGGCCTGAAATTCCCGAGCACAATACTGCAGCCGCTGCGCTTCCGTTCATCAGCGAAAGATTGCGTAATTTCCTGGGCAGAGCAGCCAAGTAATTGATTATCGGTTATTTGTAATTTACCAAATATGCACTGGATTTCCAAACCAGGTTTTCCGATGCGCCGAGGTAAAACGCATCAATAGCGATTGATCGACAAAGCTGGTTAAGCTCTTTCGCGCGATATTGTTGAAGAATGCCGGCAACACTATGTATATACTTCAATGATATACATTCGCAAAGTGGAGACTTTCATCTTGTAAGGTTCGTTTATGACTAATGAAATACAAGTAGTGCGCTTGTCTGTCTAGGCCTGTTTTACGGAAAGTGTTAAAAAATATTAATTCGCAGCTGCAAAACCATGTTGTGCCGCGACAAAAAGGAAAATTATAAAAACCGTGCTCCTCAAGTCTGCATAACACCTTTAGCCTGAAGATCGGCATGGTAGGACGACCTGACCATCGGTGCGCTGGCGACTTGTTTGAACCCCAAGTCTCTGGCAACGGCGCCGTATTCCTCGAATTGTTCGGGGGTGACGTAGTTTTCTACCGGCAGATGGACTTTGCTGGGTTGCAGGTATTGTCCTAGTGTCAGCATTGAGCAGCCGTGGGCTACTAAATCTTTCATGACCTGATGCACTTCGTGTTGCTGCTCGCCTACGCCGAGCATGAGCCCGGATTTGGTTGGTACTTGCGGCAGGATTTGGTGGAATTGATGTAGTAAGTTTAACGAGCCTTGGTAGTCGGAGCCGGGACGGACTTTTTTGTACAGCCGGGGGACGGTTTCCAGGTTATGGTTGAATACGTCGCAGGGTTGTTCGGCTAAGATGGCTACGGCTTTTTCGATGCGACCCCGAAAATCGGGCACCAGAATCTCTATTTTGGTGGCGGGCGTTTGCAGGCGGATTTTTTTGATGCAATCGGCAAAATGTCCGGCGCCACCGTCTCTTAAATCATCGCGATCCACCGAGGTGATGACCACGTACTTCAAGGCCATGGATTGTATGGCATCGGCCAGATGTTGAGGTTCGTCTTTATCCAGTGCCAGCGGTTTGCCATGCGCGACATCGCAAAAAGGGCAGCGGCGGGTGCACAAATCGCCCATGATCATGAATGTGGCGGTGCCGTGCTGAAAACATTCGGCCAGATTGGGGCAGGCGGCTTCTTCGCAAACGGTATGCAATTTGTGTTCTCGCAACAGTTGCTTGATCCGGGTGATTTCGTCGCTGGCCGATATTTTTACGCGTATCCACTCGGGTTTGTGCAAAGGGGTTTCGGTAGGTTCGACCTTGATCGGAATTTTTGCCAGCTTTTCGGTGTTGCGCTGGTGGGATTCGGGCGTGGAACGGGAAGGCGCTTGATAAGTCATGTCGATAATGCCGTAATAATAGCGTGGGTAACGGGAATGGCGAGTTCGGCGTTGCTGATGTCCACACCCAAATCGGCCAGCTGGGTCACTTCAAGTCCTGAATAACCGCAGGTGTTGATGTGGTCGAAAGGGCGTAAATCCATATGGTTGTTGATGCTCAGGCCATGATAGCTGCAATTTTTTTTGATGCGTAGGCCTATGGAGCCGATTTTTTTGCCATCCACATATACGCCGGGGGCATCGGGTCTGGCGACCGCTATTATGCCGTATTGAGTCAGGGAATAGATCATCGCCATTTCCAAAAGCGTGACCAGCTGGCGGACGCCCAGATTGAGCCGTTTCATGTCCAGCAAGGTATAAATAATCAGCTGACCGGGGCCGTGATAGGTGACCTGTCCTCCTCGGTCGGAATTAATGATCGGAATATCGCCGGTAGCCAGCAGATGCTCACGCTTGCCGTTTAAGCCCAGTGTGTAAATAGGCGGATGTTCGGTGATCCAGAGCTCATCGGGAGCGCCGACATCGCGATCTTGGGTATAGCGCTGCATGTCTTGCCAGGTGGAATCATAGGGCTGGATGCCCAGATTGCGGATGGTTATCGGCATGGGACGGCGGCGTCCCTACAAAGCCATCAATACATGCGGATGGTCGGTCAAATCCTGATAAATGGCGTCCAGCTGTTGTTTGCTGGAGGCTTCTATCATAACTGTTACGGCGATATATTTGCCGCTTTTGCTGGGACGTGTGGTCACTGCATGTTCGTTAATTTCGCTGACATGACGGCGCACTATTTCTACAATCAGTAGGTCGAGTTCAAGATCAGACTTGCCCATGGCCTTGATCGGAAACTGGCAGGGGAACTCTAAGAGGGTCTCTTCGCTCATGGTCGGGTTTGTTTGTAAGCCTGGAATAATCGATTCATGGTTTGCCATATAGGGCCAGGTTTGCCGTCGGCAATGATTTTATTATCGAGTTGCACGATCGGTACGATTTCTCGTGTAGAGCTGGTTAACCAAATTTCACTGGCTGTTTTTAAGGCATCCAAGGAAATAATGTCTATACTGCAGGGAATGTTGTTTTGCTTAGCGATGTCCAGAATGACATCGCGGGTAATGCCTGGCAATATTGCGCATCCGTTGGGCGGTGTGATCAAAATGCCCTCTATGACTGCAAATATATTACTGGCGGCGCCCTCGGTCACGTAGCCGTCTTTGACTAAAATGGCTTCGGCGCAGCCTTTTTCTACCGCCTGTTGCCTGAGTAAAATATTGGCCAGCAGCGTGGTGGCTTTGATATTGCAAAGCTCCCAGCGGCTGTCGTCAACGCTGATGGCTTTCACGCCTGCTTCCAAGCTTGCAAATGGCTCTATGTCTGAGCACATCGCAAATACAGTGGGCGCGGTGTTTTCCGGAAAAGCGTGATCTCTTTTGGGAGCAACGCCACGGGTAATTTGTAAATAAATATATTGATTCAGGCTAGAATCCAGCAAAGGCGTCAGTATTTCCAACCATTGCGCTGGGGTATGCGGATTTGCCAAACGAATGGAAGACAGGCTATTTTCCAGCCTTTCCATATGTTCAGCGAAGTGAAACAATTTGCCCAGGTAGGCGGGAATAACTTCATACACGCCGTCGCCAAACAAAAAGCCGCGATCCAAAACCGATATTTTGGCTTCATCTAGCGGCAAGTACTGGCCATTAAGATAGACGGTTTTATTGACCATCCGGTTTCTCTATCAGCATCATTGCGCTATCGAAGAGACGCTTAAATATATTGCCTTGCTCGACCGATTTCAGCGCTATCAGATCCTTGTTGGCGAGGAGTTCATCTTTTAGTGTGACGCTAACCGTACCCAATTTTGTGCCTTCTTTAACGGGCGCGGTAATTTTTTTATCAATGGTAATGACGGCTTTTATATCAGCGCTATGGCCGCGGGGTATCGTCACATAAAGTTCATCGGCTAGACCAAGTTGTAGATTCTTGGTGTCGCCCTTCCAGACTCTTGTCTCGGCCAGTGATGTTTTCCCTTGATACAGTTTGTGTGCTTCAAAAAAACGAAAGCCGTAGTTGAGTAAGTTTTGATTTTCATTGGCTCTGTCGTTGGCACTGCTTGCCCCCATCACCACGGAAATAAGGCGCATGTCATTTCTTAATGCAGAGGCAACCAGGCAATAGCCTGCCGCATCGGTAAATCCGGTTTTAACGCCGTCCACCGTCTCATCGCGCGACAGCAGTTGGTTTCGGTTATGCTGAACGATGTTGTTGTAAGTGAATTCCTTTTGGGAAAACCAGCGGTAGTAGTCAGGGAATTCTTTAATTAAAGCGCGGGTGAGTATGGCCAAATCACGTGCGGTGGTGTAATGGTTTTCAATGGGCAGACCGTTGCTATCCTGGAAATGGCTGTTTTTCATGCCCAGACGCTCAGCATGTTGGTTCATCATGTCGGCAAAAGTGGATTCATTACCGGCGATATGCTCAGCCAATGCAACGCTGGCATCGTTGCCGGATTGAATGATGACGCCCAGCAACAGGTCTTGAACCTTAACCTGATTGCCGACTTCAACAAACATACGGGAACCTTCAGTTTCCCAGGCTTTTTTGCTGATGGTGACCAGATCGTCCAAATGCAGGTGCCCGTTGCTGATTTCCCGAAACACCACATAAACCGACATAATCTTGGTGAGACTGGCGGGAGCGAGCTTAACATCAGCATTGTTTTCTGCCAGTACTTTGCCGGAATCATAGCTCATTAACAGGAAAGCTTTGGCGGCAATGGTGGGCGCAGACGGGGTTGCAATTTCGGCGTTTTCGGCGTTTGCCGGAGTTAGGGCTACAACCAAGCTAAAAAATAAAATAACGGGAATATTTTTAAATAAAATCATTGCTCTGTAACGGTTGATGTATGACGGACTTAAGGCACGAAGCCCATCAATCGCGAGCGATGAGCTATGAGTCTATTGTATCATGGTGATTTGTTTTTGCTCGGTTTCTGTAACAAATTGAGTGGCCGTGATACCTAGCTTTGCCAGCTGTATATTCAGTTTGTCGACACTTGCCGGTGATTGGATAGGCCCCATTTGAACCTTGTAGAGCGTAGAGCCTTGTTGTTTTGAGGTTAATATTGCAGGCTGAGGTAAATGGTTGGAGGCAATTTTATTTTGCAATTTTTGTGCTTTCTTTTTGTTGGCAAAAGTACCTACCTGCAAAAAGACGCCATTATCTTGTTTTTGTGCTGTGTTTTGCAGTTGCGCCAAGGCCAGTTCAGGTGCTATCGCCTTGATTTCAACGGCTCCCAAACCTTCCTGATGAAGATCCAGTTTCTTGGCGGCAGCGTAAGACAGATCCAAAACCCGATTGCCATGATAAGGGCCCCGGTCATTGATGCGAACAATAACGCTGCGCTGATTTTCCAGGTTGGTGATGCGAGCATAAGAAGAAAGAGGTAGGGTTCTGTGTGCGGCGGTCATCGCATACATGTCATATATTTCGCCGGACGCGGTTTTTTTGCCGTGAAACCTAGGGCCATACCATGAGGCTATGCCTTGTTTCAGGTAGCGGGTAATTCTGGGTAAAAGATTTTCTTCTTCGGCAGCGGTTTGTGTATCAGAATTACTAATGTGTAATCTTGTATGGAGTCTTGATTTTTGCTTGGCTAAGGAGGCAGCTGTAGCCGAAGTGGGTGTTGAGAGATCGGTAGTTTTAATTTGTTCTGCGGTGCAGCCGCATAAAACAATAATGAAAAGTACCGGAATGTATTTATTCATGGAAATGAGCCTTTTTTATTTAAAATAGATAGGCTTAACTGATAAACGGCCATGGCGTATAAAGGGCTGTGGTTATAGCGGGTAATGACATAAAAATTGTCTAAGGCCGCCCACAGCTCTTCGCCTTGTTGTTGTTCAAAGCTAAGCAGTTTCACTTTACTGTCTAAAGGTATTTGCCTCGTAATAATTAAGTTGAGCGATTCTAACTCGGAAAGCCTTAAATTCGGCTTAAGGTCTTTATTCAATGCCGATTTATAGTTTTCGCCTACAGGACGTAGGCGAGGGGCGTGAGCGGAAGCTTCGCTTTTTGCGGTAACCGGAATAGCGATAGCTTGACCAGCTTGCCAATGATGTTGTACAAAATAATTGGCTATGCTGGCAATGACATCGCCGTTGTTGTGCCAGATGTCGCGGCGGTGATCGTTGTCAAAATCAACAGCATAGGCTCTGAAACTGCTGGGCATAAATTGCGGCAAGCCCATGGCGCCGGCATAAGAGCCTAATGGATCTTCGGGGTTAATGTGTTCATCGCGGCACAGCAGCAGGAAGTTTTCGAGTTCACTGAGAAAGAATTTACTGCGCGGCGGATAGGCAAAAGCCAGTGTCGACAGGGCATCGATGACCCGGTGGTTGCCGGTGTTTTTTCCGAACAGGGTTTCAACGCCGATTATGGCGATAATAATTTCTGCAGGAACGCCGTATTGCTTTTCCACAGCGGCCAGCGCCTGGGCATTGTCCCGCCAGAATTGCACTCCGGCGTCGATGCGGGCTTCGGTTAAGAATATTTTGCGATATTTATACCAA
Organism: Methylobacter sp.; assembly: GCA_043729025.1. GTDB lineage: Bacteria > Pseudomonadota > Gammaproteobacteria > Methylococcales > Methylomonadaceae > Methylobacter_A. The sequence goes on from JAYTLW010000238.1 coordinate 8,084, forward strand.
GGCAATCCTTCCGAGGGTGAGGCTATTTTTTTGAGTATATCTTGCTTAATCTCGACTGTTTCAAATACAGCATCAAGCTCGGCCTGGTCAAAGCCGTGCTTGGTCACCATTTGCTCGATAAAAGCATTAACGGAGTCGGTATCTTTTATGTTGCCGGTACAAGAGATGAGTAATAGGCTGAAGGCGTAAGGCGCAAGACGCAAGACGCGGGCTATGCTTCCGAGACATGACATAAGTAGCTTTAGCCTAGTGTTTTGAACTGGTTTTAGTTTCATGGACGCGTAGGAATTTTTATGGGTATAAATTGAATGTATAGGGCGAAAGTAGAGCACAAGATTGAATTTCGCAGCTTTAGCCTTGTGCCGTTCGCCCGCCTTTATCTTAATGCGGTAGAAATTTTTTATGGGTATGAATGGACATGAGTATGCCGAAACCGGCCAGCAAGGTGACTACGGAGGTGCCGCCGTAACTGATTAAGGGCAAGGGCACGCCGACCACGGGGAGGATCCCGATGACCATGCCGATATTGACAAAAACATAAACAAAAAAAGTAAAAGCCAGACTGCTGGCTAATAAACGGCTGTAGGTATCCTGAGCCTGCGAGGCAATATACAAGCAGCGGCTGATGATTAGAAGATACAAGGTCAGCAATCCTAAGCAGCCGAAAAGTCCGAACTCTTCGGCAAACACCGCAAAAATAAAGTCGGTGGAGCTTTCCGGCAAGAAGTCCAGTTCGGACTGGGTGCTGCCCAGCCAGCCTTTACCATAGATGCCGCCTGAGCCGATAGCGATTTTCGATTGGATGATATGGTAACCCCGGCCCAAAGGATCGGCTTCCGGGTTTAAGAAGGTAAGCACCCGGTCGCGTTGATAGGGGCGCATAAACTGCCAGATGATGGGCGTTACTCCGGCCAATGCGGCGCATATTGCCAGGATGAAGCGCCAGGACAGGCCGGCAAAAAACAGCACCGCAGCGCCGGAGCTGGCAACCAGCAATGCGGTGCCCAAATCAGGCTGTTTGGCGATCAATAAAGTCGGAATAATGATCAGCAGGCTGGCTATCAGCAATTGTTTGGCTTTTGGTGGTAAAGCGTGTTCGGCTAAATACCAGGAGATCATCATCGGCGTGGTGATTTTGATCATTTCCGAGGGTTGGAAACGAAACACGCCAAGATCCAGCCAGCGTTGCGCACCTTTGCCGAATTGTCCCAGTATCAGCACCGCAACCAGCAACGACAGTCCCAAGCCAAACAGCAGCGCCGAATAACGCTTAAACTGATAAGGGTCGACGTGAGCCAGTGCCGTCATTAACAGAAAAGCCAAGCCGACACGCGCCGCTTGGCGCATCAATACATTCATATCCTGACCGCCGGCGCTATAAAGAATAGTGAAGCTCAATAGGGCGATCAGCAACAAGCCGATAAACAAGGGGATGTCTATGTACAGTTTTCTGAGGATATTGCCTAGCAGTGACGGCGGATTAAATTGCTCGCTTCGGGTTTCAGTTTTCATTATCCTAGAAATCTCAGTTGGACGGGGTGGAGTGTGCGGTTTTTGGGGTGCAGGGCAAGGCGCAACGACGCGGAATGGTTGTTCCATTCCAAGGAGTTGCAACTCAGCCATGCGCCACAAAAATTGTGCAATCCACCTCGTAGCGGGCTCATTAAACGGGTGAAACGGTAAATTATGAAGAAACTTATTGAAATCATGCTATTAGATATCCAGGCTAGCGGTCAACTGAGGTTTCTAAGATATTGTCCCTTAAATATTGCTTGATAACCTGCCCCGCGATGGGCGCCGCGACCGAGCCGCCGTGGCCGCCGTTTTCAACGATGACGGCCACTGCAATTTTGGGATCATCGGCCGGAGCAAATGAAATAAATAAGGCGTGGTCGCGCAATTTGAAGTCTATGTCGTTTTCGTTGTATTTAGCATCCTGTTTAATGTTAAAAACCTGGGCAGTCCCGGTTTTACCGGCGATGTGATAAGTGATGTCTCTGCCGATGCTCTTGGCTGTGCCGTGCGGATCATGAATAACATTGACCATGGCCGAGACAATAGTGCTGATATTTTCGGGTTTAAGCACCATATCGGGCTGGCGGTTTTCGAGATCGGGTCTTAAAGGATCGGAGCTGCCGGTATTTTTTACCAAAAAGGGCGTGACAATGTTGCCCTTATTGGCCAAGGTGGCGACGGCCTTGGCCAATTGCAGCGGGGTAACCTGAAGGAATCCCTGGCCTATACCGGTGATCAGCGTTTCTCCCGGATACCAGGACTGGTTGTGACGCTGGCGTTTCCATTCGCGGGAAGGCATTAACCCCGCCTTTTCCCCGGCCAGATCGATGCCGGTTTTTTCACCGAAGCCAAAGTGCTGTAAAAAATTGTGCATACGATCTATGCCCAGGGTTGATGCTAAGGTGTAAAAATACACGTCGCAGGATTGGGTAATGGCTTCGGTCATATTAACCGAGCCATGACCGCCCTTTTTCCAATCCCGATAGTGGTGGCTGACGTTAGGCAGTTGATAATATCCGGGGCAGAACAGTTTGTGACCTGAGTTGATCGCATTGTATTCAAGTCCGGCCAGCGCAATAAACGGCTTAATGGTTGATCCCGGCGGATATAAACCGCGCAGCGCCCGGTTATAAAGCGGCTGATTCTCGGAGGATTGCAGAGCCTGATACGCGTCATTGGCTATGCCGATAACAAATGGATTGGGGTCAAAACCGGGGCGGCTGGCGAAAACCAGCACACCGCCGGTTTTAATGTCAATGGCGACGACCGCACCGTTGTAGCCTTCTAATGCATCGTAGGCGGTTTTTTGTAAATCGATATCCAGGGTCAGATAAAGATTTTCGCCCGGCACGGGGGGTACGGAGTTTACCGTATTGATCGCGCGCGCCTGGACATTGGTTTCTATTTCCGCATAGCCGGTTTTGCCGTGCAACTCGGTTTCATAGGTATTTTCTATGCCAATTTTGCCGACATGGCTGGAGCCACGATATTCGGCGATGGGCAAAGTCTTCATTTCCGCTTCGTTGATGCGGCCCACGTAACCGACTACGTGGGAGGCCAAGTCGGCGTAAGGGTAATGTCGAACTAGGCGAGCCTGAATGTCAACGCCCGGAAAATAAGGCCTGACTACCGCAAATTTGGCGATTTCCTCGTCATTCATGCTGATTAACAATGGGGTGCTGACGAAGCGTTTTTGTCGTTTGCGTTGTTTCTGGTATTGGTCGATTTTTTCGGCAGAAATATTGAGTCGTTTTTGTAAGCGTTGCAAAGTGTCATCAAGATCGCTGATTTGCTCAGGAATGAGCTCGAGGCTGTAAGATTGCGTGTTGTCGGCTAGAACTTTGCCGTGTCGATCATAAATAATGCCCCGGGTCGGTACTAGGGGTTCGATTCTGATGCTATTGTCTTTTGCCAGTGTGGCGTAATGTTCGTGCCCGACAATTTGCAGGTAAACTAGGCGCACAATCAGGCCGACAGTGAGCAACAATATGACCACAAAGGCCGCAATAATGCGGTTGAGAAATAGACGATTTTCTACTAACTTATTTTGAATAGTATAGGCACGAGACATAACAGCTACGGAGTGTTTATTGAGTGCGCCGTGACAAACGGACGTAGCGCATTGCTGTATAGATCAGAGGCCAGCATAAGGTGCCGGATATAATAGGCAGCCAGAAAGAAGCGTGCAGTTGAGCGGGGTGCTGAATAATTTTTAACCAGAATAGCAGCATCTGGGAAAACAACAGGCAAGAGAAAATAAACAAGCCCTGTTGAGGCCATGGAAACTGGCGCAAACGTTTGTGCAGCATTAGGCAGCAATAAATGATCAATATGTAGGCCAATGCATGTTGGCCGATTACCCTCCCGGTCAACACATCGGTCAATAACCCGACTGTCCAGGCATTAAAGATACCGGCGTGTTCAGGTACAGCAAGCGCCCAGTAGATAAGCACCAGCAACACCCAGTCAGGATTTATGCTGCTCAAAAAACCCGGCCAGGGTGCTATTCTTAAGCACATCGCCATGATAATGGTCAAAATAATGCGGCCGAAGCCGGAGGAGCTATTCATCGCCGTCTGTCCCTGTCGGCGCCCCTTTGAGCGCTTTGCGTGTCAATCCGCTCTCGGCGGATTTGTTATCGACTGTTGTCCCCACCGGTGTTTTGTGTGCCAATCCGCTAGCGGCGGATTTGTTATCACGAGCTGCCCCTGCCTGTTCTTCTTTAGGTACTTCGTTGACTGATTCGCTCTTGGCGAGTGGGTCGTGAGGATGCGTCGCGGGCGCTTTTTCGCCAGCTGTAGTCTGAGTATTCAATGAAACTGGGGATGAGTCGCTCCATACGATCAACAGCTCCCGGTTTCGATCCAGCATGGCTTTTGGGGTGGCGGTAATGTTGACGAATGGTTTATTAGATATCGGGGTAAAATCATCGACAACGCCAACCGGATAACCCGACGGAAAAGTACCGCCTAAACCCGAGGTTATCAGGAGGTCGCCGGGGCGAATATCTGCATTGTTGGGTAAAAAAGGCAAGTTAAGCCGGTTCAACTGGCCGCTGCCTACAGCAATGGTTAACAAGCCGTTTCGATTGACCTGGACGGGGATGGCATGATTCGGGTCGGTAATTAACATGATTTCGGAGCTGAACGGCAAAGCACGGAAAACCTGCCCGACCACACCGTTTGCATCCAGTACCGGCTGTTGTGGGTGGACGCCAAACCGAGTGCCTTTGTTGACCACTACTATGTTTTCGTAGGGCGCCATATTGATCGACAATAATTCTGCGATAAGCAATTGCTCGCCGAGTTTAAAGGAGTTTTCCAATAAGGCGCGCAGCCGAATATTTTCTTTTTCTAAAGAGTCAAATTTAAGCAATCGGGTTTTGTCGATGAATTGTTCTTCGCGTAACCGGGCGTTGTCTTTTTTTAAGGCCGAATAGGAGCGCACAGCATCTGCGGCTTGCTCAGTCAGCACTGACGGTATATCGACCACATATTTTATCGGGTCGACAAGAACGGATAATGTGGCTCTAAGCGGATCCAATTGGTGGCTGGTGTGCTCAGTTACCAGTAAAGCAACTGAAGCAATAATTGCCACCAGCAGGCGGATGTTGATGGAAGGGCCGGTAGCAAATAAAAGTTTTATAGCAAGATGCCTCTTAATGTAGGTTGGGTTGTCGCGTTCAAATCATGCGTGAAGGTCGGGTTAGCGTAGCGTAACCCGACAAACCAATGCTGCACCCGTTGGGTTGCGGCGCAAACAGACGCGCCTCGGCAATTGCTCCTGCATTGCTCTACCTCCTGCATCCATGCAGTCGTAACCCAACCTACGGTCTTTGTTGCTGCTTAAATAAACACTTTAAAGGGTGCGCAGGATTATGTTTGCTTACTCTAAAGAAAAAGTCGAAACTCCTTTTTTATCCAGCATTTCCAGAACCATGCCACCGCCTCTAGCTACGCAGGTTAGCGGATCATCAGCGATATAGACCGGTAGGCCGGTCTCCTCGGCTATCAGCCGGTCTATATCCTTCAATAAGGCGCCGCCACCGGTTAAGAATATGCCGCGTGTTGCCACATCCGAGCCGAGTTCAGGCGGGGTTTGCTCCAAGGCCAATTTTACGGCCCCGACTATGCCGGATAGCGGTTCTTGCAATGCTTCCAGGATTTCATTGCTGTTTAAAGAAAAGCTGCGCGGAACGCCTTCAGCCAGATTGCGGCCTTTCACCTCTATTTCCCTGACTTCGCTGCCGGGGTAAGCCGTGCCGATTTCATGTTTTATTCTTTCTGCGGTGGCCTCGCCAATTAAAGTGCCGTAATTTCTGCGCACGTAATTGATAATGGCATCGTCAAAGCGATCGCCACCGATACGGACAGACGAGGAATACACGATACCGTTTATGGAAATGACCGCCACTTCAGAAGTGCCTCCGCCTATGTCCAAAACCATCGAGCCGCAGGCCTCATCGACCGGCAAGCCTGCGCCGATCGCTGCCGACATCGGCTCTTCAATCAAATAAACCTCGCGTGCACCGGCCATTGCCGCAGACTCCCGAATAGCGCGGCGTTCAACCTGCGTTGAGCCGCAAGGCACGCAGATTAAAATGCGTGGACTGGGTCGCAGCAACTTGCTTTGATGAACTTTCTCGATAAAAAACCTGAGCATCCGCTCGGTGACCGCAAAGTCGGCGATTACCCCGTCTTTTAGCGGCCGGATTGCAGTAATATTGCCCGGTGTGCGCCCCAGCATGCGTTTTGCATCAAGACCGACAGCGGCAATCGTTTTAGCGCCACGGATTTTATCTTCTTTGATAGCAACAACCGATGGCTCATTGAGCACTATGCCCTGACCGGGAATATAGATCAATGTATTGGCAGTGCCTAAGTCAATAGCGAGATCGTTGGAGAAGAGGCCGCGAATTCGTTTGAACATGGTTAGCAGTATCCTTTGGGCAATAATAAGTAGTATCACTCTATCAATCAAGCGGGTATTCGAGCAAGATATAAAGTATTATAAACATAATAATAAGAGAATCTCTTAAATTTTTTATTGGGAGTCAATAGTGTCTTTAACTGTAAGTGACGTTGAACATTGTGCGCATTTAGCGCGACTGGGAATCGAGCAACGAGACGTTGCTTCTTATGCAAAAGATCTGTCCGGGATGCTGGACTTGATGACGCAAATGAGCGATCTCGACACCGATGGCGTCGAGCCTATGGCGCACCCGATGGATAAGGCGCAAAGGCTGCGAGCCGATACAATCACAGAGCAGAATAATCGCGAAATATTTCAGGCTATCGCGCCGCAAGTGGAATCCGGGCTTTATTTAGTACCCAAAGTCATCGAGTAAAGGACAAAGTAACCGATATGCATAACAAAACCATTGCAGAGTTAGCCCAGAGTCTGCGTTCCGGTGAATTTTCTAGCGTGGAATTGACGTCGGCCTTTTTAGACAGAATCAAACGACACAACTTACTTAATGCTTATATCACCCTCACCGAAGAGCCAGCCTTGCAGGCGGCCAAAGCAGCCGACACAAGGCTGGCAAAGGGCAATGCGGAAATTTTAACCGGCATCCCGATGGCGCATAAAGACATTTTTTGCACCGAGGGCGTTAAAACCAGCTGCGGCTCAAAAATGCTGGATAATTTTATTTCTCCTTACACTGCAACAGTGGTGGATAAATTCAATAAGGCTGGTGCGGTGATGCTGGGCAAGCTGAATATGGACGAGTTTGCGATGGGTTCATCCAACGAAACCAGTTATTACGGCGCGGTCAAAAATCCCTGGGATACCAATACTGTTCCCGGCGGCTCTTCGGGCGGCTCCGCTGCGGCTGTTGCGGCGCGTCTTGCGGTCTTCGCGACCGGGACGGATACCGGTGGCTCGATACGTCAGCCAGCGGCCCTATGCGGCATTACCGGATTAAAGCCGACTTACGGCCGGGTGTCCCGTTACGGCATGATTGCCTATGCCTCGAGTTTAGATCAAGGCGGGCCGATGACCCGTAGCGCCGAAGACGCGGCGATCATGCTGCAAACCATGGCCGGTTTTGATGACAAAGATTCAACCAGCGTCGATTTGCCGGTTCCCGATTATAGGTTAGGGTTAAATAATAATCTTGAAGGTTTAAAAATCGGCCTGCCCAAAGAATTTTTCGGCGAGGGATTAAACTCCGGTGTGGCGGCGGCGCTGGAAGCCGCAATCGACGAATACCGAAAATTAGGCGCTAAGATTACGGAAATCTCCATGCCCAGCCTTAAGCTGGCCATTCCTGCTTATTACGTAATCGCTCCTGCCGAGTGCTCCGCCAATCTGGCGCGTTTTGACGGCGTGCGCTTTGGCTATCGCTGCGAAAATCCGGCGGATTTAACCGATCTTTATACCCGCTCGCGCGGCGAAGGCTTCGGCAAGGAAGTTAAACGCCGTATCCTGATGGGGACTTATGCCTTGTCGGCCGGTTATTACGATGCTTATTATATTAAGGCGCAAAAAATTCGTCGCCTGATCAGCGAAGACTTTAAAGCAGCCCTGTCGCAAGTCGATGTCATCATGGGGCCGGTAACGCCTTCCACCGCCTTCGGTATCGGCGAGAAAATCGGCAACCCGATCGAAATGTATTTATCCGATATTTACACGATTGCGATTAATCTGGCTGGCGTTCCGGCCATGTCGGTTCCCGCAGGATTTAGCAAAGGCCTGCCGGTAGGCTTGCAGATTATCGGCAATTATTTTGCCGAAGACCGATTATTGAATATCGCCCATCAGTATCAACAAATCACCGATTGGCATACACAGATCCCTAAAGGTTTCGAATAAGGATAAATGCTCATGGCAAAAATCACAGAACTCTCGCAACTGGATTTGAACGCCACTTACAGCTATGCCGATTACTTGACCTGGCGGCTGGAGGAAACTGTTGAGCTGATCAAAGGCAAGATCATGGCGATGTCGCCAGCGCCGAATCTGAAACATCAGAGCATTATTACCAATCTGGGCGGCAGTCTTTATCAGTATTTCCACAAGAGACCCTGCAAGCTTTTTTACGCGCCATTCGACATCAAACTCTATGACAGCAGACAATCCAAGCTGCGCGATCAGGAAATTCTCAACGTCGTCCAGCCCGATTTGTGCGTGATCTGTGACAAAGAAAAACTCACGGAGCAAGGCTGCAACGGCGCACCGGACTGGATTATCGAGGTACTCTCGCCCGGTAACAGCAAAAAAGAAATGCGCCTCAAATTCGATCTTTACCAGGAAAATGGCGTAACAGAATATTGGCTGGTTTACCCCTACGAACAAGCGGTTTATCAGTTTGTGCTGAATCAGGACACCGAAAAATACCAATTATTTGCCATGTATGCCGGTGATGACATAGCGAAACCTTATCTTTTTCCTGAGCTACACATTGATTTAGCTGACGTTTTTGCCGAATAAAAAGGAACAACAAAATGAATTCACAATGGGAAACAGTCATCGGCCTGGAAATTCACGCCCAACTCGCCACCAAATCCAAGATTTTTTCCGGAGCGTCGACCGCTTACGGCGCAGAACCCAACACCCAAGCCTGTGCCGTCGATTTAGGCCTGCCCGGCGTGTTGCCGGTATTGAATGAAGAAGCCGTGCGCATGGCGGTCATTTTCGGCATGGCCATTGAAGCGCATATCGCTCCGTATTCGGTATTCGCCAGGAAAAATTATTTTTACCCGGACTTGCCCAAAGGCTATCAAATCAGCCAGATGGAGCTGCCTGTCGTCGGTATCGGGCATCTGGATATTGATGTTGACGGCGTCAGCAAACGCATCGGCATTACCCGCGCACATCTGGAAGAAGACGCAGGTAAATCGCTGCATGAAAATTTTCATGGGCTAACCGGCATCGATTTGAACCGCGCCGGTACGCCGTTGCTGGAAATCGTTTCCGAACCGGAAATGAGTTCGGCCAAAGAAGCCGTAGCCTATATGAAAAAAATGCACGAACTGGTGCGCTACTTGGGTATTTGCGACGGCAATATGCAGGAAGGCTCGTTCCGCTGCGACGCCAACGTATCGGTGCGTCCCAAAGGCCAGAAGGCGTTCGGCACCCGGGCCGAAATCAAAAATATCAATTCGTTCAAGTTTGTCGAAAAAGCCATTAACCACGAAGTGGAACGGCAAATACAGTTGATAGAAAGCGGCGGTAAAGTGGTGCAGGAGACGCGGCTTTATGATTCGGACAAGGATGAAACCCGTTCCATGCGCAGCAAGGAAGAGGCCAATGATTACCGGTATTTCCCCGACCCCGACCTGTTGCCGGTGCTGATTGATGAAGACTTTAAAGCGCAAATTAAAGCCCGATTGCCGGAACTGCCACAGGCGAAAAAACAGCGTTTTAAAGACGCTTATGCGCTGGATGAAGAGAGCGCCACGATACTGACCTCCTCCCGAGCGCTTGCCGATTATTTCGAAACCGTGGTTAAAGAGTCGGGCTGCGAAGCCAAAATGTGCGCCAACTGGATGACCGGCGATCTTTTAGCCGCGTTGAACAAGGCCGGTTTGGACATTATCGACTCGCCGGTCAGTCACGAACGTCTGGCGGGCTTGTTAAAGCGCATCAGCGACGACACCATTTCCGGCAAGATCGCCAAGCAGGTGTTCGAGGAACTTTGGCAGGGCACTGCGACAGCCGATCAAATTATCGCAGCCAAAGGTTTGAAACAAATCACCGATGTCGGCGCGATAGAAGCCATTATCGATAAAATCATTGCCGATAACCAGGTTCAGGTTGAACAATACCGCAGCGGTAAAGACAAAGTTTTCGGTTTTTTTGTAGGGCAGGTGATGAAGGAAATGCAGGGCAAGGCCAACCCCGGCGAAGTGAATAAGATGCTTAAGGATAAGTTAAAGTAAGCGTAGAGGGTGGGCAAAATGCGCTGCCTACAAACTATGCGCTAAACTATAAGAAAAACAGAGGAGTAATCATGTCAACCATCACATTCGACACCCACGAGTTTATCAAAGAGCTAAAGAACGCCGGGTTTAGCGAAGAGCAGGCTGAAATTATTACTAAGCTACAAAAGGTAGCAGTAACTTCGACGCTTGAACAAGCGCGGCATGATTATGACCTTGATAATCTGGTCACTAACCAGTCACTTGATAGTCGACTTCGGGAGACTGAATTAAAAAGTGAGGTTAAGCTTGCTGAGACTAAAAGTGAACTTATTCGCTGGATTATCAGTGTCGGTCTTTTACAAACTGCGCTGATTACGGCGTTGTTGATTAAATTGAGTGCGGTTATTTAACTATTTGGCATTCCCAATATCCAACCAAAACAAATAAAACGCTTATTGGAGGATTTGGAAAATGAATAGTATTTTGTTTGCTGTGATGATGATTGGTTTTGTCGGTTTTCTGGCCTATCTTGCTTACGATGCCTGGCTAGATAGTGTCTGACTGAAAAACACATTAAAGCTATACAATCAATATGTTATAATACAAAATAGCAGTGAATCAGTCGGCACCAAAAAGAATTTACGCAATA
>JAYTLW010000239.1:0-5821 GCA_043729025.1 Methylobacter sp.
ACTATTTACATCTCCCCTCGGCAATTGCTCCTGCATTGCTCTACCTCCTGCATCCATGCAGTCGTCATCCCAGCCTTCTCCCTCTGGAGAAGGAGCAAAATTACTTGTGTTGATAGCTATGGCTAACAAGGGTAACTCACTGTCGCTGACTATCCATGGCCGCTCGTAAAATACGGTTAATCCGGGTCTGATAGCCTTTGCCTTGTCCCCTGATCCATTCCAGCACATCTTCATCAAGCCGGATAGTGAGTTGTTTTTTTGAAGGTGGCCAAGGAGTGGTTATTTTATCAAAAAACTCATCCCCAAGCTCAGGACTATCGGAATAATCGATGTCCGCATCGGTCATCGCATCAATTCTTGCTAAGTTGCTTTTGATAGATTTTTTGCTCACGTTCATTTGCCTTTCTCATCGATATAATGCGCGTTTCCTCATTCCGTTGTGTATGCACAAGCACCACAATACGACCTTCCAGAGTGCCCAGCGTAATAAACCTTGCTTCCCCATAATCGTGGCGATCATCTTCAAATGTTATGCACGCACCGGAAAAAACGATATTCGCATCTTCAAAGCTCAAGCCATGTTTTTGCAGATTAGCGGCACTCTTGCTGTCATCCCAGACATAATTCATTTTGTAGTTCCTTTACAATTACGACGCATTATAGCTCTTTTTGTAGTTACAAATCTCGCGGACTTTAAAATGTATTGCGTTGTGAAAAGAGCAACAACCTGGACAGCTTACGTTAAGTTCATATGAATAAACTCACTTAAGCAAGCCCCAAAACATCCTGCATATCGTACAAGCCGCTATCCTTATCGGCCAGCCAAATTGCGGCCCTGATTGCGCCGTTGGCAAAGGTCATGCGGCTGGTGGCTTTGTGGGTGATTTCTACCCGTTCGCCGTCGTCGGCAAACATCACGGTATGCTCGCCGACGATGTCCCCGGCGCGAATGGTTGAAAAACCGATGGTTTTTCTGTCCCGCTCGCCGGTATTGCCTTCCCTGCCGTAAATCGCGCAGTCTTTTAAATCCCGGCCTAAGGTCTCGGCTATCACTTCGCCCATGCGCAATGCGGTGCCGGATGGCGCATCGACTTTATGCCGGTGATGGGCTTCGATCACTTCAATATCGGTATAATCGCCCATGACTTTGGCGGTCAATGCCAGCAATTTTAGCGACAGATTGACGCCGACGCTCATGTTCGGCGCCATCACGATCGCCACGTCTTTAGCCGCCTCGCTAATCAGAGCTTTTTGCGCATCGCTGTAACCGGTGGTGCCGATGACCAGCTTTTTTCCGGCCTCTCGGCAAATCTCGATAAAAGCCATTGAAGCATCGGGACGGGTAAAATCGATCAACACGTCGAATTGATCGACAACCGCCGCCAAGTTATCGACGACTTTAACGCCGACCACGCTGATGCCAGCCAGCTCGCCCGCATCCCGGCCTATGGCAAGACTATCAGGACGGGACACGGCCGCAGCCAATTCGGCATTTTTAGCCAGCGCCGCCGCTTTAATCAAACAAAGTCCCATGCGACCGGACGCGCCTACTACCGCAATACGCATCATGACTTATCCTGTTAATTTATCGAAAAAGCTTTTTACGCCATCGGTCCATGAAGACTCTTGCGGACTATGATGCTTGCCGCCGCCGGATAAAGATTCGCTAAGCTGCGCAACCAGGGCTTTTTGCTCTTTGGTCAAATGCACCGGCGTTTCGACCTGCACCTTGCACAGCAAATCGCCGACTGCTCCGCCTCTGACCGGCTTGACGCCTTTGCCCCGCAACCTGAATAATTTTCCGGTTTGTGTTTCGGCAGGAATTTTCAACAGCACTTTGCCGTTCAGGGTAGGCACTTCAAGTTCACCGCCCAAGCAGGCGGTAGGAAAGCTGATCGGCACTTCGCAATATAAATTCGCGCCGTCACGGGTGAAAATCTGATGATCTTTTACCTGAACCTGAACATAAAGATCGCCGGCCGGGCCGCCGTGTTCTCCGGCTTCACCTTCTCCGGCCAGACGTATACGGTCTCCGGTATCGACGCCTGCCGGGATTTTCGCGGACAAGGTTTTATTTTCTTGAACCCGGCCTTGACCGTAACAGGCGCCGCAAGGATCTTTGATCTGTTTGCCGGTGCCGCGACAGGTTGGGCAAGTTTGCTGAACTGAAAAGAAACCTTGTTGCATCCTGACTTGTCCGTGACCGTGGCAGGTTGAACAGATAACAGGACTGGAACCTTTTTTGGCGCCGGAACCGCTGCACTCGCCGCAAGCTACCAGCACCGGCACGCGGATTTTGGCATCGGTGCCGAAGACGGCTTCTTCGAGCGATAATTCCAGGTTGTAGCGTAGGTCCGAGCCGCGCTGAACGTTGCTGCGCTGCTGCCTGCCTCCGCCGAAAATGTCGCCGAAAATATCGCTGAAACTTTCAGCGCCGGTAAAACCGCCGGAACGCCCGCCGCCCATCGAAGGATCAATCCCGGCATGACCGAACTGGTCGTAGGCGGAGCGTTTTTTGGGATCCGATAAAACTTCGTAAGCCTCTTTAATCTGCTTAAACTTGGCCTCGGCCGCCACCGGATTATCTTTATTCCTGTCCGGATGATGCTTCATCGCTTTGCTGCGATAGCTTTTCTTAATCTCTGCATCACTGGCGTTTTTGTCTACACCGAGAAGCTTGTAAAAATCTTCTTTTGCCATTGTTCAATCCGCTCCTGAGTGTTGTTCAGGAGATAAAGCATTGCTGCGAGGTTGTTAAAAGCCGCACACAATGAAGGCGCGGAATGATTTTGTGTTTAGGATTCTGCATCGCTCCCATGCAAAAACGTGTGAATGGCGATTTTTATTCAAAAAATGAATCAAAATCTTTTGATTTAAGGCTCGAACGTAGTTTTACATCACCAGTCCAAAGTAGCCCATTCATTTCAATGGTTAGCGCGACAAACAGCATATCTTTTGGGTCTACATCCTTTACTAGCGACCACGATTTTTGCAGTGCATGCACTGAAATAGCATTTTCATCAAAAAAATCAATTCGCCGAATGAGTTCATAAAGCATTTCCAATATTTCATCGCCTGAATGTTTGCTAGCCTTACTAATCTTCTCCTTATGCTTAAAAAGTTCTACAAAGCCATATTTAGGCATAACAAGCGGGTGAGTTGGACTTAATAAAAACGATGATATTTTCGAGTTCTTGTTTACTAACGCCGAAAAGATAATGTTTGTATCAACAATAATGGGCTTCATTCGATTTTTGCAAGGAATCGATCTTTGTTTTCATTCCACCAATTTGCTTTGAGTTCTTCATCCAGTATCATTACATCGTCTGAAGTTACTTGGCTTTTGGAAATCAATTCCTTAATTCGCAAAGTTTCAATCAATCTGACCAGCTCAGGAAGACCCAAAAACTCTTTTGAAAACGTCAAGTTAACTGTTTCGCCAGTTGTTTGATATCTTAGCATTTTGGTGTCTCCTGTTCTGTTTTTGGATTCAGACAAAAGGGAAGCAATGCTTACTTTACATTGCATTCCCCCAGTCTACATTTTATTTCTTATCGTCATCCTTAACTTCTTCAAACTCGGCATCGACAACACCGTCATCGGCCGTAGCATGTTCTGAAGAACCATGAGCGCCGGATGCGTGTTCTTCCGATGCCGATTTTTGTGCATAAACGCGCTCTGCCAGTTTACCTGATAACTCGGTTAAGTCATTCGTTTTGGCTTCAATTTCCGCTTTATCATCGCCTTTAACTGCGGCTTTCAGTGCTTCAACCGCTTGTTCGATGCTGGTTTTTTCTTCGGCACCGACTTGTTCACCCAGTTCTTTCAGCGATTTTTCAGTCGCGTGTATCATGCCGTCCGCATGGTTGCGGGCATGAACCAATTCGGTCAATTTACGGTCTTCATCGGCATGCGCTTCGGCATCTTTAATCATGCGATCCACTTCGTCATCGGATAAACCGCTGGAAGCTTTGATGACTATTGATTGTTTTTTACCGGTCGCCTTGTCTTTGGCCGACACGTTCAAAATACCGTTCGCATCAATATCGAATGACACTTCAATTTGCGGAATGCCGCGCGATGCAGGCGGAATATCGGACAGGTCGAAACGTCCCAACGATTTATTGGCCGATGCTTTTTCACGCTCGCCTTGCAATACATGCACGGTGACCGCTGTTTGATTGTCGTCCGCCGTAGAAAACACCTGCGAAGCATTGGTCGGAATCGTGGTGTTTTTCTCGATCAGTTTGGTCAAGATGCCGCCCATAGTCTCGATACCCAGCGATAACGGGATAACATCCAGCAGCAACACGTCTTTAACGTCGCCCGCCAGCACGCCGGCCTGAATAGCTGCGCCTAAAGCCACCGCTTCATCAGGGTTAACGTCTTTGCGCGGCTCTTTGCCGAAAATGGATTTGACCATTTCCTGCACTTTAGGCATACGGGTTTGACCGCCGACCAAAATCACGTCATTGATGTCCGAAGCCTTCAATTTAGCGTCTTTCAGCGCCATTTCGCAAGGGCCTTTAGTGCGGTTAATCAGCTCTTCAACCAAAGACTCCAGTTTGGCTCGGGTCAATTTGACATTTAAATGCTTGGGCCCTGACGCATCGGCAGTAATGTAAGGTAGATTCACGTCCGTTTGCTGGCTTGAAGACAATTCAATCTTGGCTTTTTCCGCCGCTTCTTTTAAACGTTGCAATGCTAAAGGATCGTTATGCACGTCAACGCCGCTTTCTTTTTTAAATTCTGAGGCTAAAAATTCGATGATTCTTGAATCGAAATCTTCGCCGCCCAGAAAAGTGTCGCCGTTGGTCGATAACACCTCGAACTGATGCTCGCCTTCTATCTCAGCGATTTCAATAATGGAAATATCAAAGGTACCGCCGCCCAAGTCATACACTGCAATTTTGGTATCGCCTTTAGGCTTATCCATGCCAAAAGCCAAGGCAGACGCGGTCGGTTCATTGATAATACGTTTAACTTCGAGACCTGCAATACGACCGGCGTCTTTAGTCGCCTGACGTTGCGAGTCATTAAAGTAAGCCGGTACGGTAATGACCGCTTCGGTGACTTCTTCGCCTAAATAGGCTTCAGCGTCTTTTTTCAACTTCATCAAGATACGCGCTGAAATCTCGGGAGACGCCATTTTTTTGCCGTGAACTTCAACCCAGGCATCGCCGTTTTCAGCTTCGACGATTTTATAAGGCACCATTTTGATGTCTTTTTGCACGACGTCGTCCTTGAAGCGACGGCCGATCAAACGCTTGATAGCAAACACGGTATTTTTTGGGTTGGTGACGGCCTGACGTTTGGCCGACTGTCCTACCAGCACTTCATCGTCACTGGTAAAAGCGATAATGGACGGCGTTGTGCGTGCGCCTTCGCTGTTTTCAATCACTCTTGCGACGCCGTTTTCCAATACCGCAACACACGAGTTTGTGGTTCCTAAATCTATGCCGATTATTTTAGCCATTGAATTCTCCAGACTTGAAATTATTTAAAAAAGTAAAAGTTGTTACAACTATGAGGCTGCTTTATGTGATTTCAAGCCTGTTCATCAATGCTAGGGCTATCTGAAGGCTGTTTGTCGGCGGCTTTGGCAACCAACACCATCGCCGGACGCAGCAAGCGCCCGTTCAACAGATAACCTTTTTGGAAAACGTTAACCACCGTATTGGGTTCTACGCCTTCTACAACCTGCATGGCCATGGCCTGATGCTGTTCGGCATTAAACGGCTGGCCGATCGGATCAATCGTTTCGATTTTGAATTTTGCAAAGACCGATTCAAATTGTTTGATGGTTAATTCGCTGCCCTCA
>JAYTLW010000240.1:0-13622 GCA_043729025.1 Methylobacter sp.
GGCTTGCCACCGTATTGGACTAAAATTTAATTTGTAACAATCGAACTCACTAATGGATAAATTACTGTTTCATCCTATCAATAAGTCAGGATTGTCCGCTGTTCACTCGATTTTGCCGTTACTGCCAAATTCTGAGCGATGATCAAGCCTCTAACAAGAACGGAAGATTGTCGACACTTGCAAGATTCAACACAGGCTGCGATAAAAAATGATGTTGGCTTTGATGCTCATGTACTAACTCAAGAACATAAGAATCAAAGCTGCCGGATAGAGGGCGGCTTACGCACCCATGGCATCGCCAAGCATTCATTGCCGGGCAAGCCGTTAATCACGGTAATTACCGTAGTGTTTAACGGCGCTAAAACCCTACGAGACACCCTGGAAAGCGTCATGAAGCAAAGCTATGACAACATTGAGCATATCATTGTTGACGGCGGCTCCGGCGATGCAACGCTTGATATTTTGAGGCAATATGATCATGCAATCGATTATTGGCTTAGCGAGAAAGATGGCGGAATCTACGATGCGATGAATAAAGGCATAGCCCTTAGTTCCGGGGAGTATGTGGGCATGTTAAATTCAGACGATATGTTTTCTGATGAACGCGTAGTACAGGACATAGCCGATAGGTTTGGCATGACCAAAGTCGATGCCGTTTTTTCCAGCCTGAATATTGTCGACCCACATAATCTTAACAAAATACTGCGGAAATATCGGGTTGCCAAACTGAGTCCTGCATGGCTACGGATCGGTGTCATGCCCGCCCACCCTACCTTTTATTGCAAAAGATCTTGTTATGACAAAGGCGGGATGTATAAAACGGATTATAAAATAGCCGCCGATTTTGAGATGCTGGTCAGACTGCTTATCAGGCAAAAAATATCCTGGTCATTTATTGATAAGGTTACGGTGATTATGCGTTCCGGGGGGTTGAGTAATAGCGGATTTATGACGCGTGTTAAACTGAATTGGGAAATTGTCAGGGCGTGCAGGGAAAATGGCTTATATACCCATTGGCTGTTTCTGGCCTTGAAGCTGCCTATCCGATTATTTGAGCTAATACGATGAGTTCGTGCGTATGAAAATATTGATCTCAGGAGCTTCCGGTTTTATCGGCAAAGCGCTGTGCGCCGAGTTGTTTCGGCAAGGGCTAACTGTCCGCGCGGCAGTGCGTTGCGCAAGTTCGCCCATCGAAAACACCCAGACCGTATCGGTCGGCGATATAAACGGTGAAACTAATTGGACAGAGGCCTTGCTCGGTATAAACGTGGTCATTCATCTGGCTGCGCGTGCGCATGTCATGAAGGCTAGCGCAGCCGATCCGCTGGAAGCGCTGTATAAGGTCAATGTCGATGGCGCCTGCAATTTTGCCCGGCAGGCAGCCAAAGCAGGCGTGCAGCGCTTTATTTTTATCAGTTCGATCAAGGTGAATGGTGAGGGTACTCTGTTGGGTCAACCTTATACCACTGAGCATCAGCCCGCGCCGATAGACCCTTATGGTATTTCCAAGCGCATGGCTGAAGATGCTTTGCGGCAGCTGGCCGATCAAACCGGCTTGGAAGTGGTGATCATACGCCCGCCGTTGGTTTACGGGCCCGGAGTGAAGGCCAATTTTCGCAGTATGATGCGTTGGCTGGATAAGGGTGTCCCGCTACCTTTGGCGGGTATTCATAATAAGCGCAGTCTGGTCGCGCTGGATAACTTGGTGGATTTGATCGTAACCTGTATCGCTCATCCTTTAGCCGCTAACCAGACGTTTTTGGCCGGGGACGGTGAGGACTTGTCTACGACTGAATTATTGCAACGCTTGGGTCACGCATTGGGCAAACCCGCCAAACTGCTCCCCCTGCCTATCTGGGTGTTAAAGACCGGCGCTATGCTGTTGGGCAAGCGCGATATGGCGCAGCGTTTGTGTAATTCGCTGCAAGTCGACATTAACAAAGCCAGTGAGCTGTTGGGCTGGCAGCCTCCGGTGAGTGTGGATGATGCATTGAAAAAAACCGCAGCAGATTTTTTGCGGAAATGATGAGCCGCCCATGACTTTTGGATGCTTGCTGTTGTTGACATGCATCGGGGCCTGGACGCTCACCGGCTTATTGCGCCGCTACGCCATTGCGAAAAACTTGATCGACATTCCTAATGAGCGCAGCTCGCATTCAGTGCCGACGCCTCGCGGCGGCGGCGTCGCAATTGTGACTTTATTTCTGGCCGTGCTGCCGGTTTTAAACAGCTTTGATTGGCTTACCGGCCCTGTGTGCTTGGCTTTATGGGGCGCAGGAGTCGCAGTTGCGGTAACCGGCTTTCTTGATGATCACGGACATATTGCAGCGCGCTGGCGTTTATTGGTGCATTTTGGCGCGGCAGCTTGGGGACTTTATTGGCTGGGTTTGCCTCCGCTCACGGCTTTTGGTTATGGCTTGGGTTGGGTTGGGTATCTGGGCGCGGCGGTTTATACCGTCTGGTTGCTCAATCTATACAACTTTATGGACGGCATCGATGGCCTGGCCGGTATTGAGGCGATTACGGTGTGTTGCAGCGCTGCGTTGATGGTCTGGCTTATTGCGCCGGATTCGATGGCCTGGATGCCGCCGGTTTTGCTGGCCGCAGCGGTGTTGGGCTTTTTGCTGTGGAATTTTCCGCCCGCCCGTATTTTTATGGGAGACGCGGGCAGCGGTTTTTTGGGTATTATGCTGGCGCTGCTGTCGGTACAAGCCTCCGGGATAGCTCCCCGGCTATTGTGGGTGTGGTTGATCTTGCTGGGGGTGTTCATCATCGACGCCACCGTTACCTTGTGCCGCCGCGTGATACGCAGGGAGAAGTTTTATGAGGCGCACCATAGCCATGCCTATCAATATGCATCCCGCATCCTGGGCGCTCACCGCCCCGTCACCTTGGTCATAGCCGCTATTAATATAGGTTGGTTACTGCCTGTCGCTAGCCTCGTGGCGTTGGAGAAATTGGATGGCCTTGTCGGTCTAGTGGTGGCGTACCTGCCGTTATTGCGTTTAGCTTATTACTATAAAGCCGGTGATAGGCTGGCTCAAACTAGGTAGTCCAAGTGAACTTATCGAAATGTAGGGGCGAATTCATTCGCCTTTGGGTGGGATACCCACAGGGCGCAAGTAAATCCGCCCCTACACTATTGGATATAATAAAATTAGTTATTGCGATAAATAGGAAAGCGGCTATTGTGGGCGCGAATTTATTCGCATCTATAGCAGCAACGCGAATAAATTCGCGCCCACATAAATTGTAGGACTGATTAATGAGATCACAAACGCGCACCTGGTTTATCGGCCTAGGACGACAAAAAAAAGCCTTTATCCTTATTAGCGCCGATGTAGTTTTTGCGATATTTGCCCTTTGGGCGGCTCTTGCTTTGCGCTGGGGAGAGCTGTACATCCCTAAACACGATGAATGGGTTCTGTTTGCGGCAGCACCTGTCATCGCCGTGCCTATTTTTGTCAAACTGGGTTTGTACCGGGCGATTATTCGATACATAGAGGTCAGGGCTTTATGGACCATCATTCAGGCGACCACGCTGTATGCGCTGGTTTTTGCGTTTATCTTGTATGAGACCGGCATCAAGGGCATACCCCGGACGGTATTGCCGCTAAACGGCTTGAACATGCTGCTGCTGGTGGGCGGCAGCCGGTTTTTTGCGCGTTGGTGGTTGGGAGAAGTTTATTTAAACCTGGGCGGAGGCCGGGGGGTAAAAAGTCGTAGCAAGAGAAATGTGCTGATTTATGGCGCGGGCAACGCCGGCGTACAGCTGGCTTCGGCATTAAGCTACGGACGTGAATTCAGACCGGTCGCTTTCATCGATGACGACCCGTTGCTGCATAAACAAAAGGTCAACGGTCTTAGGATATATCCGCTGAGCTCATTAAGGTACTTGATAGCAAGACATCAGGCTTCAGATGTGCTGTTGGCTATGCCCTCGGCTAATCGGGCGCGTAAAAGTGAAATTATCCGTTTGTTGGAGCCTTATGCCGTGCATGTGATGTCCATGCCCGGCTTGTCTGACATAGCCCAAGGCAAAGTTACCGTTGATGCCTTGCAAGAAGTTGATATTGCCGATCTGTTGGGCCGCGACGCAGTGGCGCCGGATCAAGCGCTGCTGCATGCCAATATTGCCGACAAAGTGGTAATGGTGACCGGCGCAGGCGGTTCGATCGGCTCTGAGCTTTGTCGGCAAATTATCCGCTTGCAGCCGCAGGCTCTGATTCTTTTTGAGATCAGTGAATTTGCGCTTTATGCGATTGAAAAAGAGTTGCTGCATCTGTCGGCCAAACGCCGCGCCAGTTCCCGACTGGCTGGCGGCATACACACCATCCCTGGCGATATAAAAAATGCCAATGAAATAAAGCTTATTCCGGTGTTGGGTTCTGTTGTCAATAGCAGCCGCATCGACAAGGTATGCAAGACTTTCAGGGTGCAAACCATCTATCACACGGCGGCTTATAAGCATGTGCCGATGGTGGAAAGAAATCCGGGGGAGGCGGTCTGGAACAATGTCTTCGGCACTTTGCGCGCCGCACAGGCAGCGATAAAGGCCGGCGTTGAAACCTTTGTGCTGATTTCCACGGACAAAGCCGTCAGGCCCACCAATACCATGGGCGCGACCAAGCGCTTTGCGGAATTGATTTTGCAGGCACTCAGTGCAGTTAAAAATCCCGGAACCCGTTTTACCATGGTGCGCTTTGGCAATGTACTGGGTTCTTCAGGATCCGTGGTGCCGTTGTTTAAAGAGCAGATCACAAGAGGTGGGCCGGTAACGGTGACCGACCCACGCATCATCCGCTATTTCATGACCATACCTGAAGCCGCGCAGTTGGTTATTCAGGCGGGCGCTATGGGCCAGGGCGGCGATGTGTTTGTGCTGGATATGGGCGAGCCTATTCGTATTGTCGATTTGGCCAAACGTATGATCCATTTGAGCGGTCTGGAAATCAAAGACGAAAGCCATCCCGACGGCGATGTGGAAATTAGCTATACCGGTTTAAGACCTGGAGAAAAGCTCTATGAAGAGCTATTGATTGGCGAGAGTGTGTCAAAAACCGATCACGCAAGAATCATGCGCGCACAGGAGCATATTATTTCCTGGGCCGAGCTGGAGCCTATGCTGGTGACATTGGAGCAGGCAACGCAAGACGATGATTTTGAGCGGGTTAGAAAAGTGCTGGCCGACGCCGTTACCGGTTTTGTGCCGCAATGTGACATTGAAGACATGTTGTGGAAAGAAGATAGGCGAATTATAAATGGATAAGTTAACCAGCATGACCGTTTTCGTACGCGTGGCCAAGGCCGGAAGCTTTGCCGGTGGTGCGCGCGACCTGGATATTTCCAGAGCCATGGCCACCAAGCATATTATGCATCTTGAGGGGGTGCTGGGTACGCGATTATTCAACCGAACCACGCGCAGCTTAAGCTTGACCGAAGTGGGCGGATCCTATCTGGAGCGCTGTCAGCAAGTGTTGCTAGAGGTTGAGGAGATGGAAGCGGCGGTAACGCATTTGCAGACTGAACTCCGGGGAGTATTAAGAATTAGTGCGCCGCCGGTCATCGGCGCCACGCATATCGCTCGTGCGGTGTCCGAGTTTTTGAAAATACACCCTGACTTAACCATTGAGATGATTTTACAGAGCAGTCCCGGCGACTTGATAGATGAGGGGATTGATGTCGCTATTTCTTTAGGTGCGTTGGATGACACCAGTATGTTCGCGCGGAAACTGGCCAGTTCGTCATTGGTTGTTTGCGGCTCGCCCGATTACTTAGCGCGATATGGAATTCCGCAAACACCGGAAGACTTGGAAGAACATAGTTGTCTCGTTAATTGGGCAATTCCACCGCGCAATAAATGGCGGTTTAAAGGCGATGCAGGGTTCAAGATGGTGACCGTTTCCGGTCGGATGCAGGCTAACGCGGCACACCCAATTCGCATCGCTGCAATTAACGGTTTGGGCTTAGTGATGTTACCGACCTATATTGTTGGTAAAGATATTGAAAATGGAACGCTAAAGATTGTATTGGAAAATTACCCGTTGCCTCCTTTAGATATACATGCGGTCTACCCCCATAGGAAATATTTGTCAGCCAAAGTCAGAGGTTTTTTGGACTTTTTACAGGCATGGCTGGAACATCGGGTCAGTCTTCCCGGAACGGAATAAGGGGCGGTCGCTGCCCGAAATATTTTGTCTGCGGCGGCTTATAGTCGCCGGTAAAGCTTATCCTCCTATTCACATCCCATAGCTGCATCCCTGTAGGCAAAGGCTCAAGGTTAATGTCCGCCAAATAAATCAGCCCTTATGATTACTCAGAATACGATTTTGATGACATCGTTATGAGTCGATTTCTTGACCCTAGCTTAGGGGATGCGATAATAGGCAATTCTAAACCGGTGAATCGCTGTTTTTTTGAGATAAAAACCAGATTCATGCGCTGTGTTTGATGAATGTAGCCTCGTTTGTCGCCTAAAGCGCCTAATTTTGGCGGCCAAAAACGCACTCAGAGATTAACCTGATGATAGAAAATTTAGATCCGCAACTAGCCTGGGATTTGTTACAAAACAATTCCGCTGCGGTATTGGTGGATGTCAGAACAAAAGTTGAACATGCCTTTGTCGGTCATCCCCCGGGCGCTGTCGCTATTCCCTGGAAGGAAGCCCCCGATTGGCAGGTTAATCCGCAATTTGTCGCCGACGTTAAAAAACTTGTAGCTGACCGCCATGCACCTATTTTATTGCTTTGCCGTAGCGGACAACGATCGCTGGATGCGGCAAAAGCCTTGGAAGAAGCCGGTTATCAATGGTTGATTAATATTGTTGACGGTTTTGAAGGCCCCCTGGATGAGCATAAACATCGCGGCAATCTCGGCGGCTGGCGTTTTCAGGGCCTGCCCTGGGAGCAGAGTTAAGCCATTCGTGTAGGGTACGCATTGCGCACCCTTTTCCAAACTTCATCCCAAACTCATTAAAGGTGCGCGATGCGTACCCTACTTGTAGACGCGAATGAATTCGCGCCCACAGCAATTACATTTATTTAAACCTTAGAGACCTTTAAAGTGATCGAAAAATTAAGAAATATTGCAATTATTGCCCACGTTGACCATGGTAAAACCACCCTGGTCGATAAATTATTGCAACAGTCCGGCACCTTTGCCGCTCATACCAAAGTGACTGAGCGCATGATGGACTCCAACGATATTGAAAAGGAACGCGGCATCACCATTCTGGCCAAAAATACCGCGCTGGACTGGAACGGCTACCACATCAATATCGTCGACACCCCGGGCCATGCCGATTTTGGCGGCGAGGTGGAACGGGTGTTGTCGATGGTTGATTCGGTATTGCTGCTGGTTGATGCGGTGGACGGCCCGATGCCGCAAACCCGCTTCGTCACCCAAAAAGCCTTTGCCTTGGGTCTAAAACCTATTGTGGTTATCAACAAAATAGACCGTCCCGGAGCCCGTCCTGATTGGGTTGTCGATCAAACCTTCGATTTATTCGACCGCTTGGGCGCCACCGATGAGCAGCTGGATTTTCCTATCGTGTTTGCCTCGGCGATCAACGGCTATGCCGGTTTGGAGCACACCGTCACCGGCGGCGACATGACGCCGCTGTTTGAAACCATAATATCTAAAGTCAGTCCGCCGCCCGTTGACATCGACGGCCCGTTCCAAATGCAGGTTTCAAGTCTGGATTACAACACCTATACCGGCGTTATCGGTATCGGCCGGATTCAACGCGGCACCATCAAACCCAACATGCCGCTGGTTATCGTCAATCGGGAAGGCGTCGAGCGCAAGGGGCGTATGTTGCAGGTTTACGGCTTTCACGGCCTGGATCGCGTTGAAGTTACCGAGGCGCGCGCCGGCGACATCATTGCTTTTGCCGGCATTGAAAAGCTGGAAATATCGGACACCATCTGCCATCCCGATCATGTAGAGGCCATGACGCCGTTATCCGTTGATGAACCGACCGTGACCATGACTTTTCAGGTCAATAACTCACCCTTTGCAGGAAAAGAAGGCAAATTCGTCACTACCCGCCAGATTCGCGATCGCTTGGACAAAGAACTGCAACATAATGTCGCGCTGAAAGTCGAAGACACCGGAGACCCGGACAAGTTTAAAGTGTCGGGTCGCGGAGAGCTGCACTTATCGGTATTGATTGAAAACATGCGCCGCGAAGGCTTTGAAATGGGCGTGTCGCGTCCTGAAGTTATCATGAAGGAAATCGACGGTAAAAAGTGCGAGCCTTTTGAAATGGTCACCATCGAAGTGGAAGAAATCCACCAGGGTACGATCATGGAAAAGTTGGGCGAGCGTAAAGGCGATTTAACCAATATGGTTCCTGACGGCAAGGGCCGCATTCGTCTGGAATACATGATGCCGTCGCGCGGACTGATCGGTTTTCAAACCGAGTTTATGACCGCCACTTCAGGCTCCGGTCTGTTATATCATGTATTCGATCATTACGGACCGATGAAAGCCGGCGAATTCGGTAATCGTTCGCGCGGAGTGTTGATTTCAATGGTTGCGGGCAAAGCCGTCACCTATTCATTGCATCCCTTGCAAGAACGCGGCGAGTTGCTGCTGGTGAATGGCGATGAAGTGTATGAAGGCATGTTAGTAGGCCTGCATTCGCGCACCAATGATTTGACCGTTAATCCCTGCAAACCGAAACCGCTGACTAACGTTCGCGCATCGGGCACCGATGAAAGTTTGGTGCTGGCCAGAATTCAAAAAATGACCCTGGAGCAGGCGCTGGAATTTATTGCCGAAGACGAGCTGGTTGAAGTCACGCCTAAATCGATACGCTTGCGCAAGAAATATTTAACTGAAAATGAGCGCAAGAGAGCGTCTAAGGGCTAAATTGGAACAGATAACATCCCTTCAAGGGATGTTATCTGTAAAATTGTTTCACCATAAGATAACCCGCAATAAATAAACCGCCACAGATTCACAGATTAAATTTGTTCGATAACTATTCATCACATAGAGATATGGAACACGGATGACGAGGATTAAGCGGATAAATACTGTTAAAAAACCCTTTAAATCGTGTGTTGAGTACATTTATTCATAATCAGTGAATCTGTGGCAACTTTGACGGTGGATATTTTTTACGAGTTACCTTAGTGGGCGCCACTATTTTTAGATACTACCTCTTTTAGATTCTACCTCGTACCGAACACCACGATAGTTTTACCGTGCGCGCTGATCAATTTTTTATTTTCCAGTTCTTTGATAACGCGCCCGGCCATTTCTCTGGAGCAACTGACCATGCGTCCGATTTCCTGCCGGGAGATATGCAGTTGCATTCCATCAGGGTGGGTTATGGCCTCGGGACTTTTGCATAAATCCAACAAGGTTCGGGCAACTCGCCCTTCTACATCCATAAACGCCAGATCGCATAAATTACTGCTGGTGGTCAATAAGCGCGCCGATAATTGCTCACCTATCATAAAAAATATATCAGGCCCGAACTCCATGAGCTCTTTTTTCAAAATATGGCGTACCCGTTCGTAGCTTATTTCGGCCAAATGGCACTCGCTACGCGTTTTAACGGTGACTTTTCGCGCTTCAGTCTCTTTAAAAATGCCGATTTCACCGATAAATTCATTTTTATTTAAGTAAGCGAGTATCAGCTCATGTCCGCCTTCGTCTTCTTCCACGCAAACGCTGACCGATCCGTCTACGATAAAATAAAGCCGGTCGCCGGTATCGCCGGGCCGAATAATGGTGGTTTTGGCTGAATATTTTTTGATATGACAAAACCGTAAAAAATGCTCCAGGGCTTCTTTATAAGGGGTTTCTTGAGATTTAAGTGTCATGGCAACCATTCATCTATCATCAATACGAGAGGTAAGTCTAGCTGACAATGCCGAATTTTAACAAAAATATCAACACTGTCGCTCTGGCAATAAATATTTTTATGCTATTCTATGCCTCATTTTTAATCGGGAAAACACATGCAAGTAACAGTCAAATGGGTCGACGGCGCGATGTTTGTCGGTGAAACCGGTAGCGGTCATGCCGTAGTGATGGACGGCCCTCCCGACCACGGCGGACGAAACATAGGCATGCGCCCGATGGAAATGCTGTTGCTGGGCGTGGGCGGTTGCTCCTCCTTTGATGTGGTGCAGATTTTACAAAAAGGCAGAACAAACCTAGTTCGTTGCGTGACCGAAGTGACTGCCGAACGGGTCGACGCCATTCCAAGCGTATTTAGCAAGATTCATCTGCATTTTATCGTCAGCGGCCATGATTTAAAGGCAGCGGCTGTGGAAAGGGCTGTGAAGTTATCCGCCGAAAAGTATTGCTCCGCATCCATTATGTTGAGTAAAGCGGTGGAAATCACCCATGATTTTGAAGTTATAGAGGTTTAACTATTTTGACTAAATTGCAATTACACGGCTTTAATAATTTAACAAAGTCGCTCAGTTTCAATATCTACGACATCTGTTATGCGCCGGCTGAACAGCAGCAGGCTTACATTGAGTATATCGATGAAGCTTACAATGCCGACAAATTGACCCAGATCCTTAAGGATGTCGCCGAAATTATCGGCGCACAGGTTCTTAATATCGCCCGCCAGGACTATGAACCGCAAGGCGCCAGCGTCACCATGC
The DNA here is from genome assembly GCA_043729025.1 of Methylobacter sp. Classification (GTDB taxonomy): domain Bacteria; phylum Pseudomonadota; class Gammaproteobacteria; order Methylococcales; family Methylomonadaceae; genus Methylobacter_A. Next base: position 10,635 of record JAYTLW010000240.1, read on the forward strand.
TGATCTCCGAGGGCGAAGCGCCCCCGCCGCCCAGCATGAACAGCCAATCGCCCGGCCCCTTGCCTGAAACGGTGCTGGCGCATCTGGATAAAAGCCATATTACCGTGCACACTTATCCTGAAAGCCATCCCGATAACGGCATCAGCACCTTTCGTGCGGATATTGACGTTTCAACCTGCGGCCGGATTTCGCCATTGAAAGCGCTTAATTATCTGATACACAGCTTTGAGTCCGATGTGGTGACCATGGACTATAAAGTACGCGGTTTTACCCGCGACATTTCGGGAAAAAAACATTATATCGACCATAAAATCACGTCTATTCAGGACTATATTGCGCTGGATACTCAAGAAAGTTATCAGATGATCGATGTGAATGTGTATCAGGAAAATATTTTCCACACCAAAATGATGCTCAAGGAAACCGAGCTCGAGAACTATTTATTCGAAAAAGAAGGTAACTTGTCCGTCCATCAAAAAACGGAAATAGAACATAAACTGCACAAGGAAGTGACTGAAATTTTTTATGGTCACAACTATCGTAAACGTTATGAAAAAGTGAAGGCCTAATATAGATCTGTAGGGGCGACTTCGCCTAAAGCGCCTACTTTTGGTAGTCATCCATGGCGAATGAATTCGCCCCTACAATGTTCTCTGCGTTCTTCGTGATTTCAATCTTTTAATTGCCGCGCGATTAAAGTTACCGGATGCACCACTTCCAGCGCTACCCCACGTTCTCTTAGCCCCGCAGATATATGCAATGAGCAGCCTATGTTGGAACTGACCAGATACTCCGGCGGATACTCTAGCGCGGTTGCCAACAGATCAGTCAACAAGGCTTGCGCCATGCGCGGGTGATTCAACATATAACTGCCCGCCGAGCCGCAGCATTGTACCGATGCAGGCAGCGGCGTTATTTTTATCTCCGGGATTTGTTGCAGCAGCTTTAACGCCCCCAGTTCCTCGCGCATCACGTTTTTTAACGAACACGGCGTATGCAGGCACACCGATGCGGCCAATGGACTCAATCGATCATTGAGATCGCAGCCTGATTCGATTAAAAACTGGCTAATATCGATCACTTTTTCGGCAAAACCAGCCTGTCGATATTCCTGAAGCTGACTGCCGCAACCGCTGGCGATGGTCACTATCGCATCTAAGCTTTTATCTGAAAATACGCTGCAATTGAGTGCAGCCAGCCGTTCGAAGTTTTGTTTATCCCCGTCATGCAAAGCCAGCGCGCCGCAACAGCTTTGTTGTTCGGGCACAGACACGGCAAATCCCGCCGCAGTTAACACCTTGATCGCCGCAGTGACGGTCTGATGATCCAGTAATGCCCCCATGCACCCGGTAAATAAACCTACGTGCCCCCTCGCTTCGGTAGTGGCCGGGTAATGTGACGCCAACGGTGTCGGCTGATGATAATCCGGCAATAGCCGATCGATGTTATCGAGCCTCAACCATCCGGGTAATCCGAACAATCTGGCCAATATTTGCAAACCGGTGATTTGATACGCTCTTAAACCCGATTGCGCCAGGCGTCTGAGGGTTTTATGGTGGGACACTCTTTTCAGCAGCGACACCGCCAATGTCGAATCCCGTTCGCCCCTTATTTGCACACGGAAATTATCGATCAACCGCCCATAAGGCACTTCAGCCGGACAAACCCGTTCGCAGGAGCGGCATAACAGGCAGTTGTCGATATGCCCGACCAGCTTTTTTGATGTCTCCAGATGTCCACCTGCCCAGGCTTGAATTAAGGCGATGCGGCCGCGAGGCGACTCGTTTTCATTTTGGCTTTGATTGTAAGTGGGGCAATGCAGCAGACACAAACCGCATTTAACGCAGAGATCGGCATCGGCTAACAAGTTAATCATGGTGTTGTGCGGCGATTGCTTCAACTATTTCAAAATACTCATCGGCTTTAGGCCGGTATAAAAACAAGCCCAGCGCCGACAGCCCGGTGAAAATGTACAAAGTGTTGAAATCATCGCCCAAAATAAACATAGCCAGACCAAAAACCCCGATCACCTCAACCAGCGACATCGAAACCATGACAGTGACCAGATAACGACTCTTTGCCGCAGCGACCGCCCCTTGCATTGCGTGGGCATGAGGCATGGTTTGATTAAGACGTAATTGAATGTGCCGGATCAGGTTAGTCAGTGGAAAGGTGGCGATGGCAATCGCATAAAACACCGTTCTGATCAGCATACGCCGGGCTTCCGGCAAGGGCTGTTGCAGCTGTTCGCCCAAGATATGGCAAACAAGCAAATAAGCCGCCAACATGACCAGCATCATGCCTGCTATGACCCAGGGCAGGATAAGATCAGTCTTCAATGGTTCGCGTTCAACCGTGTTCCCCATGTTGTTTCCTGGTAAATGGATGGTGTGGCCTATGATACCAAACCCTGTTCCCTATGCAGTTTGAATTTGTTGATATGCGGACGTGTCGTGATCGCCTGCTTGGGATTACCTCGAAACTTTCTGCGCTTTGGCCTACAAAAATATTTTGACAATATGAGACAACCGGTCGTATTATTGCGCCATGCTGGCAACTACAAAAAAACAAATCAACCGGGAAAACCTGCTAAATCAGGGCGTAACCTTACTTATGGAGCAGGGTTACCATGGTACGGGACTGAAAGCGATTCTGGATGCGGTGCAGATTCCCAAAGGCTCTTTTTATAATTACTTCGACAGCAAAGAAAGTTTTGGCGCAGAAGTCATTCAACACTATATCGATCCGTTTATCCAACAACAAGCAGCTCACTTGCGGCAGTCTGAGGATGACGCGCTCGGCGCACTACAGCGTTATTTTAATGACGCGATTGCGGAGCTTGAGCAAGCCCGATTTAAAGGCGGCTGTCTGCTGGGTAATTTAATGGGCGAAATCGGCGACACCAGTGATCTTTGTCAAAAATCCCTGCAAAACGCCGTCAACCGTTACCGGGATTCATTGGCGTCTGCCTTGACCAAGGCGCAACAG
>JAYTLW010000241.1:0-2278 GCA_043729025.1 Methylobacter sp.
GAAAAGGTTTGGAAGCGATATGTCCTACTCTTTTACCGAAAAAAAGCGTATTCGAAACAACTTTGGGAAAAGTACTGAAGTACTTGAGGTTCCCTATCTTCTGGCAACTCAAATTAATTCCTATGCCGGTTTTTTACAATCTGGCGTTTCGCCTGAAAAGCGTACGGACAATGGCTTACATGCAGCATTTTCCAGTGTTTTTCCTATAGAAAGCCATTCCGGTTACGCGGTTCTGGAATATGTGAAGTATAGGTTAGGGGAGCCCATTTTTGATGTGCGAGAGTGTCAACAAAGAGGCGCGACCTACGCTGCGCCTTTGCGGGTATTGGTACGCCTTGTTATCTATGATAAAGAAGCCGCCGGTAATACCAAGGTTGTTAAAGACATTCGCGAGCAAGAAGTCTATATGGGCGAATTGCCTTTGATGACTGATAATGGCACTTTTGTCATCAATGGGACTGAGCGCGTTATCGTGTCTCAATTACATCGTTCACCCGGTGTATTTTTTGATCATGACAAAGGCAAGACGCATTCGTCAGGAAAGTTATTATTTAATGCTCGGGTAATTCCTTATCGCGGCTCTTGGCTGGATTTTGAGTTTGACCACAAAGACTGTGTATATGTGCGGATAGACCGCCGCAGAAAAATACCTGCAACCATTTTACTTAGAGGGTTAGGCTACGATAACGAAGAAATGATTAATATTTTCTTCGAAACCAATAAGTTTACTGTGTCTGCTGAAAAGTGCTTATTTCATATTGTGCCAGAAAGAATGCGCGGTGAAATTGCAGCATTTGATATTAAACACAACGATCAGGTGTTGGTAGAAGAAGGACGACGCATTACTGCCAAGCATATTCGTGAAATGAATAAAGCAGGATTGACTGAAGTTGAAGTACCAAGAGAGTACCTTTCAGGCAAAATTCTCGGGCATAATCTGGTGGATAAGTCGACCGGTGAGCTGGTTGCTAGCGTTAATGATGAGCTTACACCTGCGTTAATAGAACGCAGTATAGATAGCGGTATAACGGAAATTAATACCTTATATGTAAACGATCTGGATAATGGGCCTTACATAAGTAATGCGATGCGCTTGGACACGACGACCAATGCCTTGGAAGCATTGGTCGAAATCTACCGCATGATGCGCCCCGGCGAACCGCCTACTAAAGATTCCGCCGAAAATTTGTTTCAGAATTTATTTTTTACCGACGAAAGATATGATTTATCAACTGTTGGTAGAATGAAATTTAACCGTCGATTAGGGCGTGAGGAATCCACAGGAACTGGCACATTAACCAAAGACGACATCATTGATGTACTGAAAGAATTGATTGCTATTCGTAACGGCAACGGTAATGTTGACGATATTGATCATCTGGGCAACAGACGGGTGCGTTCGGTTGGGGAAATGATCGAAAATCAATTTCGTGTAGGATTGGTCAGGGTTGAACGTGCAGTTAAGGAGCGTTTGACACTGGCTGATTCGGAAGGCTTGATGCCGCAGGAAATTATTAATGCGAAGCCGGTGTCTGCCGCTGTAAAAGAATTTTTTGGCTCCAGTCAATTGTCGCAGTTTATGGATCAAAATAATCCATTGTCGCAAGTAACTCATAAGCGCCGCGTTTCTGCCTTGGGGCCTGGTGGTTTGGCTAGAGAGCGTGCGGGCTTTGAAGTCCGTGACGTACATGCCACTCACTATGGTCGGGTGTGTCCAATTGAGACGCCTGAAGGGCCTAATATTGGATTGATAAACTCTTTATCGGTTTATGCGCGGACCAATGGCTATGGTTTTCTGGAAACGCCTTATAGAAAAGTAATTGACGGCATAGTAACTGATCAGGTTGATTATCTGTCTGCTATTGAAGAAGGTGAGTTTGTAATCGCTCAGGCCAGTGTTGCTGTTGATAAAAACGGGAGGCTGGTAGAAGGCCTGGTGTCCTGCCGACATAAAGATGAATTTGCTCTGGCAATGTCTGACACTGTGCAATATATGGATGTGTCGTCAAAACAGATTGTCTCGGTCGCCGCTTCCATTATTCCGTTCCTTGAGCATGATGATGCTAACCGTGCATTGATGGGTTCAAACATGCAGCGTCAGGCTGTTCCTACGTTAAGGGCTGAAAAGCCATTAGTGGGTACGGGTATGGAAAGAACTGTCGCTAAAGACTCAGGGGTCACTGTAGTCGCGGCTCGTGGTGGTAGCATTGAAGCAGTGGATGCGGCAAGAATCGTAGTACGCGTCAATGATACGGAAACCGAAACAGGTGCGCCGGGC
>JAYTLW010000242.1:0-6253 GCA_043729025.1 Methylobacter sp.
AGGATACAAGTTCCGGGAACGCCAAGCCCCAGCTTGGCGCGACAAGCAGCCAGACGATTGAAGATGGAGAAGCCGAGCTGGGGCTCGGCGTTCCCAGGGTTCTGCCGCTTTCTACGCTGTGGGATGTTTGTAATTTCCGCCTCCCTTACGCAGTCACACTAAGTTGACGGCATATGACATACTGAGTCAGCACGATGCGTACAAAAACCTTTTTGGTGTTGAAGTGGATTGCAGCAATTAACCGAAGTTTGTTACCGCCTATACCAAACACAAATTTATCGCCTATTTTGTCAACAGATGGGAAACATCCTTTCACATCGGAATAGTTTTCCCAATCAACCCGTTTAGTGGGTTATCCGGCGGCATGATCCTTAAGCCAGTCTTTTAAAACCCCATCAATGCGCGTTTGCCAGCCTTTGCCGGTGGCCTTAAACGCAGCCAGCACATCAGGCGATAAGCGGATAGTAATACGCTCTTTAGTAACTTCCGCTTTAGGGCGACCGCCTTTATAGGGTTTAAGCTGCGCAAATTCTTCGGCAGAAAGTTCATAGGTATCGGGGTCTGCGGCGATTCCGGCATTGATAGCCGCATCTTCTTCGTCAGTGGGGATCTCGATTAATCGGCCTGATTTAGTAGTTATCAACATAATATTTTACCTCGCGTTGGTTAGCTTTACGTAGACTGATGATACGACGATCAGTATCGCGGTCAGTAAATATGACGCAATACAAGCGCGTGCCGATAAAGGCGTAGCCAATGCTACGAACTTCGCCATAGTCATGACGTGTGTCTGATTTTGTGAGTAGCGTATCCCACTCAAGCAAGTTGGCATCTACCAAAGAAATGCCATGCTTTAGGAGGTTTGCGCTACCTTTTTATTGCGTCAAAAATTAGCTTCATTGGTTATTGTGCATACAATAATTAAACAAGTCAATCGCTGGCAATAGCAATAGTGACCGCCTTGGTAAAATGGCAGGCGGTCGGCTTTCAGGGCTTGGTCTTCTTTGTCTGTCCGCTAGGTTTAGTCAATGTCGTTAAGTTAAGGCTTAACCGTTCGCCCTGAGCTTGTCGAAGGGTGGGTGGTTAAGCCGTTCATGGTTCGACAAGGCTCTCCTGAGCGTAGCCGAAGGGCTCACCACGAACGGCTTAACTTAACGGCATTGTAGGTTTAGTGGCGGGTTTTGTCGGCATTTCGGCTTCCTGGGCTGATTCGGCTGGCGGTGCAATCAGGATTTGATACCGTTCAAACAAAAAGGCTACCCGTGCGGCATCGTCTTTTCCTCCCCCTTCGACTTTGCTCAGGACAGGCTTGTAGCCGTAGGCGGCATCGACGGCTTTGTCGAGGGTGTTATGGGCTTTTAATAAAGCTTCGGGCATATTGCCGGACGCATACAGCGCGGCAAGCGAATATTTTTGTCCTTGTTCAGCGCTGTTGTTTTCTTCGGCGGTACGGGCATCTAAAATTTGTTGAGCGGCGGCTTCTATTTTCTCTTGTTGGGCTGGGTTGATGGTTTGCGGCCAGGGAAAGTTGTTGTAGACGATGGTGTTGGAATAGCGAAAATCGCTTTTCAAACGACCACAGACAGTACGCATCCAAGCATTGTGCATAGTCGAACAGAGGATGCCGAAGTGATACAGGCTGGCGTTGGGGAGCATAAACACTAAGTTGCTGGCAATGACAGAGGCTGAAAAATAGCCAATGGGAACAAATTTTCGTTGCTCCGAAGAAACACTGGGTATCAATAAATACGATTGGGCAGTCTGGCGAATCTCACCAAACAAATACGGCGTTTCCGCCAGTTTTTGCGTAGGCAGTTTCGGGCTGGATAGACGCATAGCTTTCACCCCTTCCATACGCCGCCGAATTTCAGCTGAGGCTTTGCGGTCTTGCGCCGTGCTTTTTTTCAGCCACAAACAGTAACGCGGCAAATTGTTGATAAACTCTTCCGCGCCTAAAAATGGTCGTATGTATTTAGCGGCTATTGGGTCACTTTGGCGAATAGTGTCGGCTTCTTCTTGTGATAGCAGCAAGTTTCCTCCATCGGTGGGCTTATTACCATAAATCATTTCAGGCGTATTAGGACTTAACGGCTTACGGCGTTTTTCAATCAACAAAGTCGGCGCATCAACTAAATACGGGTTGATTTGTTTTACCTGGGTTTCAATCGGCTCGCCTGTGATGTCGTCGCCGTAACCGAACAGACGGCAAACTGTAGGGGCGAATTTATTCGCCTTTTCCGGCGAGGACTGGGCGAATAAATTCGCCCCTACAGGTGAGAGATAAAACCCCATAATCACACAATGCACCGCCGCCACGCCACGGCCTTCATTACTCCAGCGAAAAGTACGGTGGGCAAAATGCAGTTTGATGTTGAGCTTTAAAAGTTCTGTCCATAATATCGCTACTTGTTCGCCTTGGGTCAGGCTGTTGGTGGACACAAACGCTACCGGAATAGCCGGATTGATTTGAATATATCGAGCCGCCTTAATGTGCCATGCCGCGACTAAATCCAATATGCCCGCGCCGTTCATGCCCTTAAACACTTCGGTAAGATCGGCTTTCTGGTCTTTGGTTTGATAGCTGTAACCGACAAACTGCGGATTGCCCATCACAAAACTGCACTTCTCGGCTGGAATCACCTTATTCCAGTCAATCCGTAAGGCGTTACCGCAAACGATGTTGGCTTTTTTCTTCAGCGGAATCCGGTGGTAATAAAGCCCAAGACTTTGCACTTTTAAATTCATTTGATGGTCGGTAAGCCAGAGCGCAACGGTGGCGATTTGTGCGGCGCTGTCGTCTATTTCGATGCCGTGAAATTGATCGACATTACAAAGAATCAACGTATCAATGTCAATGTGCGCGGTTAGCGTATTGCCCCACATTTTCTTGATAACCTCCAATTCCAACAAGCGCAATTCGCGGTAAGCAATCACCAAAAAATTGCCGCAACCGCAAGCCGGATCAAAAAAGTTAAGTTTAGCCAGCCGATTGTGAAAAGCATGGAGTTTAGGTTTCTGATTGCCGCATTTTGCAAATTCATTTCTCAAATCATCCATAAATAACGGATTGATGACTTTAAGGATGTTTTCCTCGCTGGTGTAATGTGCGCCAAATTCGCGGCGTTTTTTGCTTTTAGCGGTGGCGGCTTCATCGTCAAAGTGCATGATTGCCTGAAACAATGATCCGAAAATAGCCGGGCTGATGTTGCTCCAATCCAGTTTGGCGCAGTCAATCAGGGTTTCCCTGACCGCCTCATCAAAACAGCATTCAGCCAAAGTCCCGGCAAAAAGTTCGCCGTTGATATAGGGGAATTTGGCGCGATGTTCGGGTAGATTGTTTAAGCGTTTGGCTCCCTGGTAATCGGGATATTCTTTTAGATAGTGTTCATCAGGCTTGTTTAAGGTGTCAAACAACGACATTAACCCGCCGTGTAAATCAGAGCCGTCTTTTTGAGTGTGATTAATCAGATAATTGAGAAAAATACCGTTTTCGTTAAACAGTCCGGTATCTTCAGCAAACAGGCAAAACAGCAACCGTACCAGATAGGTTTCCAGGTCTTTACCGTTGTATCCGGTGGCTTTAATTGCATCGTGCAACTTTGCCATTGTTTCAGCCGCTTCTTTATTGATATGGGCTTGTTGTTCAATGGCGATAGCTTCATAACCGGCTAAAAACAAAAACGGCTCTATCTGTTGCGGCAAGTTGGCCAATTTAACTTCAATACGTGGTGCGCCGGTTTTGCGGTTATACAAATGCAAGTTAGCAAAGTCACTGACCAGGATGAAATCGGGCAAGTCTTTTTCATTCGGTATACTGACATAGCGGCTAGCTTGATCGTAAGCGACATCCAGGTTTTTTCTGGCTGATTTCATTTCTATGAGCATGGAACCGCGCAACATCCCATCTATCCATTCGGTTGGAGCTTTGCTATCTTTTTTAACCGCATATTGCCAGTCAATCCGGCTTGGATTAATGCCAAATATTGCGCAAAATTCGCGCATAAAATCCTGGTCGCGTTGTTTTTCTGAGGTAACCCCATCAAAGTTCTTGGCAAATTTGCTGGCACGCTGGCGAATGGTGTTGAGGTTAAGGGCTGGGCTGCGGTCACAATGGATCCTTGTTATTGAATGGATAGCTACGTCGAGGATGATGCGGCATGAGGTATTTTAACCACTAGACCTGAAAAGCCACCACAGTATCGCCAATTCACCGCACATAATGATGGGTATATTGAAGCGACCATGCTTTAGTAAATAAAATCCTAGCGTGGCTTGCAGCGCTTCAAAAATAAACAAGAGGTCATTCATTCACATTTTACTGTTACAACAAAACCGTTGTTAACCGCCAAGGCTACCGGCGTGTTTGTGAGCCTAAAACTCTATATTTTTGAGCAGCTCCTTAAGCTGTTGATTCTGTGCTGCGAGTACCGATTGTAATTCTTCACGCTCCAGGGGGTGTACCATCAAATTTAGGATTATTATGCTGGTGGTACACCCTAAATGTGCGCTTATGTGGGATTGCATGAAACCGATAGACACAAAAAAGCCGCGATATACGCGGCCTTTACTGGATTGATGGGATTGATGGGATTGGTCGGGACAGTCTGAAACGCTATTCTATATTTTGCACCTGTTCCCGCATTTGCTCGATCAACACCTTAAGCTCGATGGCTATCTGGGTCATTTCCTTGTCGGCCGACTTGGAACCCAAGGTGTTGGCTTCGCGGTTCAATTCCTGCATCAAAAAATCCAGCCGTCTGCCGACCGGGTCTTGTTGCTTGAGCACCCGCAATACTTCATTGATATGAGTTTCCAGTCGGTCGAGTTCTTCAGTGATGTCCAGTTTTTGAGCCAGCAGCACCAGTTCCTGCTCCAGACGATTAAAGTCGGGCTCTGCGACCAGTTCGGCAATGCGGTCTTTGAGTTTATTGCGAATCAGCAGCAGGACTTCCGGCATGCGTTTGCCCGCTAAGATTACAAAACCCAGCATTTTTGCGCAACGCTCTTCAATCAGGAGTTTAAGTTGAGTGCCTTCTCTTTCCCGCGCTTCCAAGAGTTGCGCCAGTGTTTGATCGACCAAGGTGGTGAGCCCTAAACTAAGTTGTTCCATATCAATATCAGGCTCCTGCTGGATGCCGGGGAATGCTAGCACCTCCAACGCTGAAAAGGACAAAGGCCCCGGCATTTGCCGCTCTATGGCACTGGTCGCGGCCAGCAGTGTGGCTAGCGCGTCGGTATTAATGATGAAGCTCGATCCGTTTTTAGCCTGTTTTTTGTAATTCAATGAAAGCTCAACCTTGCCTCTATTGAGCTTCGCGGCGATGATTGAGCGCAACTCGGCTTCAACAAAACGCAGGCGATCCGGGAGTCTTAGGGTAATATCGCAATAACGGTGATTGACTGTGCGCAATTCACAGCTTATGGTTAAGTCACCGATGTCTGTCTCGTTGCCGGCAAATGCGGTCATGCTTCTAATCATTTTTTCACCTGTAATTGACGGGTTTTAGCGTAAACAAACAACACCATGGCTGAATACTACGATCCGCAAACCTATCCCAAACAGTGGAACTACCTGCAAACCGGCACCATTATAGACCAGTATGTCATTGAGCGGGAGCTGGCGCACGGGGGCTTTAGCTCCGTTTATCTGGCCCGGCAAATAGCCGATCAGGTTCAGGTGGCCATTAAAGAATATCTGCCTAGAAAGTTTGCCCACCGTACCTGGAACAATGAGGTTGTCGCCAACAGCGAAGAAACCGAGACTTTATTCAAGCGCGGCCGGGTGCTTTTTTTTGAGGAAGCTAAGGTCTTGTCGACCTTAAAACACCCTAATATTGTCGAAGTTATCGGTTTTTTTACCGCCAACTCTACCGTTTATATGGTGATGACTTATGACTATGGGGTTACCCTGGATAAGTTGTTAAACGATAAAATTCTGACGGTTTCCGGAGATTTTATATCGGCCTTGTTCGGCTCTTTATTGGCCGGATTAGCGCATATTCATAGCCAACAGTTCGTTCATCTCGATATTAAACCCTCCAATATTTTGGTGCGGCCGGGCAATGATGCATTATTGCTGGATTTTGGCGCGATTCAGAGCTATCCGAAGTCACATGGCAAGCAAAGCAAGGTCTTGACCAAAGGCTATTCACCGATAGAGCAGCATGATCTGAGCACTCAGCTGGGCCCGTGGACGGATATTTATGCGGTGGGCGCGAGTATGCGCAATTGTCTGGAGTCAAAAGCCCCGGTT
>JAYTLW010000243.1:0-5520 GCA_043729025.1 Methylobacter sp.
CAGGTAGAGTTTAGCTCGGAGAATCTGGAGCATCCTGTCGAATCAGCCTTGTTGCTGACTGCCGATTCAGGCGCGGGATGGCAGGCGGCAAGTCCCGGCGAGCAAACCATCCGTATTGTTTTCGATCAAGCCCGCACTATCGAACATATCGTGCTGATCTTCGATGAGCAGCAACAGGCGCGCAGCCAGGAGTTTGTGCTGCTTTGGTTGAGGGATAATGACACCGTTTATCGGGAGATTTTGCGCCAGCAGTTCAATTTTAGCCCGCCGCATACCACGCAGGAAATCGAGCATTATGAGCTTAAGCTCAATCAATTAAAGGGCTTGGAATTAAGAATAATTCCAAGCATCGGTGGCGGCGAAGCTTATGCTACACTTAAACAGTTGCGTCTTGCGTAAATGCCGCTTCTAATAGCCACGGCTGCGCTGTGTGTTAACTAATATAGTGTTAATTCAACAGTGCCTGCTAAACAAAAAATAAAAACAGCTTTAGTACAAGCAACCTAAAGAGGAGAGGAAGTTATGATGTTTCCAACATCAGCATCAGTTGTCATCGCGTTATTAATGGGCATAGTAGGGTGTGCATTCGTAGTTTGGGAGCTGCGACGCGTACTGAGTTATGATCAGGGTAACGAAGCCATGCAAGCCATTGCCAAGGCTATTCAAGAGGGATCGGCGGCTTTTTTGTCGCGCGAATATCGGGTTATCGCGATTTTCGTGGTCATTGTCGCTACGGTTATTTCAACATTCTTACATTGGCAGACTGCGCTTTGCTTTGTGGTGGGTGCGATTGCCTCGGCAGGCGCGGGCTACTTGGGAATGTACGTGGCGGTGCGCGCCAATGTCCGAACCGCTGCGGCGGCCGGTCGCAATCTGCATGAAGGCTTGCGTGTCGCCTTCGGCAGCGGCTCGATTATGGGCATGGCGGTGGTCAGTTTTAGTCTGATCGGCATGACGCTATTGTTTTTGGCGTTTAACGGCAATCCGAATCAGCTGATATATATTACCGGTTTTGGATTCGGCGCCAGCAGTATTGCGCTGTTTGCACGGGTCGGCGGCGGTATTTATACCAAAGCCGCCGATGTGGGCGCTGACTTGGTGGGCAAGGTCGAACAAGGCATTCCCGAGGATGATCCGCGCAATCCTGCGGTCATTGCCGACAATGTCGGCGATAATGTCGGTGATGTCGCGGGCATGGGCGCCGACTTGTTTGAAAGTTACAGCGGTTCGATTATTGCCGCAGCCACCTTGGGCGCCGCCTTGGGTGAAAAGTCGGCGGCTTTTATAGGCTTGCCTTTTCTGGTTGCCGCCGTCGGCATAGTGGCCAGTCTTTTCGGTATTTATATGGTGACCGGTGAAGAACAAAAACAGTCGGAAAACGGCAATGACTCCGCAATCGCACGCATCACCCGTTTTATCGGGCAGTATGTGATAAAAATTGACGAAAATGCCAGTCTGGATGATTTATTGACAGCACTGCGCCACTCCGTTTGGGGCGCTTCGGCGATCATTTTGGGGCTGTCTTTATTCACGGTGTTGATTTCGGGGGTCAGTTTCTATTATTGGCTGGTGATTCTGGTCGGTTTGGTGGCGGGCAACCTGATTGCCTGTGTGACCGAATATTACACCTCGTATACTCAAAAACCCACGCAAGCCATTGCTCACGCCACGCAAACCGGCGCCGCAACCACCATTATTCAAGGCTTGGCCGTGGGCATGATGAGTACGGTATTTCCGGTTTTAATTGTCGCGGCGGCTATCTTGCTGAGTATCTGGCTGGGTCATAAAGCCGACGGCACTCTGGGCGCGGGCCTTTATGCGGTAGCTTTGGCGGGTGTGGGCATGCTCAGCACCCTGGGCGTTACGCTGGCGACCGATGCTTACGGCCCGGTCGCCGATAATGCGGGCGGCATTGCCGAGATGAGTCATTTGCCCGCTGAAGTGCGTCATCGCACCGATGCGCTGGACAGCTTGGGCAATACCACCGCCGCCACCGGCAAGGGCTTTGCGATCGGCTCGGCAGTGTTGACGGCATTGGCCTTATTAGCCGCTTATGTGACGGCGGCAAAAATCGACAATTTGAATATTTTGGGTGCTACCATGCTGCCGGGTATTTTGATTGGCGCGATGATGCCTTATCTGTTTTCCGCGCTGACCATGATGGCGGTGGGCAAAGCGGCTCACGAGATAGTGGTCGAAGTGCGCAGGCAGTTCCGCGAAATTCCCGGCTTGATGGAAGGCACGGGAAAACCTGATTACGCGACCTGCGTCGGCATCAGCACCGAAAGCGCGTTGCGTGAAATGATCTTGCCCGGCGCATTGGCGGTGATTGTGCCGCTGGTGGTGGGGCATGTATTGGGTAAGGAAGCCTTGGCCGGTATGCTGGTTGGAACCATGTCTTCCGGATTCTTGCTGGCGGTGATGATGGCGAATGCCGGCGGCGCCTGGGACAACGCCAAAAAATGGATAGAAACGGGACAGTACGGCGGCAAAGGTTCCGATTCTCACAAAGCCGCCGTGGTGGGCGACACCGTGGGCGATCCGTTTAAAGATACCAGTGGCCCGTCTTTGAATATTTTAATTAAACTGATGACCATAGTAAGTCTGGTTTTTGCTACGTCATTCGGCTCTGGGTGGTTTAACTTTTAAGTTAAGTTCACGAAAAGCACGAAAAATAGTAACTTTATTAGTGCCACAGATTCACAGATTAAATTTAGTTATGTTGCCTGACGCTGCGCTTACATGCGGTTTTTAGCTCGTATTTCATAACTTGATCAGTGAATCTGTGGCGTTTTATTTTTGCGGCTGAAAACATAAAACTTTTCGTGCTTTTCGTGCTTTTCGTGTCTTTCGTGGACAAGTCGGTATAAATTTGAAAATCCAAGCTACGAGGTTGATATGTTTAAATCACTGATTGTTTTGTTGATGATGACGGTGTTGTCCGGCTGCGGTTATAACACGCTACAGTCCGGTGACGAGGCTATTAAAGCGGCCTGGGCTGAGGTGTTAAACCAGTACCAGCGCCGCGCCGATCTGGTGCCTAATCTGGTCAATGTGGTGAAAGGCTATGCGGCTCACGAAAAGGCTGTGCTGACCGAAGTGACCGAGGAGCGCGCCAAGGTCGGGTCGTTGCAGGCCACGCCGGAATTGGTCAATGATGAACAGGCCTTCCAGAAGTTTATTGCCGCTCAGGGGCAAATGACCAGTGCGATTTCGCGGTTGCTGGCGGTGGCGGAAAGCTACCCGCAACTGAAAGCCGATGGGCTGTTTCGCGATTTGCAGGCGCAACTGGAAGGCACCGAAAACCGCATCACTGTGGCGCGTAATCGTTATATTGCTGCGGTCAAGGACTACAATGTCACCGTGCGCTCTTTTCCTTCCAACTTGACTGCGATGGTGTTCGGACTGAAGACCAAGCCGAGCTTTACCGTAGAAAACGAGCAAGCCATTTCGGCGCCGCCTAAAGTCGATTTTGGCGCACCTGCGGCAGTCAATGGTCATTAACATGCGATCTTTGCTGGCTTTCCGCGCTCGTTGCGGATTCGGGTTTTTCCTGTTGTTGCTGTGCATGATGGCATCGGCAATGGTTGGCGTTCCCGAGCTCACCCGTCGGGTTACCGATCTTGCCGCCACACTCAGCGTCGAACAGGTTACGGCGCTGGAAGAGAAGCTAGCCGCATTCGAAGCCCGAAAAGGCAGTCAGATCGCAGTGTTAATCGTTCCCACCACCGGGCCTAAAGACATCGCCGAATTCGGCATAGAGGTCGCCGATTTATGGAAAATAGGCCGCCGAGACGTCGATGACGGCGTTATTTTAATCGTGGCTAAAGATGACCGAAAACTGCGCCTGGAAGTCGGTTACGGCCTGGAAGGCGTCATTCCCGATGCAGTCGCCAAACGGGTGATTTCCGAGACCATTGCCCCGTATTTTAAGGCGGGCGATTTTGCGGGCGGCATTGATGCAGGGGTTGCGCAGTTGATGCAGCTGATCGAAGGCGAGGCTTTGCCGGAACCGCCTGCAAGCCCGGGTACAGGTTCGGACGAGGGGCTTTTTATGTTTATAGTGATGGGCGGCTTGATCGCAGGTTTTGTGCTGTCCGCCATGTTGGGGCGCGTCATGGGCGGAATGCTGGCGGGACTGGGCAGCGGTGTGGTGGCCGCAGTCGTTCTGGGACTTACTTTCTCTCTGGCGGTTTTGATCGGCTTAATGGTTTTTTTTATCATAGGCGTTCGTCAAACGGGTGGACGCGGCTGGTCTAACGGCGGCGGCTTCGGCGGGGGCAGTGGCGGCGGTTCATGGGGCGGTGGCGGTGGACGCTTTGGCGGCGGAGGCGCATCAGGATCATGGTGAATATTAAACGTTGGTTTCGTCATGCGTTTATGCCCCCCTGGCGTTGGCGGATGTTGTTTTCCAGGGGCGTATTGAAGGACATAGAAATAGCGGTAAAACACTCCGAACTTCAGCACAGTGGCGAGCTTCGTTTTGCGGTTGAAAATAACTTGGAACTTGGCAAGATTTGGCGCGGCCTGTCGGCTCGTCAGCGTGCGCTAGAGGTGTTTTCAGAGCTGCGGGTTTGGGATACCGAAGCAAACAGCGGCGTTTTAATCTATTTGTTGCTGGCGGATCGGGAAGTGCATATAGTCGCAGACCGCGGCATTACCGGGCGTGTGGCGCAAGCCGAGTGGGATGAGATCGCCAAGGCTATGCAGAAAGAATACCGGCGGGGTGATTTCCTGCGCGGGTCGCTGCAAGGCATCGAGCGCATTACAGGGTTGTTGGCTAGCCATTTCCCGCCCGGTAAGGATGATCGCAATGAGCTTTCTAATAACCCCGTCATCGTTAAACACCGATAAGTGTAGCCAAAACCACATGTTCCGTCGCATCTGCTGAAAAGCTAAAGTCACGCGGATTTGACGAATTTGTTGTTTCAATATACCATTGCGCGGTTATGTTAGCTCGATTACCTGAATATATAGATCCTTTGCAACTCGCAGATAAGCGTGGCGAATTGAAGGGTCAAATACCTGTAAGTAGTCTGGATCGTTTGGCGGATATGCTGTTTGACGATACCGGAGCAGTGGCTGTGGATCTTTTTTTTGGTCGGGAAGGAAGATTGGCCAAAATTGAAGGGCAGATAGAAACGATTTTGGAGCTCAAATGCCAAAATTGTCTACAGGCAGTGCAATGGCCGGTTAAAAACACCGTCAAGCTAGGCATTGTTACTTCAATAGATCAAGCAGACAGATTGCCCGAGGATTACGAGCCGTTATTAGTTAATGAGGGGAAAATCCCTCTAAAAAACATTGTTGAAGACGAGTTGTTACTTATTTTGCCTGCATTTCCCAAGCACCCGCATGATTGTCTCGCCCACAAGTCATACAATAATAAGGTAGATTTATTGCCTAATAAGCAACAGTCACCCCCCGAAAACCCTTTTTCCATCTTAGCCGAATTTAAAAACACTGGAGATTTATAATGGCCGTACAAAAAAGTAAAGTATCGCGTTCAAGACGTGGTCA
>JAYTLW010000244.1:0-4870 GCA_043729025.1 Methylobacter sp.
AGACTCCATGGATGGCTTTAAGCTTACCATCCATGGCACTGGATACCCGCTCCCGGCGGGTATGACGAGCCTGCACATAATCTGACAAAGTAGAATTAATTATCTGGTAAAATGTTCACAATTGAGACCAAGCGAAAATCGATCATGCCTGCGAACATTAATAAAAATCGTTATTTTCTCGTCAAACAATCAAGAAACGCACCATAATCGTGCCAAAGCACTGGGAACCAGTGCTTTGTAGAAAAACCGGTCACCGAAAAATCAATCACTCAAGTGCTGGACTAGTTTGCCGCTTCCAAATGAACCGAATTGCCAACATCATCTTTAGGCTACTCGCTGTACATTTCCCTGCCGCTTTGCGTAACCTTACAATATCTGGAACAATAGATCGGCCCAGCGCCTTATCCGCCCGGTGAAACTCAAGGTCAGGGATCGGCTTGAGCCACCGACAACCCGTTAACTTAATTCAACTCCATTGCATGAACTTCAAACCATCCGCTGTTACATTGGCTTTGAGCCTGGCTCTCTTCCCTGCCTCGCAACAGGCCGTTGAGATTAACAAAATCGAATTGCCCGACCTGGGCGATTCTTCAGGCACTCTGATTTCGCCGGCCGAAGAAAAAGAGTTTGGCGCCGCCTTTTTTCGCAGTCTGCACTCGCAAATTTCCATCAATCAGGATGCCGAAATTCAGCAATACATTCAGACTATCGGCGAACGGCTGGTCGCCAATAGCGACTTGCCGGGCAACCCGTTCAATTTCTTTGTGGTGATGGACAATAACATTAACGCTTTCGCGGGGCCCGGCGGCTACATCGGCGTAAATTCCGGATTAATTTTAATCACCGAAGCCGAGAGCGAACTAGCATCGGTGATGGGACACGAAATTGCCCACGTCACCCAGCGCCATTTATACCGCGCTTATGAGGCCTCCAGCCGCTTATCCATTCCCACTGCCGCCGCGACCCTGGCCGCCATTTTATTGGGCACCCAATCTCCTGCTCTTGGGCAGGCCGCCATAGTGGCTATTCAGGCCGGCAGTGTTCAATTTCAAATCGATTTTACCCGCGAAAACGAGGCCGAGGCCGATCGCGTCGGCATGCAAACCTTGGCGGCTTCCCAATTCGACCCGCGCAGCATGCCCGCTTTTTTCGAGCGTCTACAGCAATCCAGCCGCTATTCCGGGCAGAATATTCCTGAGTTTTTAAGAACTCACCCGGTTACCGCCTCGCGTATTTCCGACACTCGGGGACGCGCAGAAGTCTATCCCTACAAACAATATCCCGACTCGCTCAGCTATCAGCTATGCAAAGCAAAAATTCGGGTGCTGACCGGCGCCGACCATGCCGACACGCTCAATTATTTTCAACTTCGGTCGACTCAAGGCACGGCGGAGCAGCGCGAAGTTGCCCGCTATGGGCTTGGGCTGTATGCGCTTAACGCGCAAAAATTCAATGACGCGGAAAGCATTTTTCAACAACTGAGCAAAGAACACCCCAACCAGCCGCAATACTTAAGCGCACTTGCCCGCACCGCGCTGGACTCCAAAAATTACGGCACAGCCTTATCCCGGTATAAAAAACTAACCGAACAATTTCCGGATAACGAAGCCATTAAGCTCGAATATGTCAGTTCTCTTCTCAAAGCGGGAAACGCCGGTGCGGCACAGAAAATCTTATTCCAGTTAAAGCCTAATACCCAGCGACTGCCAATTTATTCGCAACTGCTGGCGCAGGTCTACAGCGACTTAAATCAACCCGCCGAATCCCATCGTTATCTTGCGGAATATTATTTTGCGACGGGGGAGACCAAAGATGCCATCCTGCAAATAAAACTGGCTCAAAAATCAAAAGGGCTTAATTTTCAACTGTCCTCTATCCTGAATGAACGGCTCAATTTCTTTGTCAATCAGGAAGAAGAAGCCCGGCGTAACCGGTAAAAACCTGAACATGACCTGAATACAGGCACTGTTTGCCTGTCATTTTATTTTTAAATAAATTCAAAATAATCGTAACATACTGTAAATATTACAAAACCATGACAGCGTAATCTTTTTCTTACTAAATGCGATTTTTTTATAGACAATAAACTGCTATTTGAATATTATTAGCGCCAGCTTAAGGGATTGAGCACGGTTTCATTACCGGCAAAGAGGAGGAATGTAGTCTATTAGGCTAGTTGATAATAATAATAAAATTAAGTGATACTGGATTGGGTCAAGTTGTAACAAACAGCAGCTAAATAACAATAATAACAGCACTCAACACGCCCGCTTTATGCGGGCTTTTTATTGCCTACAAGGATGTAGGTAAGGAGCGGAAGCTTTGCCTGAATTTTGTTGCATCGCTCACACCCTAATTCACCCCACCTTATAGGCTCAGGCGCACCCCAATCCAGCCCGCTCTCGGCGCGCCGGGCGACACAAACCGGCCATCATTAAATGCGATCCCCAACACCTGAGTTGCATCGCCATAAACACCGAAAGAGTTATAGTTCTGGTCGAAAATATTATTGACCTTGCCGAATACCGCAAAGTTCTTGGTCACCTTAACTTCGGTCGTGGCATTAAACACCCAATAACCGGCTAAGGGCGCAGTAATATTGGCCTCGTCGCCTCTGAAAAACTTATTGCCGATGTAGTTGCCGTCGACGCCCAGGGACACGCGTTGCCATAATTCGACACCCACAGAGGCATTATAGATATGCTCGGGAATGCCGGGAATTCTGTCGCCGTTGGCAACCGCAATCGTTTGGGTTTGATCCAACGGATTCTGACTATCGAAACCATCCAAAAACCGGGCGTTTAAATAGGTGTAGTTGGTCGAAAAATGCCAATCGTCAATCCGACTGAACAGCTGCGGATAATTAATAGTCGTCCCCGCTTCTATACCGTAGCGACGGGTCTTGCCCACATTGCTGAAATATCCTTGACTGGCAATGCCCCCGGCGCGGTGAAAAATAATATCGTTGTGATTAATGGCGTTGAAATAACCCAGATTCCATTTCAAATCTCCCTTGCCTAACAACTTATCCAAATTCCCTCTGAAACCGCCTTCCCAGGTCTTGGCGACCACCTGCTGCAAAGACGGATCGGACACGAAAGAATTGGGCAATTTACACGGGGCCGTCGGGTCGGCGCAGCTTAATTCCATCGGCGTAGGCGCGCGCGCCGACTCGCTATAGCTGCCGTACACATTCAGATTATCCCTGATTTGATACGTTAATCCGGCGGAAGGGTTAAGCCGATCAAAGGTATGCGACCCGTCCAGAGTTTTTAAAGGATCTTTTATATACTTGTCTTCCATGTTGACGTGGATATAGTTATAACGCCCGGCTACGGTCGCCGTTAACGCATCGGTAATGGAAAAACTGTCGGTCAGGAATACACCCGCCGTCGAGGTATCGGTGTGCAAGCGGACTCTGGATTCATCGACAAGAATCCCGCTTTGCGTGGTGCCCCGGGTATCGGTCAGCGAGCCCAACTCGGTGTCCGAACCAAAATGCACTTCGGCATAGTCGTAACTGGCGCCCAGCGTCAGATTGTTTTCATGCTTGAACAAATCCTTTGCAAACGCCGTCTGCAGCGTACCCCCACGGCTGCGCATCTGGGTTTGGCTGGTGTTGTTGGTTGCGCCTTCAACCGCGTCCGTGGCAGCTACCTGATTGCCATTGATGTCCATAACCACTTCTTCATCCGGGTCATTCTCAGGATCTTCGCATAAAAACCCTGCATTGCCTCCGAATTCGCAGCCATCATAATCGCTGTTATCGCCATTAAAAGTTCCGATACGGTTCTGCCGAAAATAGGCGTTACCGCTCACTTCAATATCATCAGCCAGATCGTAACTGCCCGCCAATTCGGAAAAGAACATGCGGGTGACGGTCTGGTCGGGATGGGTAAACACTGCCGCCCGATTTTGTTGCTGCAACTGGATAGGCGCGGCGCCGTTACCCCTCATATTATTATCATTGCCGCCCAAGGTCAGGTCTAAAGAACCTTTATCGCCGCGCCAGCTCAAGGTGCCGAATGCCTGATCAGCCTTGGTAGGTGAAAAATCCCGCCAGCCGTCTTCTTCAAAGTGATGCAGGTCTAAAAAATAACCCCAGGTGCCGTTATTCCAGCCGCTGCTTAGTTCCTCCGAATGCCTGCCCCAGGAGCCGCCGTAAGCTTCCAACTCATGCTTGGGCGCTGAAAACCCGGTTTTGGTCTTGATCGATATGGCGCCGCCTAAACTATTCAGGCCGTAAACCGGGTTGGATCCCGGATATAAAGCCATCGAATCAATCGCCCCTTGGGGAATTAAATCCCAATTAACCGTATCGCCAAACGGCTCGTTAAACCGGACGCCGTTAACATAGGTCGATAAGCCTTGCGGCAATCCCAACAGCGGTGACGCGACAAAGCCGCGATAAGAAACATCCGGCTGCAAAGGATTATTTTGCGCTTCATTGATTTGCACGCTGCCCAGATAGCGGTTGATGTAATCCGCCAGGCTGATGCTATGAGCCTTGTCCAGTTGTTCGGAAGTAACGGTCTGAATATTGGCCGGAATTTTACTGGCCGCAACCCCATTACCCTGCAACGGCGTAACGCCGATCACATCTATGATGCCCAGATCCAGCGGCTGGTCTTTAGCCGACACGGCGGCGGTCGCCGTCAGACTTAGCATTAGCACTGTGCATGCAAGGTGTTTCATTTTTCGCTCCAAACAAATAATCGCGTCATCATAGCCAAACGGGGCCTTGGACGCCAGCCGACAGCCGATAAAAGGAAATATTCCCGGATCATCCATCCTTTACAAACACACCCAAGTTAGGGGCATTTGGTTATAATGCTTGGCGCGTATTCCACAATAAGCTGATACAGGTGAT
>JAYTLW010000245.1:0-1872 GCA_043729025.1 Methylobacter sp.
CGCGGATAGGTAAGGTGTTTTTTCTCGTATAACTGTTGGGCGCAGCTTAAGGTTTGGTCGGCGGTCAGGCCGTGGCGCAGGTTCAGGTCTTTTTGCAGATCGGTCAAATCGTACAATAACGGCGGACTCAGGGACTCCCGCTTGCCCTTGACGCTGGTAATCTGAAAATCACGTCCCGTAATTTGGCTTAACAGGGTTTCTGGGTCAATCTTGTTATCGAATCGCCCGCCGATATAGTGAAAATCGGCATCCCGATACAGGGTATGCAATTCCCAAAAATCCTTGGGTACAAAATTGCTGATCTCCGCATCTTTTTGCACGATGAGCGCCAGCACCGGTGTTTGCACCCGGCCTATCGTCCATAGGCTGCCTTGCTGACCGAACTTGAGCGTATAAAGCCGCGTGGCATTCAAACCCACTATCCAGTCCGACTCGCTGCGGCATTTGGCGGCGCGATAAAGTCCGTCGTAAGCATGACCTTCCTGCAAACTTGCAAAGCCTTTGCGTATCGCATCATCGGTTAAGGAGCTGATCCACAGCCGCTTGAACGGTTTTTGCAAGCACTCCGTCCAGGACAAAATGTACCTGAAAATCAACTCCCCTTCCCGTCCCGCATCGGTGGCGCAGATGATTTCGTCGGCCGCCTTGAACAAACGTTTGATGGTGTTTAACTGTTTTTGCGCGGAGGCATCGCCCCTGGCTTTTAAGCCGAATTGTTCGGGAATGATCGGCAGGGATTCCAAAGACCAGCGCTTCCAGACGGGATTATATTCATCCGGTTCTTTCAATTCGACCAGATGACCGAACGCCCAGGTAATCTGATAGCCGTTGCCTTCGAAATAGCCGTCTCGTTTGTTGTTGATGTTCAGGCACTTGGCTATGTCGCGGGCGACGGAGGGCTTTTCGGTCAGGATGACTTTCATGATGTAGGGCACGCATCGCGTACCATTAACTTTACAGAATTAGCATAATTTGAAAAGGTACGAGATACGTACCCTATAACTAACATCATGATTTGATAATCTTATAACACGGTAAATATTTTTTTCCCGGCAATTTCATGCGGTGTTGCGTCACAAAAGAGTCCAACAAAGAGTCCATCAACGCCATGATGTCCGAATCGCCGCATATTTCGAAATGACCGTATTGCTCGATAGCGCGTATCCCTTCGTCTTTTACGTTGCCCGCCACAATTCCGGAGAACGCACGACGTAGATTGGCGGCTAGCCGGTGATTCTCCTGGTCTTTGTGCAAGGCCAGATTTCTCATGTTGGCATGGGTGGGTACAAACGGCTGTTGAAAAGCCGGGTCTATCTTCAGCAACCAGTTGAAATAATAGGCATCGCCATTTTCTTTACGAAACTGGCGCACCTGCTGGATGCCTTCCTGCATTTGCTGCGCGACCAGCTCGGGATTATCAATAATGATTTGGTAGCGCAGCTGTGCCGATTGCCCCAAGGTGCCGACTATAAAGCGATCGATTTCCTTGAAGTAGCTTTCCGAGCTGTCAGGGCCGGAAAATATCAGCGGAAAGGGCATATTTTTATTGTCAGGATGCAGCAAGATGCCCAGTATATACAAAATTTCTTCGGCCGTGCCCGCACCGCCTGGAAACACCACGATGCCGTGCCCGGTACGAACAAAGGCCTCCAGACGTTTTTCAATATCCGGCAGGATCACCAGATCATTGACTATCGGATTCGGCGATTCGGCGGCGATTATGCCGGGTTCGGTGATGCCTAAATACTGGCCGTTTTTTATCCGCTGTTTAGAATGGCCAATGGTGGCGCCTTTCATCGGGCCTTTCATCGCACCCGGCCCGCAGCCGGTGCAAATATCCAGCCCGCGCAGCCCCAGCTCGTGGCCGACCAG
>JAYTLW010000246.1:0-2360 GCA_043729025.1 Methylobacter sp.
GGCGCAAATGACTCTGCGGCGGCAGATCGGTCACTTGAAAAGGGCCGTCCTTCCCGTACATTCTGCCATGGACAGATTGCCCTAAGGCTGTTTGGGATAGTGTCGAACAGACTGCTAAGGCAATCGCCGTTTTTTGATTCAAATAGTTCCGGTTCATTTTTGTTATCTCGCAAGTTTAAAATGACTATCAGTATAGTTATGAGTGCTAGCTTCAGCTGTGACTTAGCTCAGATTTCTGTTATCAAAACAACCGCATTTAATATTTATCATAAATAACAATATATTACGGTAAATTATAATTAACTGAATGTGGCATAAGGCTAACAACCTGGCGCTGATTCCCGGTATTTCGTTACGCTACTTACCGGCTACTTGCTTTATAATGAACACGACCACACAATCATTTTGTAAGCCAAGTTCCGTAACTATTATAAGAAAAAAGGAAAAACCATGACCCACCCAACACCCGCAACCGTCGCAACACTCTGGCGTTATCCTGTTAAATCCATGCAGGGAGAAGAACTCAATGGCGCACAAGTAACAACAGGCGGACTTTTAGGCGACAGGGTTTACGCCCTTATCGACATTGAAACGCGCAAAGTAGTCAGTGCGAAAAATCCAAAAAAATGGCCTGGTTTTTTCTCTTTCCGCGCCGCCTTCACTTCGCCTTCCTCGCCAGATAAGGGGCAAGCCGTTTGGATAACGCTTCCTGACGGCACTGTTTTACGCAGCGATCAAAGCGACATCAACGCAAGGCTCTCACAATTTTTGGGAACTAAAGTCGCTCTGCAATCCCAGTCCTCTGAAAACGCCCAGTTAGAGCAGTTTTGGCCTGAATTTGCCGATTCAGAAAATGAAATTTCCAACGAAGCCGTAGCGGGCGACGCGCCGCTCGGAACATTTTTTGATTATTCGGCCCTGCATCTGCTGACCACCAGTTCTATGGAAGCCATGCAGCACCTTTACCCGGAAGGCCGGTTCGAGGTGAGGCGCTTTAGACCCAACATCATGATCGACACCACCGGGCTCAGCGGTTTCGTGGAAAATGCATGGGTGGGCAAAGTGCTAAAGCTCGGCGACAGCTTGCGTCTGCAAATAACTGACCCTTGTCCACGCTGTGTAATGCCTACGCTGGCTCAAGGCGACTTGCCCGCAGATGCCGGTATTTTTAAACATGCCATCGCCAAGAACCGTCCGATGGTGCCTTTTGCCGGTAAAGAATTGCCCAGTGTAGGCGTGTATGCGCGCGTCTTAGAGCCCGGCTGGGTGAAACGCGGCGACCTGATCACTGTTGAAGGTTGATAACTACCGGTACCCTAATAAATCTAAATGGGTTGCCGTCTTTTGGGCAACCCAACATTTATGACTCATGGACTTGTTGGGTTAACGATAAAGCTGTTAACCCAACCTACCCAACTACGGCCTTGATCAATGTTATTGCCTTACCCCTGAAAAAGGTCCGCCCTCTAGACCGCTCCAGCCCATACCGGAAATACTGTCTTTACCTCTGCTGATATAAGCGTCAATAGTACTCTTCTGACCGCCTTCGGTTACGGTTCCAGTTACATGGCAATCTGTGAACAGGGTCAGGTTGCCTCTGAGTGGAGTGGAAGTAACCACCCCTGGCAGGTAGCAAGAAGAGCTGGTGGATATTGTTGTTCCTGTTTTGGGCATGATGAGCGTGCACCGACCGGCTGAATTACCTTCGGGAAAATATATTCGCCAAGTGCCGGTAAAGTCAGCACGGGTACAGGCGGCGGCATGGCCGATAATAGGCAATAGGGCTAGCATTAAGGAGATTGGTAATGCGGATTTTTTCAAGTTCATTTTTCTTCTCTGTTGTTATATTTAAAACCAGGCGCGACGCCAAGAATAAAAATTAGGCGGATTCAACTCCGAAAATAAAACGACCCTAATTTATAATTATGATTTGTCTATCAATCATACGAATAATGCTTCTTCAACGCTTTTTTGACTTCCCAAGTACACGACAGCCCGGCCGGGAAAACCAGCAAATCGCCCACGGTAAAACTGACCGGCGCGCTGCCGTCATCCGGCGTGATCACGCATTCGCCTTCAAGTATGTAAGCTGTTTCCTGATCGTCAAAGGTGAAAGGAAATATCGACACTTCCTTCGACCAGGTTGGCCATTGGGATACGCCCAGCTCACTCAAACGGACTGCATCAGGGTTGTGTTCGATAATAATGTTACTGCTCATATTTAGTCCTTTCAGCACATAACTCTGAAAACAGAGCTATGTCGGGTTAGAAATCAAAGCAGGCGGGACTTAAGACACCCCGCCTGGAGGCGGTATGGTAAAGGGTTTCAGAGTCGGCTTCCAGCTCTTTGTCGAATTACC
>JAYTLW010000247.1:0-10191 GCA_043729025.1 Methylobacter sp.
CCAGACGATTGAAGATGGAGAAGCCGAGCTGGGGCTCGGCGTTCCCAGGGCTCTGCCGCTTTCTGCGCTGTGGGATGTTTGTAATTTCCGCCTCCCTTAATAAAACAGCGCATAGATGACATTGATTGACCAAACCACCATAATCAGCAAGCTACTGACACTTAGGACTGGTTGCCGGCATGTATAATAAGCTTGGCGTGAGTGAGTTAATGTCAAGTAATGCTCTTGACTTAGCTATTCTCGGACAGTCTCTTAGGTTCAGATCGGCAGCGCAATGCTTGCACCATTGACCTTAATCGAAATAATTATCGCCTACTACTGTTTGTCATATAATGTACAAAATCTTGCACTATTTGTGCAATAAAGGAGGTGTTTATGGGAATTTCTGCAAGCGACGTGGTGCCGTTCTCTCAGGCACGCGCCAACCTTTCTGAACTGGCTGAGCAGGTCAAAGCCGGTGCCGAGAAGATCATCACCAAGAATGGCGAAAGCTATGTCGCACTGATCGACACCAAACGTCTTGACTACTATCACCAGTTGGAGCGTGAACGCATCCATCTGCTGTTGATCGATGAAGCCAGCAAAGGACTGGATGATATTTCGGCTGGTCGTGTGCAAGATGCCCGTGAAACCATCCAGCGGTTGAATACCCGTCGTAGCGCTTAACCCTGAAAGCGGGGATTTAGCGTGACAACGAAAACTATCGTACAGCTCACTGCCAACTTCGAACGCAACCTCGAAAGCATAGAGGCATTCCTTGTAGAAGCCGAGGCACAGCATGCCTACGACATGCTGCTGGATGAGTTGCTCTTTAACGTTATCCCTAATCTTGAGCGATTTCCAGACATGGGACTGTCGTTCTTGGCGCGTCCGGTTAAGTCTATCGAAGTGATCAATGCCGTTACGGCGTTGCAAGCTAAGTTACGTAATGGAGAGTTGCGTGAGGACCTGCTGTCCGATTATCTGGTACTGTACGCACACTACGATGAGACCATCTACCTACTATCGATCAAACACCATCGACAGCTCTCATTTGACTTTGTCAGTCATTGGCCCACAAACTGACTACAGTGACATTTAGGGAACATGCACGAAATAACTTGAGCAACTTAAAACTTTGTATGATGTGTAGGGGCGGATTTATCCGCCCAGGGCGAATGAATTCGCCCCTACAGACGCCCAAGTTATTTCATGCACGTTACTAAGTAATTTTAGTCCCTAAAGCAGACAGTACACACAGAAAAACTATAAAGAATGATTGATTACCAAGAATTAAAACAACTCGAAGACGATCTTTGGGAGGCGGCCGACCAGCTCCGTGCCAACTCCAAACTCACCGCAACTGAATACTCTATGCCAGTGCTGGGACTTATCTTCCTGCGTCATGCCACCACTCGATTCAATGCCTTGCTGGCTGAAGTCGAAGCGGCGATTCCGGCTCGCGCTACCGGTGAAGTGCGGGAAGGTCTGATCAAACTTGGCTTTAGTGGCAAGGCCGCCATCTATCTGCCGGAAAAGAGTCGTTATGACACTCTGGCCAGCTTGCCGCAAAGTACGACTTTGGGTGCCAACATTCGCGATGCGATGGTGGCGATTGAAAATGAAGTCACCGATCAGCATGGCAAAAAACTGCTGGAAGGCGCTTTGCCTAAAGACTATGTTGGTTTTGAGCCTGACCTGCTGGCTGAACTGATTAAGATTTTTAATAGTCCCGTGCTCGCCAAGGCTAAAGGCGATGTGTTTGGCCGTATCTACGAATATTTCCTTAACCAATTCGCGATGAGCGGTGCGCAAGAAGGCGGTGAATTTTTTACGCCGCCCAGCTTGGTTCGAATGATCGTCAACGTCATAGAACCCGATCATGGCACGGTGCTCGATCCAGCCTGTGGCTCTGCGGGTATGTTTGTGCAGACAGGTCATTTTATCGAAGATGCCCGTCATAAAAACACTAACGATGTAGACATCATCTTTTATGGTCAGGAAAAAGCCGATTTAAACAGTAAACTGGCACGGATGAACTTGGCTGTGCATGGTTTGGAAGGCCAAATCAAGATTGGTAATACCTTTTACGAAGACCAACATGAATTGCTCGGACTGTGTGATTTTGTAATGGCTAATCCACCGTTTAACGTCGATGGTGTACAGCTCAACAAGATTAAAGGACATGTCGGTGTAGGTAATCGATTGCCTTTTGGTCTGCCGGGCACGGCCGGTAAAAGCAAAAAGAAAGATGATGGCGAGGCCATTTCCAATGCCAACAGTCTTTGGCTGCAATACTTCTACAGTTATTTAAATGACCAAGGTCGCGCCGGTTTCGTCATGGCTTCCAGCGCCTCGGATGCCGGCAATAAAGATAAAGAAATCCGCCAAAAGCTGGTAGAAACCGGCCATGTAGATGTGATGATGTCCATCGGCAACAAGTTCTTCTACACCCGCAGCCTGCCTTGTACCCTGTGGTTCTTTGATAAAGGCAAAACCGAACAGACGCTTGATAAGGTATTGATGATCGATGCCCGTAACGTCTACACGGTGGTTTCGGCTCGTTCGCACGTTTTTACTGACGAACAACTCGCCAACCTTACCGCGATTACCTGGCTGTATCGAGGTGAGCAAGGCAAGTTTATTGACCTGCTCAGCCATTATCAGAATAGCGTAGGAGACTGGTTGGATAAGCTCCCCGAGCGTTTGCAGAGTGATGCGGCTACCGTCGCCAAGCTTTCGTGCGCATTGGTTAAACTGTCCAAGGCCACCGAAGACTCTGAAGCATTGGCAACCGTGCGCGGCAAACTGGCTGATGAACAAACCCTGGAAGATGCTGTGTTGTCTGACTTTCGTGCGCAAGTGGCCGAGGCTCAAATTCAATCAACTGCCTGGGAGTTAAGCGTAACCACCTTGCTGGAGCAAGCCGCTAAGGTTCGTTCCCAGATCAGAACTGCCGTTGATTTGGCTGCCAAGCAAAACCTGCAAGTTCAACTCGAAGCATTGCAACCGACTATCAAAGCGGCGCTGCACTCGGTCGAAGCACGTCATAAAGCATGGCTTAAACTGTTAGACACTGCCGAAAAACAATGTCGTGCGCGCCTCTGGTCTTCATTTGATGTTGAATCCTGCCGTGATGCAAAAAAAGCTCTGCAACCGCGTGATGTAAAAAAGCGAGAAGCGCTTACCGTGCGCGACTTAAGCCACGAAGTTCTAAAACGCACCGCCTACTTTATCCATCAAGCCCATTGGCTGCTCAGCCGTTTTCCTGATGGGGTTTATGTTGATATTGGCGGCTTGTGTAAACAGGTTACGCGAGCAGATATTGCCGATAACGATTATTCGTTGACGCCGGGGCGCTATGTGGGTGTAGCTTTAAGTCTGGATGAAGAAGACGATGAAGTTTTCATGACTCGAATGATAGAAATTCATAGCGAATTGAAAGAGCTTAACGACAAGGCGATGCAGCTAACCGAACGTATTGGCCGCCGCTTTGAGGAGTTATTGGGATGACATTATTCAATCTTGTAGGGGCGAATTCATTCGCCCAATTCACCTATGCCTCGCGATAATCTCCTAAAGGGTCGCATTTCGCTCGCCCACCATGCCTACCATGTCACGCTTTGTGCGCATAATCGCCTGCCGCTATTTCGTGATTTCACCGACGCCAGGCTTGTTGTAACTGAAATGCGTAAACTGCATGAGGATGGTATCTTGAACAGTCTGGCCTGGGTCATCATGCCGGATCATCTGCACTGGTTATTTCAACTCGGTGAGCAAATGACGCTCTCGGAATCCATGAAACGGCTCAAAGCACGCTCGGCACACGCCATCAATCAATGCCATGGACAACACGGCACGGTATGGCAAAAAGGTTATTATGATCACGCGCTACGCGATGAAGAGGATATTCAAAGTGCTGCCCGCTACATCGTCGCCAATCCATTACGGGCGGGGTTGGTTGAAAAAATTGGAGATTATTCATTGTGGGATGCGATATGGCTTTGACATTGATTTGCGAGTGGCGCGAAACGCTTTTTTATCGTTTGCCTTCGTTATGGGCGAATAAATTCGCCCCTACAACGAGGCGGGTTTTGATGGTTGTCTACACACAACACAAACTGGCTCCAATTTGTAGGGGCGAATTTATTCGCCCAAACCGCTTTGCGGAGATGTCGGCATGAGTTGGCGAGAACTTCAACTTGGAGATGTTATTCGTGGGGCTTGGCTTATTTAATGAAACGAGAGATGACAAAGCTAGGCGACATTGCCGACATGTTGGTAGGCTTTGCGTTCAAGAGCCAGCAATTCCTTGACGCATCCGAAGACGGCGTGAAACTGGTGCGAGGCGACAACGTTCAGCAAGGCTACATTCGTTGGGGCGATAAGGCCATGAAGTGGCGCAACGATGCCTATGATGATTTGGCGCGTTACCAACTCCAGACGAACGACGTGATCCTAGCAATGGATCGTCCCATCGTCGGTGGTGGGCTGAAGCTCGCCTGGATCAATGAGCAAGACCTTCCGTGCTTGCTCGTTCAACGTGTTGCTCGAATTCGCGGCATACCCCAAAAGGCTTCAACGAACTACCTACGCTATGCGCTTTCTGCTCCGTCCTTCGTGGCACATATCGAACGAATCACAACTGGCGCAAATATCCCGCATATCAGTGGCAAAGATATTGCCAGCTTTGAGTTTCAATTGCCGCCAATTGATGAGCAAGATAGAGTGGCTGAATTATTAGCGGCCTACGATGGCCTCATCGAAAACAACCGCCGCCGCATCGCCTTGTTCGAAGAGTCGGCTCGGCTGTTGTACCGCGAGTGGTTCGTCAAGCTCCGCTTCCCCGGTCATGGGCAAGTAAAATTAATTAATGGAGTACCGGATGGGTGGAGTTGGCAGCCGCTATCCGTGGTGGCAGATTTCATCAATGGCTTTGCATTTAAACCAGCACACTTAGAGGATGAAGGCTTTCCAGTAGTCAAAATTCCAGAATTACGTGATGGAGTTTCAGCAAGGACGCCTCGTAATTCTGGTGAATTAGTTCCTAATCGTAACAAAATTGACACGGGAGATTTGCTATTTTCTTGGTCTGCAACATTGCTGGTGAATGAGTGGTCAGAAGGGCCAGCTCTGTTGAATCAACATTTGTTTAAGGTCGTTCCCAATCTTGTTTTCTTTAAACGATTTTTGCGATTAGCACTGGAAGAAGCCATTCCTATTTTGCGAGGGCAATCTGTAGGTGCCACCATGCAGCACATAAGAAAAAGTGCCTTGGACGAGCACAAGATTCTTGTGCCAGATGAATGTATTCGACAGCAGTTTTCAGAGATGGTTGATTCAATCATGGATCAAGTATTAGCCCTACAATTGCAAAATAAGTTATTGGCAGAAGCTCGCGACGCCTTACTCCCCAAACTAATGTCCGGCCAACTGGCCGTGTAACCCACTATGTCCCGACGCGATTACTCCGAAGATCTACTTGTTCAAGAACCCGCTGCCGCGTTTCTCGAAAAGACACTGAAATGGCGCTCGATCTATGCCTTTGACAGTGAAACCTATGGCCCGGACTCGCTACTGGGGCGCAAGGATAGGTCGGAAGTCGTGCTTACCCGCGAGTTAAACGTCGCGCTAAAGAAGCTTAACCCCAAACTGCCTGATTCAGCACTGGTGGCTGCCATGGAAGCATTGCTGGATGCCGACCCAACCAAGTCGATGCTTCAGCACAACGAGGCCAAGTGGAAGCTGATGCGCGACGGGGTACCGGTTAAGGTCAAGTCAGCCGACGGCGAGAGTGATGAGCGGGTGCGGGTGATCGATTTTGACAAGCCCGACAATAACGACTTTCTGGCGGTTCGGGAGCTGTGGGTAAAAGGCACCTCGTGGGATAGACGCTGCGACATTGTCGGTTTTGTAAATGGTTTGCCGTTAGTGTTTATCGAATTAAAGCGCCACGACAAGGGTCTAAAGGCTGCGTTCGACGATAATTATCGCGACAACAAAGATACCATTCCGCAGCTGTTTCATTACAACGCCTTGGTGATTGTATCTAACGGTGTAGATGCCCGTTTTGGTGCGCTGGGTAATGGCTGGGATCACTTCTATCGCTGGAAGAGACTGACAGAAGCCGATGTAGACCCGGCACCTAAAGCTGATGAACCGCCAAAAAAGCCACTACTGCCCATCTTGTTGGAAGGTATGTGCAGCAAGAAAAACTTGTTGGATATAGTGGAAAACTTCACGTTGTTTGATAGCAGCGAAGGCGTTGTGAAAATCGTCGCACGTAATCATCAGTATCTGGGTGTAAACCTCGCTATCGCTAATCTGCAAAGCAATAGCCCCAACGTGGCGGCTGGCCGCTTGGGGGTGTTCTGGCATACGCAAGGCAGTGGCAAGAGTTATTCGATGGTGTTTTTCTGCCAAAAAATTCATCGCAAGGTGTCGGCACGCTACACTTTTGTGCTGATGACTGACCGCAAAGAGCTGGACGCACAAATCTATGGCACTTTTGTTAACTGCGGCGCGGCTACTAACAAAGGCGATAAAGCCCGCAATGGTGATAGTCTGCAACGCTTGCTAAAAGACCAAAATCGCCGCTATGTGTTCAGCCTGATCCATAAATTCCACGAGCAGGTCAAAGAAAACTGGAGCCTTCGCGACGACATCATTGTGGTGTCTGATGAGGCGCACCGTACTCAATATGGCCGTTTGGCCTTGAACATGCGTAAGGCCATACAAAACGCAAAGTTTATTGGTTTTACCGGTACGCCGCTGATTGATGGTCCTGAAAAGCAAGTAACTCGCCAAGTGTTTGGCGATTATGTTTCGGTATACGACTTTCAACGTGCGGTGGCTGATGGTGCAACTTTGCCGCTGTATTATGAAAATCGCGGAGAGAAACTACAGATTATCGATGCCGACTTGAATCGGCGCATCGAAGAACGTATTGATGCAGCCAAAGCGGATGGTGAACTGACCCCAGAGCAGGAAGAAAAACTCTATCGGCAATTGGCGCGTGATTATCCGGTACTGACGTCTGACAGCCATTTAGGCGATATTGCCAACGATTTTGTCGAACACTTTCACCAGCGTTGGCGCTTAATGGAGCCGTTAACTAAACCGGGTGAAGCGATTAAATATGGAGGCAACTCAAAGTCGATGTTTGTCTGCATTGATAAAGTGACCTGTGTCCGTATGTATGCGCTGATTAAAACTCGCTGGGCAGCGAAGACAGAGGAACTGGAAGCCAGTCTTGTCTATCAGGAAGCACTCCTGGCCAAATCCGGAAAGGAGGCTAGTCCTTTTGTGGAACGCTTACGGGCACATGTAGCCTGGATGCACGAAACCCAAATGTATACGGTATTTAGCCCGGAACAAAACGAAGTGCAAGATTTTAAAGACTGGGGACTTGATGTGCGGCCGCATCGTGAATTGATCAGTAATGGCATAGCTGGCCGTAGTCTGGAAGAGTGCTTCAAGGATAGTCAGCATCCTTTCCGTATCGCGATTGTTTGCGCGATGTGGTTGACAGGATTTGACGTGAAATCATTGGCGACGCTCTATCTGGATAAGCCGATGAAGGGCCATACCTTGATGCAGGCTATCGCCAGGGTAAACCGCGTGGCAGCCAACAAGAAAAACGGTTTGGTGATCGACTATAACGGCATGCTCAAAAGTCTACGTAAAGCTTTGGCGACTTTTGCTCAAGGTGATGCGGGGGGGCCGGCTGTTGATCCCTTACTCGACGAGACGCAGGCATTGGCTGAATATGCTGGGGCGATCCTCAAAGCCAGAATACATTTATTGGGTGTCGGCTATGACCTGGACAAACTGATTGAAGCAGAGGGATTCGATAAGCATCAGGAATTACTGTTGGCCGAGAACGCAGTTTGTTGCGATGAAGAAAGCAAAAAAACCTATCAGGTGCTCTGTGAGGACATAGCAGATCGCTTTCGTGGTTTGTTCCCAAATGCCGGATTGTTTAACTACGATGAAGAAGAAAATGCCCTTACAGCTATTTATAACCGCCTGCAAATGCCGAGTAGCAAGGTGGACATCAGCGGTATTCTTCAGGAGTTGCATGCGGTAGTCGATGATGCTGTGGCTGCAAAATGTGAAACAAATGCGGTACGCCAGGAATCCAAACAGTATGATCTTTCCGACATTAACTTTGAACGGCTACGCGCCGAGTTTGCCAAGAGCCCTTTAAAGCAAAAAGCGACATTGACGCTTAAAGAAAAAATTGAAGCACGCTTGGCAAGCATGATTGCTAAAAATCCGGCGCGAGTGGACTTTTATCAGCGCTATCTCGACATCGTAGCGGAATACAACCGCGACAAAGATGAAGCTGAAATCCAGCGTGTTTTCGAAAAGTTGATGCGCTTTTATGACACGCTGGATCAAGAAGAAGAGCGTTACATCCGCGAAGGCTTGGAAAATGAAGAACAACTCGCCGTGTTCGATCTACTCTGCCAAAACAAGATCAAGCTAAGTAAAGCGGATCGAGAGAAAATCAAGAATGTTTCTATTGCGCTGCTTTTGATGCTGGCAGCTCGGAAACAGGAAATGAACAACTTACGTGATCGCGCCTCTGCTCAAGCAAAACTTAAATTCGCTATTACCAATGAATTGCTCCTCGGAATGCCGGAGGGGTTCACTCCTGACGAGATCGTTATTAGCGCCGACTTGGTGTTCCGCCATGTTGAGTTTATGGGGCGAATGCATTGATTTATACGCGGTCATGGGAATTGCAATAATCAAAATCCATGCGTGATAAACATGCTTAGATTCAACTCATAGGTGCAAATAAACTCGCCACTAAAGGGGACAAATTCAATCGCGGGAAATTTCGTTGTACCTTGCCTGCTTCATAACTTACAATCCTATCGGATGCCGGGTTGGCGATTGCGGAACCCGACAATTGCCGCTTGAAGGTGTTGTGTTACGCTATCGCTGACTCAACCTACGAGCCATTTAGGTTTCCCCGCATTAATAATATTTAATAACAATTAGGAGGATAGTATGTTTAAAATTCGTTCGCTGGTTGCAGCGTTGGCGTTAGCAAGTACGGTTTCGGTGGCTTCGGCTTGGGATGCATTACCAACAGAAGCTCCGGCACCAGCTGATAATGCTACTACGCCTGCCAAAGTTGAGTTGGGTCAAATGCTTTATCATGACCCGCGTTTGTCTTCTACAGGTACGGTTTCCTGTTCCTCCTGCCATAACACCATGCTGGGCGGTGAAGATAACAGGCCGAATTCAATGGGCGTTAATGGCCAAACAGGCGGCCGTAGTGCGCCGACCGTTTGGAATGCTGCGTTTAATACCGTCCAATTTTGGGATGGCCGGGCGGCGAGTCTGGAAGCGCAGGCGGCGGGCCCGGTGACTAATCCCATTGAAATGGGCATGAAAAGCTGGGATGAGGTCGTAGCTCGTTTGCAATCGATAGAAGGTTACCAAAAATCGTTTGAGCAGGCTTTCGGCGGCAAGGATACCATTTCCAAAGACAATGCAACCAAAGCGATTGCGGCTTACGAAAGAACCTTGATTACGCCTAATAGTCCTTATGACCGTTATGTTTCCGGCGATAAGTCTGCCTTATCGGCGCAACAAGTGCGCGGCATGGAAAAAGTCGCGGAACTGGGTTGCACCCATTGCCATAGCGGCCCGGCATTTAACGGCCCGGGCATGTTCCAGAAGTTTCCTGTGATTCCCAATGGCTATTTTGAAGCGCAGTATCACATCAGCAAGGATAAAGGTTTGGCGGAAGTCACCAAAAACCAGGCAGATGAGCATTTATTTAAAGTGCCGACTTTGCGTAACATCGCGCTGACGGCGCCTTATTTTCACAATGGTTCGGTCAAAACCCTGGACAAAGCGGTGAGCTTGATGGCCAAACTGCAATTGGGCAAGGATTTAACCAAGGAAGAAGTCGCCGATATTGTGGCTTTTTTGAATGGTTTGACCGGGGAATTTCCTAAACAGAAAATGCCGGTACTGCCGGGCACACCGGGCTCTACCTTTAATTAAAGGAATGTTTTGTTGCCACAGATGCACAGATTAGTCAGTGAAGCTATTTTATAATCTGCGAATCTGTGGCATTTTATTTTTGCCCCTAATTCTACTTTGTTAGATTATATGATTACTGTTTTCAGAATCGTCATTCCGGCATGGATTCACTCCGGGCTATCCTGCCCGAAGCCCTACGGGTTA
>JAYTLW010000248.1:0-3909 GCA_043729025.1 Methylobacter sp.
TCATCCTCCTATCATGAACGAGGTTTAAGCGCTTGTCAGACTCACAACCGTTAGAAATACAGAGCTCCTTCAGACTCATTTATCATTGGAAGAGGCTAACCGTTGACAACCACATTAAAGCCTTGCGCCAACCATAAATTGATTTCCTTGCCGATGCCGTAACGCAGTCCGTGACTGTCCCATTGCATCGCAAAAAAGCCTTGCTTTTCTTTAGCGGCGAATTCCGCTTCGCTCAAATGAATATGGTTTTCACCTACCAACTCAGGCAGACGGGTAATATAACGGTGTGCAAAAACACATTTCGCACTGCCCAGTTTCTCGCGGGCATACTGCATCAGCGTATCCTTGCCCGAACCTGAAGGGCCGATGACATAAAACAGTTGTCCCTGACGCATTAAATACCCCCGTACAAAGCCTGATATACCAGCTTGCCGTTCACCCAGGTTTGCCGTGCTTGCGGATAAGTATCGACAAAATCAACGCATACCAAATCGGCGCGTTTACCAACCGCGATTTCGCCACGATCACTAAGCCCCAATGCTTGGGCTGGATTCAGGCTGACCAGTTTTACCGCTTCCGATAAGCGCAATACGTCGCGCTGTTCCAATATAAACACCGCCGTCAATAAACTAGCGGGCGTGTAATCCGAACACAAACAAGTCGCTACACCGTGTTCAATCGCATCTTGCGCTTTCATTGAGCCGCTTTGGCTTTTGCCGCGCAGAATATTTGGCGCACCCATAATGGTGTTCATGCCTTGTTCAATCGCACAGCGGGCAGTGTCCAGATTAATAGGGAATTCGCTGATATGCACCCCCAGCCCTTTGATTTCGGCTATTTTTTCGGGGCAATCATCATCATGACTGGCAACGTGAACCTTTTTGCTGTGCGCGTGTTTAATCAATTGCCTGACTCTGATTTGCGCGGCTTCTGCTTGCGCTAATTTGTCGTCTATCAGTGCCTGCGTTTCGGCAGCGGTTTTTTGATAGCTTTTTTGCAAATAATCCTGATAGGCACGCATATCCTTAAACTGCCCCTGCCCCGGTGTATGATCCATAATGGACAGCAAATGCACCGCATCTTCATCCAGTAATTCCATTAATATCGGCAGCGCGGTCGGATCGGTGATTTCGTAGCGCGTATGCACACGGTTATCAACCAAGCCTTTGCCGTTAAACGCATGAAGGGCACGCACAATGTCGGCCGCCATCGCATTATTACGCAGCCCCAATTCAGCATTGGCAAACGACAGTGAATGAAACACCGTGGTAATGCCCGCTGCGGCGTTGCGCTTGTCGGCTTGGG
Organism: Methylobacter sp.; assembly: GCA_043729025.1. Lineage (GTDB taxonomy): Bacteria > Pseudomonadota > Gammaproteobacteria > Methylococcales > Methylomonadaceae > Methylobacter_A. Next base: position 1,306 of record JAYTLW010000248.1, read on the forward strand.
CAATGGCGAACTCCAGTGGAAAATGCACATTAGGTCTGGGTTCGATGTCTTTCTCCAAGGCATCGGCATGAAGATCGATCAAACCGGGGAGCAAGTAACGGTTGCCTAAATCGACTTTTTGTTCGGCATTAGCATCGCTTGGGTTAATGGCGGCGATGCGGCCATTTTCTATTAATAACGACGCATGTTCAATAACGGCATCTGTTAACACCAGACGCGCATTGGTAACTAAATAATTCATGATGACTCCAAAAATTCATGACTCTATGTGGAATTATGTAGGGTACGCATCGCGTACCTTTTCAAGGCTTTCGGGTAACTCGATACTTTCATAAAGGTACGCGATGCGTACCCTACAAAAGCTTTCTACACATCAGCCGCCTGCTTCTGGAACGCTTAATTCAACAACCTCATCCGCCATGCGCTTAACCAGATCGGCATGATGAAAAATTGCCAACATGCCGACACCTTGTTCCTTTTTGCGTTGAATCAGCGCCACCACGCGGTCGGTGGTTTCGGCGTCCAGACTGGCGGTCGGCTCATCCAGCAACAGCAGTCGGGGCGAGGCAATCAAACCGCGAGCTAGATTCACCCGTTGTTTTTCGCCACCGGAAAAAGTCGCAGGCGGCACTTCCCATAAGCGTTCGGGAATATTCAATTCCGCCAGTAATTCAGCTGCCCGCGCCCGCCCTTCCTGCTTATTAATGCCTTGCCGATATAAAGGCATGGCCACTACATCTAGGGTTTTTTGCCGTGGCAAGATATGCAAAAACTGGGTGACGAAACCGATTTCCTCACGCCGCAATTCCAGAATGCGATGCTCTAAGGCTAGCGCTAAGTCCAAGATTCCACCCGCAGCTGTTTCGTACAACAATCGTCCGCTGCTGGGTAAATAAGTCCGGTAAATGCTTTTTAGCACCGACGATTTGCCAGCACCGGTAGGGCCGATTAACGCGGTCAATTTGCCTGAATACACGGTGAGATTGACCTGCGAAGAGGACGGAATGACTTTGTGTTGTTCGTGCAGAAAAAATGTTTTGGACAGATTCTCCACGCTTAATAACGGTTTGTTGACCATGCCTCTGTTCCTTATAACGCTGAAGCGACCAGTTGTTGGGTGTAGGCGTGTTGCGGGTCTTCCAGAATCTGGTCGGTCAGCCCACTTTCAATCACACGCCCGTATTTCATCACTAAGGTACGTCCCGCCAAGAGTCGAATCACGCCTAAATCATGGGTCACTACGATCATGGCAGTGTTCAGTTCTGACTGGATTTCCAGAATCAAATCCAGAATTTTTGCCTGCACCGATAAATCCAAGCCCGTAGTGACCTCATCCAAAAACAATAATGGCGGACGCGTGGCGAGTGCTTTAGCAATTTGCACCCGTTGCTGCATGCCACCTGAAAAATTTTTAGGCAGTTCGTCCATACGCGCGGTCAGCACCTCGGTACGCGCTAACAATTCACGGGCGCGTTCGCGAATTTCGCTGTAATTCATCACTTGACTCATCAATAACCGTTCGGCAATATTGCCCCCCGCCGATATATCGAAATTAAGCCCCAAATTGGGATTTTGATAAACCATGCCGAAACGATGATTACGCAAACTTCGCCGTTGTGCAGGATTGAGCTTGAATAAATGCTTCTGCTCGGTGTCATCAAAAAAAATAGCACTGCCGCTATAAGGCATTTGATCAAAATACAGGCACTTGACCGCTGTTGATTTGCCGCTCCCCGCCTCGCCCATGATGCCTAGAATTTCACCTTTGTAGAGATCAAAGCTCAAATCATGTAGTGCAACAATACTGCCGCAATGCGGGCAGATATTGGTTTCAAACTCGGCACCCGTACTGGTGAAACATAAATCACAGCCTTTTCCATAGACTTGCGACAAGCCTTTGACTTCCAGAATCTTATCCATGTGCGCACTCCTGCTGCTGTTCGCAATAATCACTGTCGGAACATTGATAAACCCGTTCACCTTGTTCATCAATAAACTCATCCAAAAAGCTTGCCCTAGAGCCACATTGCTTACACGCCCGTCGCTCACCGTGACTATCAGTAAAATCTTCAATGCGGAACGGTACGTCATCGAACGCCAACGGCTCGGCGCGGCAATGGGGTGGAACAGCGTAGATTTTTTTCTCACGCCCCGCACCGAACAGAATCAACGCCTTGGAGTCGTGCAGCTTGGGTACGTCATAACGCGGAATCGGCGACGGATCAATAATGTAATGCCCGTTGATTCGGGTCGGATAACGGTGAGAAATGGTGATTTCATCAAACTTGACGATGTCCTCGTACAGCTTCACCAACAGCCTGGAATAATCCGCCTCACCGTGCATGGTTTTACGTTTATCCTCACTGGGTTCGACAATCACCAGCGCATCGGGATAAGGCACTTGTAGCACTAGAATCTGATCAGCGCGTAGCGATTGCTCAGGAATAGAGAGCATGCAAAACCGGGGGAGGCACTAAACGACGAATTGAAACAAATGTTTTAGCCGTGACATCTCGGCTTTCGGCGGGAAATACGGCGGCGCAATCAGTCGAAAAACATCTGTTTTCCGTCAGCTCAAATTCAAAGATAACATTGGCTCCGACT
>JAYTLW010000249.1:0-4847 GCA_043729025.1 Methylobacter sp.
TCGATGACGAAGGTTTCCGGCACCCCGTAAACGCCATAGTCTATGCCGATGCGCCCATCCTGATCCATGATGCTGACATCGTAAGGATTGCCCAGATTAGCCAGCCAACCTAGTGCCGCTTCCGGCTCATCTTTATAATTCAAGCCGACAATAATGGCGGCTTTGGTTTTGGCCAATTGGTTAAGCACCGGATGCTCGGAACGGCAGGAGACACACCACGATGCCCAGACATTAAACAGCCAGACTTTGCCTTTTAAATCGGCCGGGGATAATTTTTGTTCCAGCGATTGCAGCTTAGGGGCAGAAAATGCCGGAGCAGCTTTGTTGAGCAAGGGCGATGGAATCTCGCCGGGATGAAGGTTCAAGCCCAGCGCCAGAAATACCGCCAAGACGATGAACAATAATAAGGGGAGGAGGTATTTAAGCATTTGTGGGGGCGAATTCATTCGCCTTTTTACTGGGTGATGGTGTTTTATAGCGTCTGTCACAAGCCGCGATCAATCCACCCGCCGCCATGAACAACGCGCCCAGCCAAATCCAGCGGATGAATGACTTGTAATAAACCCGCATGCTCCATGCGCCCTGATCGCCCAGCGGCTCGCCTATCGCAACAAACAAATCCCGAAACAATCCGGCATCGATAGCCGCCTCGGTCATCGGCATTTTTTGCACCTGATAAACCCGTTTTTGCGGTTCCAGTTTGGCCACCTGTTTGCCTTGGTAACTGACGGTGACAAAAGCCTGTTGGGCGATATAGTTAGGCCCCTGGTTTTGTTTTACGCCGTGAAATTCAAAGATATAGCCGGACATGTCCAGGGTGTCGCCGGGCGTCATTCGCACATCTTTTTCGACGCTATACACCGAGGTCAGGGTAATGCCGATCACAAATACGGCTATGCCTAGATGCGCCACGGTCATGCCGTAAAAACCGGCCGGTACGCTTTGCAGTCGTTGCCAGGAAAAGCCCTGCACTCCCATGCGGTCAACAAAAGACATCACGGTAATCGCAATCGTCCACGATGCCAGCGTCAATCCCAACACCGCGCCCCAGGAATAAAACGGCATGATCAACGGAATCAGCAATCCGACGGAGACACAGGCTAAAACAATCCAGCGCAGCCGCAATGCAATCACGTTGATATTGTCTCGTTTCCAGCGCAACAACATGCCTAAACCCACGGCAATCGCCAGCGGAGCCATTAACGGAATGAACACCGCATTAAAATAAGGGGGGCCGACGGAAATCTTGCCTAAACCCAAGGCGTCTATCACCAGGGGATACAAGGTGCCCAGCAAGATGCTGGCGGCGGTTACCACGAGTAATACATTGTTCAGCAATATCGCCGATTCTCGGGACACCAACTCGAAACTTGCGCTGCTTTTAACATAAGGCGCCCGTATCGCATACAGCAGTAACGAACCGCCGACCACGATGCCTAAGAAAATCAGGATGAACAGACCTCTTGCCGGATCGCTGGCAAAGGCATGCACCGAGGTCAACACGCCGGAACGCACCAGAAAAGTGCCCAGCAGGCTTAACGAAAAAGCAAAAATAGCCAGCAACACCGTCCAGGTTTTAAACACGCCGCGTTTTTCGGTGGCGGCCAAGGAATGAATCAGCGCGGTGCCGACCAGCCAGGGCATGAATGAGGCGTTTTCGACCGGATCCCAAAACCACCAGCCTCCCCAGCCCAGTTCGTAATAAGCCCACCAGCTGCCCAGGGCGATGCCGATAGTTAAAAACATCCAGGCGATGTTGGTCCACGGCCTTGACCAGCGCGCCCAGGCTGCATCCAGACGGCCTTCGAGTAAAGCGGCGATGGCAAAAGCGAAGGCCACCGAAAAGCCGACATAGCCCATATACAGCATAGGCGGATGTATCGCCAGGCCGGGATCCTGCAACAAGGGATTTAAGTCCCGTCCCTCCAAAGGCGCAGGAAACAGGCGTTCAAACGGATTGGAAGTCAGCAATAAAAACAGGATAAAACCGATAGAGACCAGCCCCATTACGCCTAAAACCCGGGCAACGGTAGCATCAGGAATAGCGCGACTGAACAACGCAACCAGGCCTGTCCAGCAGGATAACACCAGCGCCCAAAGCAATAACGAACCTTCATGCGCGCCCCATACCCCAGAAATCAAATACAGGGTAGGCAAAGCGGTATTGGAATTAGTGGCAATGTATTTGACCGAAAAATCATGGGTCAAACAGCTATAGGTTAAACAACCGTACGCCAACGCCATAAACAACAATTGGCCGAATGCGGCGGGCTTGGCAACGGCAACCCAACCCGCCAGCCCCCTGAATGCTCCGATAATGGGCAAGGCGCCCAAGATAACAGCCATGCATAAGGCCATAATCAGTGAAAAATGCCCCAGCTCTGCAATCATTGATTTTGGCCTGTAATTGGGCTTGGTTTATTTTTTAAACTGTCTTTCACTTCCGGCGGCATATAGTTTTCGTCATGTTTGGCTAACACTTCTTCGGCGATAAATACGCCTTGTGTATTTAATCTGCCTGAGCTAACGATGCCCTGCCCTTCCCTGAACAAATCCGGCAAAATACCGGTATATTCGACGGTGACTTCCTTACTGTAATCGGTCAGCTTAAAGCGCACCATCAAGCCGTCATTCGGTCTTTCTACCGAGCCTTTAATCACCATGCCGCCGAGGCGAAACAAGGTGTCTTTGGGCGCCTTGCCCGCTACGACATCGGTGGTCGAAAAAAAATACATCAGATTTTCATTAAAAGATTTTAGCGCGAATGCGGTAGCTACAGAGGCGCCGACCACCATCAGGCCGATCAGCATTAAACGCTGTTTTCTGGCTGGTTTCATGTTTTAGTGCCGTTTTTGCTTGAGCGCCAGGGCGCGTAAAAACTGTTTGCGTTGCATAACAGGAATAATAATATTGGCGAGCAGCACGATTAAGGTCAGGCCGTAAGAAGTCCAGACATAAAAGGCATAGCCGCCCATTGCGAAAAATTCCTGCATGCTGTTCATTGTTTTAACTCCGATACCATAGTCTTAACCCACTGCGCATTGCGTTCACGCAGCAACAATTCGGTACGCGCCCGCTGCAACATCGCGATCAGGTAATAAAATTTAAATGATACCGCCATCAGCAATAGCGGTATTAACATGCTGACATGTATGGACGGTTTATCCATTTTTGTTACCGTAGGGCCTTGGTGCAGTGTGTTCCACCACTCGACCGAATAATGAATAATCGGGATATTAACCACGCCGACCAGGGCCAAAATAGCCACGGCCCTCGACGCCGTGCGCTTATCGTCTATTGCGCCGTAAAGCCCTATGACTCCAAGATACAAAAACAGCAATATCAATTCGGACGTTAACCGCGCATCCCAGACCCACCAGGTTCCCCACATCGGCTTGCCCCACAAGGAGCCGGTCACCAATGCGATAAAGGTAAAACTGGCGCCGACCGGCGCGCTGCTGATCGCCACAATCTCCGCCAATTTAATACGCCAGACCAGGCCTATTGCGCCTGCAACCGCCATCACCACATAAATGAATAAGGACATCCAGGCGCTGGGTACATGAATATAGATGATGCGATAACTATCGCCCTGCTGGTAATCGGCTGGTGCCAGATACAGGCCACCGTAAAGACCGGCGGCTGTTAGCAGCAGGAAAATAACCACCAGCCACGGCATCAATCGCTCGGTAAACGCGTAAAAATGCGGCGGCGATGCCATGCGATGAAAGAAACGGGCTACGGAATCTGGAATTAAAAACATAGAAAATCAGGCTAAAGGTTCAAGGCGAAAGGTTCAAGGCGAAACACCACTGGACGAGATTGTAATCCCATCCAGCGCAAGTCACAGTTAACCCTCTTTTTTTGGCGGCGGCGGCGGCGGCGCTGGTCGTACATTCATTGGCGCTGTTGGATTGCAATTTAAGGCTTCTGTTCTAGTGTTATCTTGCATCCGAGGCGGCGGCGGATTAGACTCTTTCTTCATCATTGTTCTCCCAAGTTTTCTCTAAGAATTCAATCCACTTAACATCATTGACATTAATCAGCATATTTTTAACTCCAATAATACGTCGCTCTTCCCCACTATCAAGTAGCCATGAAGGATCGACAATTACAAAATAGCCCTTGGTGGGTTCGGATGGCCATTCAATCGGCCATCCGTAAAGCCTACGCTCATCGTTAAAATGCAACACTACAAAGGTTGGATCAAGAAAAACATTAAACCATTCAGATGGATATGATGTTTGATGGGTTACCTTCTTCCCCCTTAAATACTTGTGCAGCTTGTCGTTATTTGCATAATAAGAAAATATAAGGCCAAAAAGCAACGCTATAATTATTGATCCCATTAGGCTGGACGATTCGTTCCAATTAGCAATTGCCCAATAACCACCTATATATTTCAAGATAAACTCAACAATATTGATAGTGGCCTGTGTAAATAAGGTAAAAATCATTGCCTGAACAACCCGCTCAAACTGAGAGGGTTTCGGATACGAAGTTAAACCGTAAAAAACCCAAGCAGAGACAAAACCAGGAAGCAGATATTGCAGAATCGATACAAAGTCTTTTGCGAAATTTTCCATTTCAACTCATTAACGCTTAGTAGATCTCTTCATGGCAGCAGCGTATTTATTTAAGCTTTACAGTATGAAGGAATCCAGCTGCGTTCAACCATATAATCAGGCAATTCATTAAAATCAAAAGCGATGCCGTCTTTAATCATCTGCTCAACGTTAAACAATTGACCAACTTCAGGAATATCCTTAAAAAACAGCGTATAAAAAGGCTTAACCAATGCTTTTGAAATCTTCATACCTATTGGGCCGATAAAATTTCTGCGTTGT